>NZ_BDUD01000001.1:3014755-3389564 GCF_003113895.1 Nostoc commune NIES-4072 | reverse complement strand
TTACAACTATCAAATTGGATAGGTCAATTTGTGCTTTTGAAAAGTGCTGAGTTAGAAGTTAAGAGTTATTCGTTTCCCCCTACTTCCCCTGCTTCCTTTACTCCCTACTCCCCATTCCCCACTCCCTTTTATTGTGAGTTTATTTGCTGATGGCAATAATAATGCACTAGTTGGCAATTAGCATAATTGTTTTTACCTTTCTTATGACGAAAGACAAAAGCAAAAAAGGAGAGCGACCCAAGTAGCTCTCCAGATCATTACGGTGCATCTTTTTATTACACCATATCACTCATGCCGTAAGGGTTAATACTTATCTATTCAAATTATTTCTAAAAATTTGATAAAGTTTTTACGTAAATACCACAGAACTCAAATAAAAAAGAGAGCTACTTAGGCAGCTCTCCAGATCATCAGGGTGCATCTACTTACCACAGCATACCATTTTAGGTATGGGGGCTGTCACCAGTTTTTATATGAAGAATTCGTGAAGAATCACCGGGAAATTACGTACTTGGGCATTGGGAATTGGGCATTGGGCATGGGAAAGAGGACTTGGGGACTCTTGAGAATTGGGGACAAGGGGAAACACTTGTTGCAAGTTCTGATTTAAGTCCCCTTGTCCCCTTGTCTCCCCTGCCCCTGATCCCCTACTAGGCGTTCAGTTTTTTCTCTACCAATTCGTTAGTCAGCTTAGGATCGGCACGTTTACCTGTCTTTTTCAGAACTTGTCCGACAAAGAAGCCTTTGAGGTTGGTGTTACCGTTGCGATACTTTTCTACTTCTTTGGGATTGGCAGCTATAACTTCATCAACGATGGGTTGTAATACACTAGGATCGGTGATTAACTCTTGACCTGCAAAGGCTTTTTCAGGAGAAATACCAGTGAGCAAATCTGGCAACTTTTCTTTAGCTTGAGCATTGCTAATTTTGCCCGTTTCAATCCGAGTGATGATATCAGCTAGATTTGTGGGAGTTAGGGCGATTTGAGTAATACTGAGTTTTTGCTTATTGAGATGGGCGGTGATATCTTGAGTAATCCAGTTTGCAGCAGCTTTGGGATTTGCTCCAGATGCGATCGCAGTTTCAAAATATTCCGCTATGGAACGATCTTCTGTCAGCACTCGCGTATCGTAAGCCGAAAGCCCCAACTCACTTTCATAATGATGGCGTTTGTGGGCTGGTAATTCTGGTAGTTCGCTACGCCATTGCTCTAATTGTTCATCTGTCACCTCAATTGGTGCTAAATCTGGTTCGGGGAAGTAACGGTAATCGCTAGAACCTTCCTTCACCCGCATACTACTTGTGCGTTGAGCGCCTTCTTCCCACAACCGAGTTTCTTGAATGATGCTCGCGCCTGCTTCGATGGCGGCGATTTGACGTTCAATTTCGTAGTCAATCGCCCGTTGGATGGCGCTGAACGAGTTCATGTTTTTAATTTCTACTTTAGTGCCAAATTCCTTTCGTCCCACTGGACGCACAGAAATGTTGACATCGCAGCGTAGAGATCCTTCTTGCATATTACCGTCACTCACGCCGAGATACCGGACAATCCGGCGCAACTCTTCAGCATATTCAGCAGCTTCTAATCCAGAACGCAAATCAGGTTCCGAGACAATTTCTACTAACGGTACACCTGCACGATTATAATCTACCAAAGAATAGGAAGAACCAGAAAGGCGAGTCTCGTTCCGAGAGGCTTCGCCAACGCTACCTGCGTGTACCAATTTTCCAGCATCTTCTTCCATGTGCAGACGTGTGATGCCAATGCGTTTACGAATAGGATTCCCTTCAGCATCTACCAACTCAATTTCTAACCAACCATGTTCTGCGATCGGTAGGTCATATTGAGAAATTTGGTAATTTTTGGGTAAGTCAGGATAAAAATACTGTTTCCGGTCAAATTTACTATATCTAGCGATTTGACAATTCAGCGCCAAACCAGTCTTGACGGCGTATTCTAATACTTTTTCATTGAGTACAGGTAAGACTCCGGGTAAACCCATACAAACCGGGTCAATGTTAGTATTTGGGTCAGCACCAAATGCTGTAGAGCTATTAGAGAAAATCTTGGTATTTGTACTCAGCTGACAATGGGTTTCTAGACCAATAATCGCTTCATACTCAGTTTTTACGGTTGTAGCAGTGGTCATAGTATCAATATTTGGGCATAATCCTTCTTAGGGTACTATTGTAGCGGCGTATTGAGTTGCCCTGAAGACGGTTATTTGGGTGAGCAATGCTTACCCTTATGAGCTTGAAAAGGAAGATGCAAACACAAGGTGAAGAAAATCTTAATTATTGGTTCTGGGGGTGCTGGTAAATCTACCTTAGCCCGCGAACTGGGAACCATCTTAGGCTTAGAAGTGATTCACTTGGATGCTTGGTATTGGAATCCTGGCTGGGTTGAGACTCCAAAAGCTGAATGGCAAAGCATAGTCCAAGACCTAACCCTACGAGAATCTTGGATTATGGATGGTAACTATGGCGGTACTCTTGACGTTCGTTTATCGGTTGCAGATACGGTCATTTTTTTGGATTTTCCCCGGATTTTGTGTTTGGCACGAATCATTAAACGTCGCTTCATGTATGCTGGACAATCCAGACCTGATATGGGATCAGAGTGTCCTGAAAGATTGAACTGGGAATTTATCAAATATGTATGGTCATACCCAATTAATCGTCGTCCTGAAATTATCAAAAAGCTTAGTCAATTAACACCAAACCAGCAAGTTATTATTCTTTGCAAACCAACAGAAGTCAGAAATTTTTTACAAAAAGTTTCCCACTATTAAGATTTACATAATTGATTTTTATGGTTCTACAAGTTAACCCATCCAAAAATAATCAACTGTTACTTGGGAAGCACTTCCAGCCGACTTCATTTTACCCGACGATCCAGTAGAAAATATTCAACAACCTGCGATCGCTGCTGCGCTTACCGATGCTTTGGGAAGCACAGGACGCATTCAACCCCAGATGCTGCTCTGACTTTTCACGGCATGTGGAAAAGCTTATTTTAGCGGTTTCCTAAACCCTGATTTTTCCGTTAGCTATTTTCATTAACTCAGAGCTATTGATAATTAGGCTGTGGAAAAAGCCACGCTTTTTCGAGGCTTGAGGACTTCCCGTGAAAAGTCAGGTGAGAAATCCGGGCAAACTGACTGGACTGGAGTGATTGCACAATTAATTCATCGGTGCGGCGAAAGCTCATCGCTCCTTTAATCGCTGGATCTTTGCTCAGGAAACTTTGCTACCTACAACTTAAAGCTGAACATATAGCCATAAATGATCAGAAGATACTCTGGCGTTTACCTCAACTAATTCCAATAACTCATCTATTTTTTCAGCAGTTAAACCTAGCTCTTGAGTTGATTTACGTAACTTTTCATCTCCTTTTAAATTAAAGAAAAGTTGCTGAATTTTTACACCATTAATTTTAGATAAAGCATCGTTAATGATATCTATTACTTGACTTTTTAAAATATACTCAAAAGCATATTTAACTAATTTTTTATACCACTTACCAGAAGCACCAGAGGCGCTTAGTTTAGAGAGACTAACATTGATTGTTTCATCTACTATCTTTACCTCAAGTTCTGCTAAACCGACAGCAGTAATTGAAATCCACGGGCTATAATATTTTTTATTAGTGATAGGATTCATAATTAAAGTTTCTCTGAATTGACCATTGGCTTTACCTTTAATTAAAAATCCTCCCTCTTGAAAAAAGGCTTCAAGATTAACTTTGATCTGCTGCAAATCTGTGTTTTTCTCGTTTTCTGCTTCAAACTTGTCGAGTTGAGCATTTAGGGGTTGTAGTATGTATGGTGCAGGAATCCCAATCTCAAATACTTTCCTTGCTAGATCAACATTAAAGGGAAATTGATCAATTTCTGCTAACGATTCTTCGGGCATCTGGATTCCCAAAGACTTACTTATTACTTTAGAAATACCATTTTTAGGTTGCTCAATACTAGGAGGAGCTGCTTTGAGGAGGTTATGTTTCTCGCTTTCTTCTACTACGGATTCAAGAGACTCAGAGGAAAATGACACTTCTGCTTTTATACTATCAGCTTTCTGAATACAGCTTCCGAGTTTTCTATGTATGGTTTTATTCTCACTACCATTGGAATTATACTTAACAATTATTGAAGCGTTAACAGAATTAACACGTACATCTGTCACTTCGTTGAGAGACATTATAGCTTGCTGTAACTTATTGGCGTAGTTAGCATCTTCTTTAAGACGAGGAACATTAATGCGAATCCGTCCAGCAACTGCATGAACAATTTGATAATTAATTTTTTGTAATTGAGTTGTCATAATTACAAGCGCTTTTCTATACTTAAATTAAATAGTGTATAAAATAATACAAAAATTATTTTATGACTATGTGCTTTATTCAAAATTCTTAAACTTTATATTTAAAGTTTCACTCCCTGAAAAGCTTCTGTACTCCTCTTAAAGATAGATAAATATATCCCATATCCTACACTTCAAAAGTAGCATAAAGAACTACAGAGTTATTCTAGGATATATCTAAGTAGAAATGCTTAGAAAATTCTAGTCGAAAAAGTGAGATAATTAAAAAAATCAAAAATATTGTAGAGGGAGAAAAATTGTTTACAACCTCAGAAACAAAAATTAAAAATATAGATCACTTAGAGACCATTTATAAAGTAAATCTTTAGCTTAATCAAAAATTCATCCCACATCTGACCGAAGGCAGTGTGGGATGAATTTTTGGGCGATGACGAATTGACCCACAACCAATTCAATCCGCAGGATTGACTTGGTTGTGGGTCGATGATAGCGAAGCGTTAGCGGGTACTCCCGCGTCGGAGTCGCCATTTTCAGGTTTATCTTGAGCTTGAATATATTGCTTCAAGGTTGAGATAGTTACGCCACCACAACTAGCAACAAAATATGACCCATTCTACCGTTGAACGGTTCAGTAAAAAGACCAACTATAACGGATACCCAGAACCAACAATACTGTTTAAAGATGTGTGTCTTGTAGATACTGGCAAGCAAGTTACAGACCATATCTGGTATCTGGTTCACTGTCGGCAAAACAATCCAATCTCTAGACTTAAAACCTGGAGACACTGTAGAGTTCGATGCCCGTGTTGGTGATTACGTTAAAGGCTATGTAAATCATCTTCAGTAGTGCTGAGTACTGAGTGCTGAGTGCTGAGTATAACCCCATAGTTAAAACTAGGGGATTGAAAACAAGGACGTATTTTTTCTTGCACTACGTGTCTCAAAAAAAATATTTTTATTTTTTTCATAAATAAATTGTAAGGATTCAGACCCTATATGCTGAGTGCAATTAATTTTACTTTTTACTCAGCACTCGTTACTCGGCACTCAGCACTGTTTTGGTGAATATATTGATGAGCGCACAGTAGACTACAAACTTAACCGTCCTACTCGTTTTATTGCAGTTGTTGTAGCTTAATTATGTTGCTTAATTACCAGTATCGAGCCTACCCAAATACCAATCAAAAACTAGAACTCAATTATTGGTTGCGAGTCTGCCGATACTGGTACAACAAGCAACTAGGAGATAGATTTGATTGGTGGGAAAATAACCGTAATAGTATTAACGCTTGTCCGTTAATCTGTCCATTACCTCAGTTAAGGGATAATCCTAATTTTTACTCTCAGAAAAAGCAATTGCCTTTTATCAAAGAAGATTTGACGAAAGTTGTTCATTCTGGTGAGTTACTAGATTTTTCTCGCATACCCTCCCAAACATTGCAAGATGTTTGCAAACGGGTAGACTTGGCTTTTGGGCGTTTTATTAAGGGCGATGGTAACGGTAATCGTAGTGGCAAACCACGATTCAAAAACGTTGCTCGTTACCGCACCATGAAGATAGAAGGGCAAGCTATAACTATAGAGCGTGTAGAGAAAAACTGGTTATTTGTATCTTTCTCTAAACTCAAAGGTCGGGTAAAAGTGCGTTTGCACCGACCATTGCCTAAAGGATTTGCTCTTAAAAATGCGCTGCTAACTTTAAAGTCTGATGGGTGGTATTTAACTCTTTGTCTAGAAGATCCAAAGCTACTAAAAAGAAGGGTAGTAGAGCAAGACGTAAACTAGCAAAGCGTGAAGCAAGAGAACATCAGCGTATAGCTAGAGCAAGAAAAGACCACGCTTTTAAAACTGCCCATGCTCTTGTCAGAACTGGTAAAAAGGTTTTTGTACATGAAGACCTTAATCTCAAAGCTTTATCAAAACGCAATAAGGCAAAACAGGATGAGGATGGCAGTTATCTCCCCAATGGTCAATCAGCTAAGTCTGGGTTGAATAAATCCTGGAATGATGCTGCTTTCGGTAACTTTTTCAAAGTCCTAGAATACATAGCTGGAAAAGCTGGGGCTAGGACAATAGCGGCAAAACCTGCGTATACATCTCAACTACTCGCATATCGTGATGAATTTATATTCACTGATTGCAATATCCGTGAGTATTGGGATGAAAAAGAATTGCTGATTGTTGATCGAGACATTAATGCCTCGATCAACATAAAGCGTGTTGGGCTGGGACTGTTCCCAACAATAAAACGCCCTAGAGGGAATCTGGTAGTAACTGAATCTACTACTAATAGTACCTCGAAGGAAGTTCTGGAAACATTAAAAATGTGCCAGAAGCCTACATCGACCCGTCAGGGCGATGTAGGTAGTTCACTCAACATCTCAATCAAACCCCGGTCATCAGATACACTCCTTAGCTATCTAATTGGTATTTCAGGGCTTGAGACTCAAGCACAGTAAGAAGTTCCGTATGTTGCTCGACCAAAGCTTGTATTGTGGTAACTGGATAACGATGAAGGCGATATTTTTGTTGACGGGGTGCTAAAGCCATTGCTAATCTGCGACGTTGAGTGTTGTATTCTGCTAGAGGCACTTCCCTTTCTTTGTGCCAGCAACATTTCTTCACTTTCTTACTCAGTCGTAAGCGTAATCATATAACTTAATAAAAAAGTCTATGGCAGTGTGAGAGGATAACCTCAACTTGTGAGTGATGTAGTTTGAAGGGGATTTGAGCGATTACTGTTGTTAGTTTTTGCAGCTGTAGCGATTTGAGAAGGTGTTGAAGTGAAATGTTACTAAATTTATCAAACACGCCACCTCTATATAATTGGAATGCAAAATCAATGGAGAAGATAGATCGCATCAAGCTTTGAGCAGTATTTTACAACCATACCTGATGAAACTATTTTGATAGAGAACTAAAATTTATTAGTCATTAAAAAAGAAAAAGGATGATCAATCTATCAATTATGTCTAACAAGTTTCGTACATCTGGTTTTCATCCTATCCGAAAGCTGAAAGTAATCTTATCAGGTCTCCAGATAGCTGTAGCCACTGAGTTTAGTGTTGCCTACAAACTAATTTTATCTATGTTAGTCTTAGGTATTTCTTTTCTTCTTCGACAGTGGATTGATCTGACTTTGATTGTTTTAGCAACAGGATTAATGTTGATAGCTGAATTGTTTAATAGCGCAATTGAAGGTTTATGTGATTTTTTGCAAGAACGGCAAGATGAGCGGATTCGTATAATTAAAGATATTTCTGCTGCGGCTGTTGGTATCAGTATTTTAATATGGGCAGTAACTTTAATCCTCCAGGGTAGTCATCTCTGGTCGTTATTATATATTTCACCCTCAAATAATTAAAGTTCAATCTTTGGAATGAAATAACCCTGTATCTGAGATTGTTACAATCAAAACCAAAGTTTGTATCGTGGTGAGATAAATTGAATACACAAATACTCTTGGTTCAAAACCCTGAAACTTCTGACAACGCTCTGCGAATGTCTGAAGTGTTGCAACGATTTCTGGAAAAGCATCAAGGTGATGAGGTACGCCTACGGGATTTGTTTAACGAGATGGAGAATCGGGCGTTTGCTTCAACACTGCTGATCTGCGCTTTGCCTGAAGCCCTACCTCTGCCAATTGCGGGAATTTCTGCCCTCGTTGCCATGCCTTTAATGCTGGTTTCAGGTCAGTTAGTACTCGGATTCCAGAAGCCCTGGCTGCCCGACTGGGTACTAGATCAGCCCTTCAAACAAGAATACTCTCAGCAAATTATTTCTGGGGTCATACCCTTTCTAGAAAAGCTGGAATGTTTTTTTGAACCTCGATGGTCGTTGTTTACCAGCCCGGAAGCTGAACGATGTGTTGGCGTGATTTTGTTATCACTTGGCTTGATCATTGCCTTGCCAATTCCTTTTGGTAATATGCTTCCAGCAATCATCATCGTTTTGATCTGTCTTGGCTTGATTGAAAAAGACGGGCTAATAATTGCAATTAGTAGTATAGTTGCTGGCATCACTCCAGCACTTCTATTGTTAATCCTGTAAAAGAACACAATTTTTAGCAAGAACAGCCATGTTGCCTGACGCCTATCGGACTCTTAGGCGTTGAGATGAATTGCCAGCGAGTTGACGACAGTCTCCCGACCAATGCGACAGCGAAGGAGGGAGACATGCAGGAAATAAGTAAATATTAATTGCAAATTCTTGACCTTCGGTATCGGCAGGACGAGTAAAAGCGAATACTTGGCGATTTTGATAACTAGCGACTTGAACCAAAATATGGGCAGCAGAACCAAAGCCGTAAAAACCAATATTTTTGGCATCCTTTACCATCCTAAATGCCCGATAGCCAATCAATCCAGCGCATAACAAAGGAGCCGCTTGCAAGTCGGGGTAATTAGGCGGAATGGGAAAACAGAAGCGATCGCTAGTTTTTGGTATCTGACCTTAACCTCTCACGAATGGACTAGCATTGGTCAGATAGTAAAGGTATTGCATAATCTCTAGAGCATAATTGAGTCTTTCAATAAAATAATCTTTAAATATAAAGATTTTGTGAGGACTCTATATTTTTACAGAAACAATAATTAACGTCAGCTCGGGTTAAGATTAGGCGCAGGAAGCAAGTTGGGCTCAATGGCGATCGCTAGCTTCTTAGGTTGGTGGCAGTAGCCAATTAAATCAGTTATCAGTTATCAGTTATCAGTTATCAGGCGTATGGTGGGGGATTTAGACCCGCCACCAACGCATTCCACCTGGAGGTGGGGGACTTAAACCCAGGGATAAATAGATCACTGATAACTGTTTACTGTTCACTGTTCACTGTTAAACCTTACTACGATGTTGGCTAGGCAGTTGATAGGTCATTGGTGATGGTAATGCTCAATCTGGGAAATAATAGACCTGTCCGAAAATTTAAAAAGCATTCTGTATCTAGCTTTGAAATAGCTGAAGCACAACCCAGAGTTAACGTATTTATCAGGGTTAGAGATAGTATAACCTAATATAAACGCTGATAATTAGTTCATAATAATTTACCTTTAAAAACTAAAATCGGGTTGGTAAAATCCTCACAACTTCCTCAACTTGTTGAGCTATAACGATAGTTATAGAACTTAGGAGCAATAACAGCCTCAGATTCGGTGAAGGTTAATTTTTGCAAACCAACGTATTAACATAACACGTACCTTGCGATCGCACACTTACACCACGTAAATACTAAAAATATTTAAAATACCAGTATGGACTCTCACACAGTCAATAAAAAAAGTCCCCTAAAAGAGCATCCCAGCGATGATAAACGCTTCAAAATACTTGATGCAACCATGAAGCGCCATCAATATCAGCAGGATGCACTGATAGAAGTCTTGCATAAAGCCCAAGAACTTTTCGCTTATTTAGATAGAAAATTTTCTATCACTACGCTCGATTAATTGAAATTCTGGCTTGCATTGAACGCATAGAAATTATGATAGATGCTCCAGATTTAAGGTCGTGAGCCATGCGCTATTTTACGAGTTAACTGTGCATCTTGCCCCTCAGCTTTTGATAAGGTTCGATCAAAAAGGACGACCCTGACACATTTACCGAGTAGGACTAAAGCGTTTGCAACGTCTGCACCTACATTACCTGCACCAATAATACTGATTTTAGATGTTTTACTAATCATGCTATATCTACTTTTTTCAAGAGTGAAATATCGTTTGTTTGATAAGTCCTTGGGTTTGCAATTGCTGTCTCCTTACAACTTGGAAAACAATATATTTAACCCTTCGGTCATCGTGGGATGAGTTAAAATACCATCGCGCAGAATTGTGTAGGGCATCTGAGCTTGCATCACCATCTGCACCGTTGAAATCACTTCACCTGCTTCATGACACAACAAGGAACACCCTAGAATACGACCTGTATCTGCATCCACGATCGCCTTCAGAAGTCCATCAGTTTGACCGGAATCATCATGCCATTCGTAAGCAAATCGGACAGCAATGCGGTTGTCTTGAAAAGCCCAAAGCTCTTTGATTAGACGGTAGTCCAATTCTTTAAGCCATTTACGTGTTAAGAACTCAACGATCGCCTCACGACCAGATAGAAATTCTGAGCGGTTGCGCCAAATGCTATCCGACGTGTAAGCCAGTGATACTAGTTCAGGGTTACGTGTGTTCCAAGCATCCTCTGCGATTCGGACTTTTTGGATAGCGGATTCATTATCAAAAGGCGGCAGGGGTAGTCGAGAATTTTCAGGGTTGTTCATCTATAGTATGTAAGCGGTAGAATCGCGATTCTCGTTCCGAGACGCTTCGCCAACGTCTCAAACCAAGTAGTATTGGCAGCGTTCCCACTTTTTAACGTGCTTCAAAATACTTACCTAAACTTAGCCAAAGCTAAGAATAGAGATTTCTTCCCGTGTCCACCAAGGATGTCGGCATCTTCTTGTCAACGGGCGTAAATTTCGGTTAAGCCAACCGTATCTTGTCGAAAGGGGCATCCCTCAAGTTGATCGAGGCGTTCTCATCACGATCTCTAATATTGCCGCATCCTCTCGTTTACAGACTTAAACCTGCGAGGTTTTGGCATAACGGGAAACGATGCCTGCGGCGGTAAACTACGCATCCTATTGCAGATATTTCTTCAATTGGGCAGCAGCTTGAACAAATAGAGAACGGGTTTCTGGCAACTCGGCTAAACCATTCAGTAGTCCGAAGTCATGAATCATACCGTTGTACTGCACAGTTGTTACCTCGACCCCAGCTTCATCGAGCTTGCGTCCATAGGCTGTGCCCTCGTCATGCAAGATATCGCTCTCTGCAACCACAATTAACGCCGGGGGCAAGCCTTTGAGTTGCTCAACCGTCGCTTGTAAAGGAGAAGCATAGATGTCTTTGCGCTTTTCTGGGTCAGCGATGTACATGTCATACATCCACTTCATCGTTGGTACAGTCAGAAAACGCTGATCGCCAAATTCGTGATAAGAATTCGTTTCAAAATCCGCATCTACAATGGGCCACATCAGGATTTGCAGTTTGATGTGTGGCCTTCCTTTTTCTTTCGCCTTCAAAGCAGTAACAGTTGTCATGTTACCGCCGACACTGTTGCCAACGACTGCCAAATTCTTGCCATCCACGCCAATCTCCTCGCCATGCTCGGCAACCCATTTGGTCGCAGCATAAATCTCATTGATTGCCTGTGGGTACTGAGCATCTGGCGTGCGAGTATAGTTAACAAAGACACCTGCAAACCCTGAAAGCACAACTAGATCGCGAACCATGCGCTTGTGTGTTGGGTAATCACCCAGCACCCAACCACCACCATGAATAAAGATGAAAACAGGCAATGTGCCTTTGACCCCTTCAGGTCGTACAATATTAAGGGTAATTGAATAACCGTCAGCAGTAATCGTTTTTTCAGACTCTTCAATGCCTGAAAGGTCTACTGGAACGGAAGCCTGTGCATCTACAAGAACTTGACGTGCAACGAGCGCTGTGAGTTTCTCCAGCGCCACACCCCCTGAATTCAGCACTTTCAAAAATTCCTTCGTTCCTTTGGAAAGACGTGGATCGTCGGCAACTTCGAGAATTTTTGCTGCTTGGGAGTTTGCTTGAGCAACCATGACATTCTCCTTTAATAAATTGTAAACAACGTGCTGAGATGTTAGTTAATTGATTTAACGAACTTTGGGGGTTTAAGTCCCCAGCAAGATAGGCAGCACGTTTTGTGTCGGGGTCTAAATCCCCGTCACAAAACGTAATTGCGAATTGCGTTAGCGGAGCGGGGCGTTAGCCCATTGCGAATTGCGAATTGGTTTAACACTGCTGCTTAATAAGTAGTAATTGTATAGCACTTGAAGCAGATGTTAGGACATAAGCTAATCGCAAAACCTAGAAGCAAATCGACTTTTAAGACTATTGCCTGTTGCCTGTTGCCTGCTATGGAATCACAATCACTTTTTATCGACATCGTTTCCCAGTCAAAACTATTTATTACTAGTGTTTAGCTTGGTATTCTCTACAACGTGAGTGGTGAGAAAGCGACGAATATGGTCTGCGATCGCGTCTCCATCTTCTTCCAGAGCAAAGTGCCCTGTATCAAACAAATGAAACTCTAAGTTTTTTAAATCGCGTTTGTAGGCATAAGCTCCCTCGACTAAAAAGCCCTGGTCATTTTTGCCCCATACAATTAGCGTCGGTGGTTGATGTTGGCGCAAGTAAGCTTGCCATTGTGGATATAACCGCACATTGGACTGGTAGTCGTATTTTAACAGTGAACAGTGAACAGTAAACAGTTATCAGTGATCTATTTATCCCTGGGTTTAAGTCCCCCACAAAGAGGTGGAATGCGTTGGTGGCGGGTCTAAATCCCCCACCATACGCCTGATAACTGATAACTGATAACTGATAACTGATTTAATGCCAATTGAATATCTACATTGCCAGGGCGATCGAGGAGTGCTTGATCCAGAGTCCAGGTATCGGGACTGAGGTTTTCTAGATTTCTGGCTCCAGTAATGTAATACCATTTCGTGCCCTTGCTTGCCAGAGCCTGTCGCACGCCTCGCTCATGCCCGATCAAATTCTCCAAGAGTTTGCCTTCAGGCAACCCCCATAACTTGATAGTGTTATCATTGCTACCACTAGCTAATCTCTTGCCATCGGGACTGAAAGCCACTGACCACACAACTCCATCATGTCCAATTAGGGAGTGCAACAATTTACCAGTGGGCATTTGCCAGAGTTTGACTGTCCTATCAGCACTGTCACTCGCTAAAGTCCGTCCATCAGGGCTGATTGCGATCGCGTAAACCCAAGTTGAATTTCCTTGGATAGAACGTAAGGGTTGAGTGGTTGCAACAGAGGTAGTAGCAACACTAGCGTTTCGGAAGGAAGACAATAGGCTAACACAACTGCTACTACCAACCAAGATCGTTAGGGTGCTGATTGCCAATGCTGCTGAACATTTCCAGGTAATTTGTTTCGATCTCATAACAAGACATTCCTTGTGCGAGTCGGAGAATAATCTGACTTGCATCCACTGCGTAACGGTGTCAGAGACTAGCGGTACCATAGAGTAATTTTTTCTGGAATTTGAGATGAGAACGCTTTTCCTTTCGCTTTTTGTTATTTATTGCGATGTTGCAATCCAGCGTCGCATCAGAAATAAAAGGGTTGTCGTGACAATCCCTACTAGCCCAATCGGGCTTAAATAGCTCCAATGCTCTAACATTTTGTCCCAAACGTGCCAAGTGAGCAGGAACATATAAGCTCCTAAAGCTAGAAATCCCAGGCTGTTTTCTAACGGTGCTGTATCGATTGCTACCATGACCAATCCTCTTAATTTTTCAATAAAAGTTCTTACAAAGGTAGGTATTTTTTATTTGGTCATTTTTTGACGATTCCAGCCGATCTTTACTACATCACTCCTCTCTGTTCATACTCTTTTTTTGGCGAAGGTATTGTTATTTAAAGTGTTTATACCTGAGCATGAGCGATGCTGGGATAATCCATCATTTCCACCGTTCAGGTGAGAACGGATTGCAGTCGTGATGTTAGAAATTGATCGATATAGTTTGCGATCGCATCCCCATCTTCTTCCAGAGCAAAATGTCCGGTATCAAGTAGATGGAATTCAACGTCTTTCAAGTCACGCTGATAGGGATAAGCACCGTTAGCAGGAAAGATGTAGTCGTTCTTGCCCCAAACAATCAGGGTAGGGGGTTGATACTGGCGGAAATACTCTTGCCATTGGGGATAGAGCGGTGGATTGGTGCCATAGCTATACAGCAGTGCCAGTTGAATCTCACCGTTACCAGGGCGATCGAGGAAATGTTGATCGATAGTCCAGGTATCGGGGCTGATCGCTTCTAGATTGCGAACACCGTTGGTATATTGCCACTTCGTCGCTTCCAGGGTGACAAGATATTTGAGCTTTTGGGCATTTTCAGGCGATCGCTCTTGCCAGTATGCCTTAATTGGTTCCCAAAATTCGCGCAGACCTTCCTCGTAAGCATTGCCATTTTGAACAATCAGAGATTGCACGCGCTCTGGATATTTAGCGGCAATCAGATAGCCAATCGGTGCGCCATAATCCATTACATAAAGGCTGTACTTTTTAAGAGCGATCGCAGCAATGAATTTCTCCACAATCTCAGCCAAGCGATCAAACGTGTAGTCAAATTCATTTACAGATGGCATCGAACTGTTGCCGTAGCCAGGGTAGTCAGGAGCAACGAGATGGAATTTATCAGCGAGGGCAGGTATAAGATTGCGGAACATGTGAGAGGAAGTTGGAAAGCCGTGCAATAACAGAATCGTCGGATTATTACGAGAACCAGCTTCACGGTAAAAGATATCTAAACCATCGATAGAAACTGTGCGATATGTAGTCATGGGATTACTTCTTGTAAGTGATAAAAGTGACATGATGGTGTTTTACGACAAGTCGATCTATCTCACATCCTGACGATGGAAGAGGGGGAAAGGGCGCAAGCCCCTGTTTTTCAACATGGAGAAGGAAAAAAGATGTAAGTACGATAAATACAATGTCCTCGTATCAAGCCCCTAAGTTTAGTTATGGGGTTCCCTTTCCCCTTTAACCTTTACCCTTTTCCCCGCCCGAAGGGCGTTGACGGATCTGCTCCTGAAAGTAGTCTCGCCAGCTTTTGGGTAACGCTTCCAGCTCAGCAGCACGATACAGTAACTCTGGATTGCTTCGCTCACGAACATAAAGCTGAGTGATATCAGCAACACTAATATTGTTGGTATCTCGACTCATCAACTCTAAAGTGTCTCCAGCGACCACTTCGCCCTCTTGCAAAACCCGAAAGTAAAATCCGGTGCGACGACTGGCGAGAAATCGTTTCACCATATCCGATCGCCCAAAGCGAATCCCTAGTTTGTAGCAAGGTAAGCGCGGTTGAGTCACCATTAGTTCCGCACTGCCGATTTTAAAGCGATCGCCAATATTAATTTCCTCTTCTTTAAATCCTGTAACTGTGAAATTTTCACCAAAGATTCCCAGTGTTAACTCTGTGTCAGGCAATTCACTTTGCCAATACTCATAATGTTCAAACGGATAAACATATACGGCTTTGTCAACTCCACCATGAACGGTGAGATCCGCTTGGCGATCGCCATCTAAATTGAGTTCACGCACCATCACTCTTGAATTGACCGACTCTTTGAAAATTCCAGTGCGGACGGGTTTTCCTTTCCAGGTCACTTCACGCGGCAAGCCAACATTAACAGAAATAAGCTTCATTTTTAACTTCTTTAGGACTTCAAATCTGTGCCATACCACCATCAACAAACAACTCGATGCCGTTCACAAAGCTGCTGTCATCTGAAGCCAGAAAAACAACCGCTTTGGCAATCTCATCAGGTGTGCCGACTCGCCCTAATGGAATAGTGACAGCTTGGTTATCCACGAATTCTTGCAACTGCTGGTCATTCAGTCCCAAATGATCGTAACCAGGAGTCGGAACTACACCAGGGCTAATGGCATTCACTCGGATCTTCCGTTCTCTGAGGTCGAGTATCCAATTCCGAGCAAATGATCTCACGGCGGCTTTGGTGGCGCTGTAAACACTGAAAGCTGGCGTACCTTTTATAGAAGTAATCGAAGCATTCAGGATAATAGAAGCGCCCTCTGGTAACAGTGGCAGAGCCTTTTGTACGGTGAACAGCAAACCTTTGACGTTTACGTTGAATGTTTTGTCAAAGTGTTCCTCAGTGATTGCTCCAAGTGGGGCAATTTGTCCAACGCCAGCATTTGCAAAGATGATATCAAGGTGTCCAAGTTCAAGCTCAATGGTGCCAAACAGACGATCGAGGTCTGCCAGATTAGAAACATCGCTCTGTACAGCCGTAACATTTTTACCAATGGCTTCCACCGCAGCATCCAGTTCGACTTGGCGACGACCCGTGATGTAGACATAGGCACCTTCAGCAACAAACTTTTTGGCTGTGGCAAGACCGATACCACTGTTGCCACCCGTGACAAGGGCGATTTTTCCCTCTAGTTTTTTCATAGGTTAATCTGATGGGGATTCTGGATTTGTATGAACCATTGAAGTGTTATCGGTTCTGTGGCATCACAACTTTGAGAATAGCAGATTTAACCCTTGAGTCATTGTTGGATGAGTTAAAACGCGATCGCGCAAAACGGTATAGGGCATCTGAGCTTGCATTACCATCTGTACCGCCGAAATCATTTCACCCACTGCATGACACAACAGTGAACACCCAAGAATTCGACCCGTCCCAGTATCGAATGGCACTAATAAAAGCCCAAAGACTTAGGGAAAGCACGGATTGCCGACTCGTCAGCAGTAGTGGTGGTTTGAGTTGTTTGTAAATTCATAGTTTTGAGTTTTCCTTTTAAGTAATAGACCAGTTTTCAAGCGGCATAAAGGGTGTTATGAACTGATGAAAATCATCTTGGTCGCGGATTTGCCCATCGCTCACTTCCTCAACAGCACCCAGCAATGCATAAACCTGCGTTGTTTACAAGCACATCAATAATCATTGTTTACTTGTGCAATGACTCCTGCTTGAGAAAATGGCTTTATTGTCGCGATCGCGATTTTCCTCCTCAAAAACATCAGATCAAGCGAGCAGACGCAACGATTCCTCCCAAAGGCGATCGGCGTTGTTCATGTCGAGGGCGTAAAGGGCAACACCACTGTAGTCTTTAGTTCTCTGGGTAATGATCGTAGCTTCGTTACAGTCCTCGAAGTAGCGACCACCAATGCCCTCCAGCAAGGGGGAGGTTGCCAGCAGAATTGAAGTGGCAGCACCCTGCTTTGGTGTTTTTTGCAATTCTGCCGAGGTCTGGATACCACCAACGTGGCGTTGGAGATTGGTGGCGATCGCCCCAGGCATCAAGGCATTGGCAGTAATGCCATCTCTGAACCAGCGTCCAGTAGCAGCGACAGCGAAGAGTACGTTCGCTGTCTTGGACTGCCCGTATGCCAACCACGGATCGTAGGGACGGAACGCGAAGTGGATATCATCGAATACAATCGGCGAGAACATGTGGGCGCTAGAACTGACAGACACGATGCGCGCAGCACCGTCCGCCGCCAGAGCATCGTGGAGTCCGAGTGTTAGAGCGAAGTGTCCGAGGTGGTTGGTGGCAAACTGCATCTCCCAGCCTTCGGGTGTGTGCTGTTCAGGCAATGCCATTACCCCTGCGTTGTTGACGAGGATATGTATTGGTTCATTCCACGCGGCAATGAATTTAGCGATCGCTCCTCGGTCGGTCAGGTCAAGTTCGGCGACGTGAATATTTTGATTCCCAGTGGTAGCAGTGATGTCAGCCGCCGTCTTTGCCCCAGCATCGACGTTACGCACAGCCAACGTAACTTCGGCTCCAGCGTGAGCCAACGCCCGCGCCGTTTCTACACCGATACCCGATGCTGCTCCCGTGACGATCGCCCGTTTGCCAGAGAGATCGATTCCCTGTACTACTTCAGAGGCGGTAGAGTGCCGTCCAAATGGTGTGGTAATTCGTGCCATTGCGTGTTCCTTTATAGATGTTAGGAGCGATCGCTGACTTCTAGATAAGTTGAGTTGGCTGGATTTTGTACTTTGTGCTTAACGAGAAGAGTTTGTCGAGTGCAACTTGTTTTAATTAAATCAGCTGCTTTTTGACCTATCCAGAGAGTGAACCACTCAACTATCATACTCACGCCTGCTAAGTGCTTGACTACGAGTATATACACCTGTCAAAGAAATCTTTCCAGATTTCTGGGTTTTTAGGTTAAGAGCGATGCTAGTTGAAGATTTGTTAAAAATAACTATACACTGTGCATGGATATTAGGAATAATTTTATGGTTCTACAAGTTAACCCCATCCAAAAAGAACCAACTGTTACTTGGGAAGCACTTCCAGCAGACTTCATTTTACCAGACGATCCAGTGGAAAATATTCAACAACCTGCGATCGCTGCTGCGCTTACCGATGCTTTGGGAAGCACAGGACGCATCCAACCTCAAATGCTGATTGGCTCTAATTTTGGACTTGTAGCCACAGTCAACAAAAAAATCGTTGTCAAAGCCCCAGACTGGTTTTACGTTCCTCAAGTGCAGTCTGTGGGAACAAATGTAGTTCGTCGCAGTTATACCCCGAATTTAGAAGGCGCTGCTGTGGCTGTAGTGATGGAATTTCTCTCAGATACAGAAGGTGGAGAACTATCAGTCCGCTCAACTCCACCCTACGGTAAACTCTATTATTACGAAAAGATTCTCCAAGTTCCAACCTACGTAACCTACGACCCTTACGAACCAAGCATAGAACTACGATGCTTGCAAAATGGACAATATACTTTGCAGCAAGCAGACACCAATGGACGTTACTGGATTCCAGAGTTAGAGTTATTTCTCGGAATTTGGCAAGGTGAAAGATTATGCCAAACCATGAATTGGCTGCGCTGGTGGGATATAGAAAGAAATTTGCTGTTGTGGAGCACTGAACAAGCCCAACAAGAACGCCAGCGTGCTGACAAGGAACGCCAACGCGCTGAACAGGAAAGCCAACGTGCTGAACAGGAACGCCAACGTGCTGATATATTAGCAGCTAAGTTACGTGAGCTAGGTATTAACCCTGATGCGTAGGCGTAGCCCGCACTTCTCTACGAACGCAAGAGCGTGTCGCAGACAGACGCTGCGCGTAGCTTGCTTCCACGTTCGCGTAGCGTCCCGTAGGGAAGTGGTACGGCGTGGTTCGACTCTGCTCACCAGCCGCTCAGTGACCATCGTAGACATCGCATAAACTCAAGGGATGCTGGGAATAATAATTTTGGGACATCTGCACCAAAATTCTATGAAACAGCAAAAAAATCAATTCAGCCATTTTACTGCGATCGAAAGAAATTATCTATCATTTCCTGCACAGCTTTTATTAAATCAAAATCTTTTACAAGGCAAAATACTAGATTTTGGTTGTGGTTTTGGTAATGATGTTCAAATATTGCGCCAAAAAGGTTTTGATATTACAGGTTATGACCCTTATTATTTTCCAGAATATCCTCAGAATAAATTTGATACAATAATTTGCTTTTATGTTTTAAATGTTTTATTCCCTGAAGGACAAACTAATGTTCTTATGGAAATATCACATTTGTTAAAACCAGGAGGCAAAGCTTATTACGCTGTAAGAAGGGATATCAAAAAAGAAGGTTTTAGAGAGCATTATGTCCATAAAAAACCAACATACCAATGTATCGTCAAACTTCCCTTTCCTTCAATTTTCTTAGATGAGCATCGGGAAGTATATGAGTATATTCATTATAACCATCAGCGAAATTCATCTAATTATTGCATATTTTGTAATCCTCGTAAAAATCTAAACTTATTAACTGAATCAGCAAGTGCTTACGCGATATTTGATGGCTATCCTATAAGTAAAGGACATATTTTAGTTATTCCTAAACGTCATGTTAGCAATTATTTTGAACTACCATTTAAAGAGCAATTTGCTTGCTGGTTTATGGTAAACAAAGTACAAGAAATTCTCAAAGCAGAATTTCAACCTGATGGCTTTAATGTAGGAATGAATATCAATCGAGCCGCAGGTCAAAATATTATGCACGCCAGTAT
This sequence comes from Nostoc commune NIES-4072, assembly GCF_003113895.1. Lineage (NCBI taxonomy): Bacteria > Bacillati > Cyanobacteriota > Cyanophyceae > Nostocales > Nostocaceae > Nostoc > Nostoc commune. The sequence goes on along the minus strand of NZ_BDUD01000001.1, from coordinate 3,369,642 downwards.
TCATATTATCCCTCGCTACAAAGGTGATACTGTCTCTAATAAAAATGGAATTAGAAACGTTATTCCTAAAAAGCAATAGTTTTTCTGTAATAATTCAGGATTCAGAATTCTGCTGTAACTTGACCGTTTTGAAGTAATTATGAAAATTGCTGGAACCTCATGACTTACTCAAACTTATCTCATAAGGTTGAGATCATCTCTTAAATGCTTTGTTATCATGCTTTTTCAGTACAACCTCTACTTTGTTATTCTGAGCATTACTGTAATCATCTCAACTACTGTTGCGTTTGCAGCTTGGCAGCGTCGCTCAACTTCTTTGGCTAGCAAACCTTTTATTTCAATGATGCTAGCGATCGCAGGATACGCTACAGTTGCAGCAATGGAAGCAGCAGCAATTATCCTCCGAGAAAAAATATTTTGGTCAAAGCTGGAATATATAGGCTCAGGCAGTGTAATTACACTCTTCCTCATATTTGCAATGCACTTCACGAACAAAAATCATTGGCTAACGCCTCGAAATACTGCGTTGCTATGGGTTATTCCTACCTTCAACGTGATTTTGGTAGCAACAAACGAATGGCATGGTTTAGTCTGGTCTGGCTTTTTGCCAGATCCTAAAGGAACTAATTTTGTGATTTATCAACATAATCTTGGATTTTTTTGGATCATGGCCTGCGTTTACTTTTACACACTTAACTAATACGAGCAAGGCGGGATTCTGAGCGAGTTGCCTTGATAATTATGGATATATAGGAATCCGGTTTGATTTGGAGAAAATATACGTAGGATGTGTTAGCACAGAGAGTACGGCATCAAACTCGTGTTCATAGTGCGTTACGAACTCCGTTCTAACACACTCTACAATACTTAATTTCGTTCAAAAATCAAATAGTAATCCTAAGATTATTTTAAAAATATTAATGATACATTCGGTCATCAGGCTGGCGATCGCGTAATCCAGCTATTTGCAAACCTTCTTCGCAACTATAGTGATTCTCAAAACATTGTATGCCGATATGGTGGTGAGGAGTTTGTATTAGCTTTACCTGGGCTGACACAGGAGAAAGCGTTTCACCACGCCGAACAAATCCGGTTATCGTTTCAAGCTGCGCGGTTGGAATCTGGAGGTAAAGAAATACATACGACGGTTTCGGGTGGAGTGGCCGTGTTTCCAGATCATGGAAAAACCACTGATGAGTTATTGCAATTAGTAGATCAAGCACTATATGCTGCTAAGTTACATGGGCGCAATTGCATCAAGCGTGTGCAATCTAATTGATGAGATGTAGAAATTTCAACAATCATTTATGGAAAAATACATAAATCTAACAATACCTAATTTTTAGGTTTCGTTGAAAATATTGCAAAATATTTTAGTTAAGCCAGATTATCTGGATCTATTCCCAGCGCTCTTAATTGTTCTGCCAACTGTTGCACTCTTTGTTCTGCAACTTCAGCGCGTTGTGCTTCTTATCTTAAATCTGCCGGAATCACGAGCAAGAAAATTTATTTGATGCCTAGATTCTAAATATCACAATCCGATTACCTTAATAATGTAATGTTTTGCTTTGACTAAGGGATACCACTTGTGGTATTGAGAAACAGTCAAGATTCCACAGATATAATAGTTACTTGCTCCTTTAGTGGTTGTGCAGAGCGTTACCAAAGCTAAAGTTGTAGCCCAGTCAAGAATGCAGGCATTTCTACCTCAATAAGTAAGTTGCTTAAGATGATAAAATTTTGGTAACTCTTAACTATTAATAAATATATAGGTAGTAAGTGCTATTGATGCTTTATATTTAGCGACAGGGTGGTACAAACAGCCACTCAGATTCAAATACTTAGGAGGCAGTACCCACCAGGAGCAACTCACGCTTCGATACCATTAGCACGCAACGTAAGTAAAAGTTAAGTTGATATTAAAACGAATAATTTTTGCTGAATTGTGACAGATAAAGACTAAACTAAAAAGTCTTGTGCAGCAAAACCTGTAGCTTTAAATGAAGTAATCATGTCTAAGGTTCTTGTCTCAGATTCTATTGACCAAGCTGGAATTGACATTCTTTCGCAAGTTGCTACCGTTGATGTCAAACTAGGTCTAAAACCAGCAGAACTGATCGAAATTATTGGTGAGTATGACGCACTAATGATTCGCTCTAGTACGCGTGTCACCCAAGAAATCATTGAAGCCGGCACTCAGCTAAAAATCATCGGTCGTGCTGGTGTGGGTGTCGATAATGTGGATGTTCCGGCTGCCACCCGCCGAGGAATTGTAGTAGTCAATTCTCCAGAAGGAAACACAATTGCCGCCGCTGAACATGCGCTAGCGATGATTTTGGCTTTGTCTCGCCACATCCCCGATGCTAACGCTTCGGTGAAACGCGGGGCGTGGGATCGCAATAGCTTTGTCGGTGCGGAAGTCTACAAAAAAACTCTCGGCGTTGTCGGTTTGGGTAAAATTGGCTCTCATGTTGCGGCTGTAGCTAAAACAATGGGGATGAAACTCCTAGCTTATGACCCTTTTATTTCTACAGACCGAGCCGAACAACTTGGCTGTCAGTTAGTTGAGTTAGATTTACTCTTCCAGCAAGCAGACTATATCACCCTCCACATCCCCAAAACCCCAGAAACCACTCACTTAATCAATGCCACAACTTTGGCAAAAATGAAACCCACAGCCCGGATTATCAACTGTGCTCGTGGTGGGATCATTGATGAAGTAGCTTTAGCAGCAGCTCTGAAAGCGGGTAAAATCGGGGGTGCAGCCTTGGATGTGTTCGAGTCAGAACCACTGGGTGAATCGGAATTGCGATCGCTAGGCAAAGAAGTTATCCTCACCCCCCACTTGGGAGCCTCTACCGCAGAAGCTCAAGTGAATGTGGCTATTGATGTTGCCGAACAAATTCGGGATGTACTTTTAGGACTACCAGCGCGTTCAGCTGTCAACATTCCCGGACTCGGCCCGGATGTGTTGGAAGAACTCAAACCTTATATGCAACTAGCAGAAACTCTAGGTAATCTAGTAGGACAGCTAGCTGGCGGACGGGTGGAAGTACTTAATATTCGACTGCAAGGCGAACTCGCAACTAACAAAAGTCAGCCTTTGGTAGTAGCTGCCCTGAAAGGTTTACTTTACCAAGCTTTGCGAGAACGAGTAAATTACGTAAATGCCAGCATAGAAGCCAAAGAGCGCGGAATTCGGGTGATTGAAACCCGCGATGCTTCCATTCGAGACTATGCCGGAACGCTTCATCTAGAAGCCACCGGCACATTAGGTACTCACTCTGTCACAGGCGCTTTGTTAGGTGAGCGGGAAATCCATTTAACTGATGTTGACGGTTTCCCAATTAACGTTCCACCGAGCAAATATATGCTGTTTACCCTGCACCGCGATATGCCAGGGATTATCGGCAAACTCGGTTCTTTACTCGGCAGTTTTAATGTAAATATTGCCAGTATGCAAGTAGGTCGTAAAATCGTCCGTGGTGATGCCGTAATGGCTCTGAGTATAGATGACCCTTTACCAGAGGGCATTTTGAATGAGATTATAAAAGTCCCTGGTATTCGAGACGCGTATACAGTAACACTATAAGTGCTGAGTGCTGAGTAACGAGTGCTGAGTGAAGAAAAGTTAGGAGTGAAAAGTAAAAAACCAGAAAGACAACTCGTAACTCCTAACTCAGCACTTCTAACTCCCTCAAACTCAGCACTCAGCACTCAGCACTCAGCACTCAAAAATGGCAAACACCTGGTGGGAACTACAGATTTTATGTGAGCCAGACCTAGAAGATTCGATCTTTTGGCGACTGGAAGATTTTGGCTGTCGGGGAACAGCTAGTGAAAACAAAGGAAATTCATCTTTAGTCAGGGCTTATTTATCGACAATTCAAACGCAGCTGCTAGATTTGGCAGCTCTATCGCTGTGGCTGCGTCAAGATGCTCTTTGTGTAGGTGTTTCATCTCCCTTGCTGCAATGGCAGTTAATTGATGAGGAAGATTGGGCGACTAGCTGGAAACAATATTGGCATCCGCAGGAAATAGGCGATCGCTTCTTAATCAACCCCGCTTGGCTACCATTACCAGAAACAACGGAACGGTTAGTGATTCGTCTTGACCCTGGTGTAGCATTTGGTACAGGCAATCATGCCACGACTCAGCTATGTTTGGAATCTCTAGAAATGCGGCTGAGTGGAGTTCCTCAGTCGTTTGTGGGTGCTAGTGGCAAACATGAACATCTGGTAATTGCGGATATTGGCTGTGGTTCTGGTATCCTTTCTATTGGGGCGCTGCTACTGGGAGCAGAGAAAGTTTATGCAGTAGATAATGACCCTTTAGCGGTGCAATCAACTATTAGTAATGGTGCGCTCAACGACATTAGTCCAGAACGTTTACAACCTGCACTGGGAAGTGTAGACGTTTTGACAAAATTGCTTGAAAATCCAGTGGATGGTATTGTTTGCAATATTTTGGCTCATGTAATTATTGAATTAATTCCAGAAATGAGTGCGATCGCTAAACCTGAAACTTGGGCGATCTTCAGTGGTATTTTACTAGAACAATCTAAAGGTGTTGCTGATGCTTTAGAACAAAATGGTTGGGTGGTTGCTACCCTGTGGAAACGAAAAGAATGGTGTTGTTTGAATGCACGGCGTTCTTAACTCAGTAGGTAGTACCGCAAGGCGGAAGTCACGCATTCAAAAGTCAAAAGTCAAAAGTATTATGGAATAAGCTATTTAGGTATTTTAAATGGTTGCTCTATTTACGCCGTGGTGTACTATTATGGCGATCGCAATCTCCGACAACTAAGCCACAAGTCTAAAAAACTGCTGAACGAGTATCAAGCGCTAAAGGTTGCCGCTTTGTCGCCTCCAAAATCCGTGCTTCCTCTCCCTCAAAATCTACCACAGGCTCGACATTCAACGGCGAAGTCGCCATAAACAAAACTTGCAGCGCCCGGTTTTCTGGTTCCCCGTCAATACTCCAGGCTTATTTTAAACAACATCCCAAGGCAATTTCTCAGTCTCCTTATACTGTATCTTCTTAAAGCTCCGTTATGTTTCACATCAAATCGTAATTTTCGCTCTCAAGACTGAAGCATCAGCAGTGGGAATAGGAAATATCAATTCTGTATGAAGATGCGTCGATAGTACAAGAAATAAAGAACGAACCGCTTTACATTTAATACCGTCCGTAGCGGTGCTATGGCAATGAGAACATAGAACTTACTGCTTGCACTTTGTCTACACTAGAACTGGATTAAAGTAGTTAAAAAGTAATAAAAACCTAATGTCTAAAAAGCCCGATTCACAGTTACAAAATCTTTTTGCTGCCCATCACTCCAGCGACTGGCAAGAAAAATTAGTGCAAGTAGCCTATCGTTTTAACCGGGAGTATCAACGTGAAACCTTTGAACTCCCAGCAGAAGTACAGGCAATGCCGATATTCCGGGAGTGGATTGGAGGTAGTTTCTCAGGGAGAATTGCTTCCCCTTTCTGGGAAGTTGCTGAACCTAAAAAGAACCAGCACTGTTTAGATATTGGCTGTGGTATTAGCTTTTTAATCTATCCTTGGCGGGATTGGCAAGCATTTTTTCATGGGCAAGAAATCAGTAATGTGGCACGGGATACACTTAATTCTCGTGGGTCACAGTTGAATTCTAAGCTGTTCAAAGGTGTTGAGTTGGGAGCAGCTCATCAGTTAAACTATTCACCAGAGCAGTTTGATCTAGCGATCGCCACAGGATTTAGCTGCTATTTTCCCATCGAATACTGGAATGCTGTACTAGCAGAAGTCAAGCGCGTATTAAAACCAGGTGGACATTTTGTGTTTGACGTTCTCAATCCAGAACAGCCTTTAGCAGAAGATTGGGCAGTTTTGGAAACCTATTTGGGGGCTGAGGTGTTTTTAGAGCCTTTGGCTAAATGGGAAAAAACTATAAAAGCGGCTGGTGCTAAAGTCGTAACGCACAAATCAGGGGAACTATTCGAGTTATACAAAGTGCGGTTTTAAAAATACTATTACTCAGGGATAAGTGGACTTGATGGATCTAAAGAAGTTGTAAAAACAAAATAAATTACTCCAGCGCCGAGAATCATGATAGCAAGACTGAACAGCAACACCCAACGGTCTGTCGGTTCATAAGTATCTTCTTCGATATCACGGCGGACTGCGAAATAGTGTGCCGTTGATAGCCACACGGTAATCAAACCCACTAGCGAGAAGACTAAACCTAACTTCCAGCCGTTGCCAGGACGGGGTATTAAAGGTACTTGGAAAGCACGTAAACGCACTATGACGACACCAAAACCTAAAAGAGCGATCCCTGTCCGCATCCAAGCGAGATAAGTACGCTCATTTGCCAAGTGATCTCGAATTCGGGATGGATTCAATCGTCCTGGCTTTTTTTTATCTTTATCTTCTTCTGTAGATTTTGATTTTAACTGCATCAATAATACCCTTATCCCCAAAGCGGCTCTTATCAAAAAAATGTAAAGGTAATAGTAAATCTCTTTCCAGATGACTTGCACCCAGCGCAATATTTGCGCTAATGAAATATATCTGTTATGATTATTCATTTTTCTCAATTTATTTTAATGCAGATATCTAAATAAAACAAGCCTGAGCTAATAATTCGTAATTGATGGTACAGAGCAAGTATAAGTAATAAGGTGTAATTAATAAAACAGCCAATATCAGAGAGGTTTTGCATTATTGTTTGTCTTGCTTCTCCTCTGATATTGGCTGTTACCCTATTTAATGAATAATCATTCAAAAATAGATAGATTATGCAGTTTTATTCAAGATTGATTGCTAGGCGCATTCGGAACTCGTGTATTTATGATAGCCTGCGATATATCTGGGATAAACCAATTAGCCGTTTTGCTGTTAAGAACTTTCACAGTCGGAACATTTAAGTCAATCGCACCAGTATCTGGATTTGTTTTAATTACCAACTGAGTTCCATCAAGTATTTTTAGAGCAGCTGGGCCTGTCAACTCTTGACCTTGCCCATTAGGACTAGAAGTGAAATTTGCTACTTTGACATCATTCGCTAGATAGATGCCATCACAATCCCAGTTATTTTTAGTGGATTGACCATTAGCTAAAAAATATAGATTATTGTCGTATAAGGCATCATCATCATCATCATCATTTGGTCTTTTGCCATATACAGCTATGGTATTACCTGTTTGGTTTTCGCATTGACCCCAGTTGATTCCTGTCTCTAAAGCATATTTTTGCAGTGTTAATTCTTCCGTTCTCTTTTGAATTTCTTCTGGTGTAAGACCTTCAACTTGAGTTTGGACATCTTTTGTCTGAGAGAGTTCTTTCAGAGCTTTAGTTACTTCGATATAGTCAGGGTTTTTGCTAAACTTTGGTCTATCAGCAAAAGAAGGTTGAGCAAAGGCTAGATTCACCAAAACCATCAAGACAATGAGCAGAGATTTCCAAATTTTCATGTTTTGACTCCTGTTGATAGGTAAGATATTTTGTAGTTTAGAATTGATTTTAGTCAGAAAATTCATGATGCACCTCTTCTTAGATACTTAGTTTTTCTTGTTCTTCACTCGACGGCTGATTATTAAAACCTAAGATTAATGAAAATATATAACTAGAAACTACAGATAAAAGAGTCCAAGTAACATTCTCTGTAACAATAAATATACCTAGTCCAATCAATATACAAGGTACAAAAGTATTGCCATTCTCTGTTAAAAAGTTAGCGATCGCAGGCAAATAGGTTAACTTATAAGCGGTATAACACCATACGCCCACCATTGTAAAAAATACACTTAATATTACCAGCAGACTATCTAATTCTGAGTTGGCAAACAGGGGCACGTAGACGCTGATATTATCACTACCATTGGCAAAGGCGATCGCAGCTACATTGCATGTTTGCGGAGAGATAAAACTGGCAAGTATAGAGGGACAAGACGGTTCGGTTTCTTCTTTAGATTCCTCTGGTGAATCCTCTTCGCGTTTTAGTAAACTACTCACACCAATGATTATTGGCATTAAACCAAGTAGTCTAATCCAGTCTTGCGGTATGATTAGTCCACCGAAGAAACCGGGAAGGCTAGCAACGATCAATGCAGCAAAACCGAGATACTGACCACCAAGGATGTGACGACTGCGGAATGTTTTATTTATTTGTGAAAAAAGCAACGTCAGAATGACAATATCATCGATGTTGGTGGCAGTGAATGCGGTAATCCCTGTGGTAATTGCAGTTACGAAATCGCTCATTTGTGGAAGTCCTTATTTTCATGCTTGGGAATTAGACATTGGACATTGGGCATGGGGCATGGGGCATTGGGCATTGGTTATTTCCCCCTGCTCCCCGTGCTTCCTCTGCTTTCCCTGCTCTCTACTTGGTCGTTTGAGTCAGTGCCGAAGCTTTGATTTATACTTTAGTCAAACTAACCGATAGAATCAAATGCTTTTGTTTGTCAGAATGATAAATGAAAGTGATTAAAGTTTTTACACCAGGTTGTAGGGATACCATAAATGGCAGGAATGACGTTTGAGCAGTTAAAGATTTTTCTGGCTGTGGCGCAGCACTTACACTTTACTCGCGCAGCAGAGGAGCTTTACATTACACAACCGGCCGTCAGTGCAGCAATCCACAACTTAGAGCAAGAATACGGAGTGAAACTGTTCCATCGGATTGGTCGCCATATCGAGATTGCTGAGGCTGGTAAATTATTGCAAGTGGAAGCACAGAAAATTCTCGATCAAGTTTCCTTAACTGAAAGGGGATTGCGAGAATTGAACAATCTGCAACGGGGTGAGTTGAAATTAGGGTCAAGTCTGACAATTGGTAACTACTGGCTACCAAGTAAGATTAGTGAGTTTAAAAGCCAGTATCCCGGTATCCAGATTAACTGTAGCCTTGCCAATACAGAAGAGATTTGTATGGGAACGGCGACAGGACAGTTTGATTTGGGTTTGGTAGAAGGAGATGTGAAGCCAGCGCTTCAGAGTACTCTAGAGTATGAAATAGTCGGGAGCGATCGCTTACAAATTGTAGTAGGTCAAAAACATCCTTGGTTTGAGTGGGGAGAAATTGACTTAAGCCAATTGACTCAAACCCTTTGGGTGATGCGAGAACCAGGTTCTGGAACCCAGCAAAGGTTTGAGGAAGCCCTACAAAATTGGGGAATCAATGTCAGTGAATTGGATGTAATTTTAGTATTTAATAGTGGAGAGATGACAAAAGCAGCGATCGAAGATGGTGTCGGTGCTATTGGAATTTCTGAGCTAATGGTAAAAAAAGAAATACAGTTAGGAACACTGCGGGCAATTCGAGTGATTGATAATAGAGAGGGTAAAGGGGCGATACCTACGGTAGGCTACACCTACGCAGAAATAGTTCGACCTTTCTTCAAACTCAAGCATCGTCAGCGTTTTCAAACTGCTCTTTCCAAAGTTTTTGAAGAAATGTTGATATCGTCTATGTCAGATGGCTCACATCAACATGTATCAAAATCAGTTATTTAAAAGGGACTGGGGACTGCGGATTAGGCGCTAGGGATTGGATGCCAAATCGAAAAATTATGGTGGTTGCTCTTACCCACCACCCAATACGGTTCGGTTAAGGCAAGAGACGCGATAAATCGCCGTCTCTACAAAGGACTGATTATTGTAAAGACGGCGATTTATCGCGTCTTTGGATCTAGGGCGTGTCATCAAAAAACCTTATCCGAACCGTATTGACCCACCACCAATTTTAAAAAACTTTTTCCCAGTTCCCATTACCCAATCCCTAATCCCCTTCATACCTTTTGCATATTTTGACTAATAGGGTCAAAACCTCTAGAAAACCGCGTGCTGTCATCGTAGTAAGCGCCAGTCAAATTCGCTCCATACAACTTAGCATAGTTGAGTTTTGCTCCCCGGAGATTTGCTTCATTGAGTTTGACTCCGCTCAAATTAGCTCTGGTCAAGTTCGCTTTGGCTAAGTTAGCTCTACTCAAATCTGCTCCCCAGAGTTTAGCTTTAGCTAGGTTTGCTCCACTCAAGTCACAACCCCATAAATTGATTCCAGGCAAATAGGCTCCAATCAGCTTGTTCCTACTCAAATTGACGGCTGGAAAATATCTTTCTCCTGCGGCAAAACGCCGTTTTAATTCCTCAGCATTCATGCGTTGCGTTCACCTTCTTTAGCAATACAGAAGTTATTTGTTCCCATTCCTGGCTTAATTCTCCTAAAAACTCTGGCTGACCACTGCGCTGATACCAGAAACGGGCATTGTTCAAATCGCCTTCTTTGCGGTGCAGGTAAGCATGAACCCAGGCACTATCGGCGTCGCTGGCATTTCCAAGTATTTCATGAGCTTTGCTCCAATCACCTTTTTTGTCATACCACATAGCTTGCAGTGCTTTTGGTAGCGTCTGGGGACATGAGCGCTGCTTTTCGATTAATCGCAGGAATTCCTCTGTATTCACGATCGCCACCTAACAAAAATCAAACTTCTATCTCTAAGATACTCTCCAGCTTAAGGTTCAGGGGAGCAGGGGAAGCAAAACTATTGATTATTGACCAATGTTCAATCGCTTTCAAATCTGCCTTACTGGAATAATTTCAAACTCGAAAGTACTGATCAAACGGTCATCAATATAAACCTCTATTCTATGCTTACCAAGCGGATCGCCAGGAGCGATCGTCCAAAAATTTTCAATCACTCCGTCTGGAGCCGACTGTGTGCGCCGTGTCACAGATGTAGTGCCATCTGCTGATATTGAGAAGTCTTCACCGTTATCTGTACCCCAAGTTTCTGGAGGTTTTGGTAAACGCAAGACTTCGCGCCATTTCACTTCACCTTGGTAGTCTTTGAGTTTAATCCGCCATCCGTAGGCGTTTCCTTCCTGAAGTGGCACTCTTGTTGTCCGTAAAATGGTAACATTCCCTTTGGCGTCAACTCTCTTCAGCCCAAACTCACTGTTACTAACAGTAATCTGTTTTGTATTCCTTGGCACAGGAGATGAGATAACATTTTCTACCAAAACAGAAGTAGCTTTGATTGGCTTAGAACCTATGATGCCAAATATTAGCCAAGAAGAAACTAGCACAGCAGTAGTAGCCCAAATTCTCATTAGAATAGTTTTCCTGTCAGATTGGTACTTATTCAAGTAATCTGACATGTTTTCCGGGCCAAGGCTATCTATGGTTGGACAAAAACGAAATTGCAGTTAACCCGTCAACTGCATAAAAGTAGAGCGATCGCTGTTGGGGGTATACTCAGGCAGTATATGCGCGAATTAGAAGCTAGGTATCCATGTGGGGAGTCTTCCAAATGATAAGAGTGATAGCTATGTTAATGGTGTACCAACTTCCAGCACATCAGTTCCTGAACTATCTAATTTGTTTGGAGTAGGTTTAGCTTTTGGAATTGCTACTTGGTTTAAAGCCAATAATGATAAAAAATCGAAACAAGTCAAGTTCAAAGCTTAATTATCAATTTTGTTTTCTCTTTTATCAGTCATAGCATTTAAAAAGTGAGTCAGATTAGGGCGTGAGAAAAAACCTCACGCCTTTTTATTTAAACTTTTTTTCCACCGCCTGCTAAGAGTTCTAGAATGACTCCATTTGTCCAGCCAAAACCAACTTCGTTAGAACTGTATCCAAAGGAGATTTCGTCAGAAACGTTGGCAGAACAGCGTTCAACATCATATTTCTCAACTAGGGTGTTGTGACGCTCAAATTCTTTAATTACCATAGTCAGGAATTTGTTGGCAATGCGATCGCCTTCTGTATGAAACCCATAACGGTGAAGTCCTTCGACAGCAATGTATGTCAATGGTGCCCAACCGAAGGGAGCATCCCATTGGTTTCCGGTGATATGAGTACTGGTAAGAATTCCGCCTGGGGCTTCAAACAAAGAGAGATTTTCCACGACGCGCTGGGCTTGGGCTTGAGAAGAAATTCCCAACCACAGGGGATAGAATGTGGTAGCAAATTCGTAGCAACGATTTTTTCCACTCTGGAAATGATAGTCGCAATAGAGTCCTCGTTCTTCATTCCAGAGAAATTGATCGATCCGATCGCGCCGATATGCACTGCGATCGCGCCATTGTTTTTCTAGTTGTTCGTTCCCTAAAATAGCGTTAATTTGTGCTAAGTCTTGTTCTACCTGATATAGCAAACTGTTGAGACACACAGGAGCGTAATGGAGGATATCAGCACTGAAGGGGCCAAATCGGTTGGTGATATCAAAACCGGACTCGCGCATGGTGCGATCGGCCTTGTAAAATAGGTGGGTCAGTTTGTCATCTTCGCGATCGTAGTAAAGATTAACGTCGTAATCTTCAATCTCAAAGGTTTGGTAATATTCTTTGACGCGATCGTAATGGCTTTTTCCCTCTTCATCGCGCTCGGAGAACACAACTTCTGGCGCGGGGCCTTCGCCAAAGGCATAAAATCTAGATAAGCCGGTTCCGGGATTCAAATGGGGCGGTACTACCCAGTAATAATAAAATTGCTCTAAAAGCGGGACGGTTGATCTCAACCACTCTTCATCCTGGGTGTGCTGGAATAGTGCCAAAACCATCATGCTGAGAACGGGGGGTTGCGATCGCGACAGCATATAAGTCCGGTTGGCATTGAGGATAGTGCCGTAATGCTTCACCTGGTACAATAATTGGTCTACCTGGTTTTGCGCTAGCTCCCATTCTTTATCGTGCAAAAGTCCTAGTAATATAAAGTAGCTGTCCCAGCCATACATTTCGTTAAATCGACCACCTGGTACAACATAAGGGCCTGGTAAGTATAGTAAGCCATGCTGTTTAATCGCTTCGACTTCTGAGGGCAATGTGCGAATTTCAATTCCTTGCATATCTTTGGGAGATAGCGATCGCTCTAACACTGTCTGAATGTTGGGACAATCTTCTAAGGGAGAAATGTAGACGATCCAGGGAGTACCTGGTTTGTGGTCTAGTTTGGTATCTTTGGCGGATTGTAATAAGTGTTCGTGCGATCGGGTTAAGGTTTTCCAGGTTTTTTTGATATGGAGACGCACGGTGTCTATCTGCGTGGTGGTAAGGGCTGGGGAAGTGAGCATAATTTAGAATTTTTTTAACGCAAAGGGACGCGGAGGGAATCGCAGAGGTACGCAGAGGTTTTAGGGGGTTTTCTCTGGGTGGGATGGATTTATGTTTTTACTCGGCACTATTAATTAATAGGGCGACTGGGAAATGGGCGAGGGCTGAACCGATGGATAGGGTTTGTGTGGTTTGTAAGGGTTGTTGAGTAAGGACGTTTTTCCAGGTGGAGGAAGTTCCAGGGGGTAATAATAGGTGCGTATCTTGCCATACTGACAAGCCGTTGGGGTTTTCTCCTGGCTGGATGAGGTTGGTTAAAAAGCGAGGGGCGATCGCGATCGCTGTTTGATTGCCTTCTTGTCGCGCAAAGGCGATTATGTGATTAGCGTAGGTTCCCTGAACTTCTAAGGGGAGATAGTCGCCATCCTGGAATAATAAGACATAGTTTGTTCTGGCTTGGAGTAATTGAGCCGTTAAAAACAGTTTGATTCTGCCGTCGGTTTTATCACTCAGCAATTCTTGAATTAAAGCTAGAGTGTCGTTTTTCACCTGTTCGCGGATGGCGCTTAAATAGGTGCGTCGCTGTTCAAAATCTACCGGGCGGCGGTTATCTGGATCGACTAGGCTTAGTTCCCAAAGTTCTGTTCCTTGGTATAAATCGGGTACGCCTGGGGCGCTAATCTTCAGTAGAGTTTGGGAAAGGGAATTGAAGATACCATATTCTGCAATTCGCGCTTGAAAGGGACGAAAGGCTTCTAGAAATTCCCCGGAGAGAGAAGGATCGAGTACTTTCTCAATGAAGGAGGTACAAGCTTCTTCATACTCGCTATCTGGCCGCAACCATGCTGTATGCACTTTCGCTTCTCGAATTGCTTTTATTATATAGTCTTTTACCCGTTCCACGAAGGATGCATGTTCGTGTTCGGCAAAAGGAAACGCCCCTAGCAAGGTTTGATAGAGAAAATACTCGTCGTTGCGATCGGGCATAGCGAATCCGTGGCGATGGCTACGATGTCCTCGATTCATGGCACTCCAGGTATTTACCTGCTGATCCCATTCATCAGGTATTTCTGAGAGGATATTCAATCTGGCCCGCACATCTTCGCCGCGTTTGGTGTCGTGGGTGGCTGTGGTGTTCATTGTGTGAGGCCAGGTTTCTTGATGCTGTTTGTTAAATGCATGAAATTTGGCTAAGTCAATGCCAAAATGACCAGGATTTCCCCCGACTTCATTCAGCGACAGCAACCGATTGTAAACATACAATGTGGTGTCTTCTACGCCTTTTGCCATTAACGGCCCACTGTATTGCTGCATCCGCAAGACAAAATATATCCACTGTTCGCGTTCTGTTTGAGTCAGAGAATTATCAAACTCTAGCAGCATTAACTTTTCAATAAAATTCAGTTCGTTCTGCAATAATGGTACTTGTTCTTTGGCTTGATCGATTACTTGCTGAATGGTAGCGCGATCGCTTTCTCCAATTCCATCGGGTGTAATGTAAGTACGATAAATTGGAAAGAGTGTCAAAACTTCGGCGATCGCTCTTTTTAATCCATTCAGTGTAAAATCATTGCCATAGCGATATTTGCTGGATACATTCTTTAACAAAAGTGCCAAATTGTCAATATCACCTGCTAAATTCTTTTCTAAAATTAGGTGTTTTTTATCCTTCACTACCGATGCATAATCTACTCTTGAGCTAATAAAGTTTTGGTAAATTTTATCGAAAGATGATTCATTTTCAACTTGACAAAATACGCCATTTACATAGTTGAGAAAATCATATCCAGACGTTCCTTCAATTCCCCAGTTATTTGGCAATTCTTCGGTAAGTTCTAAAATCTTCTCGACGGTGATATAAACATCTCCCATCTTTTCTCGCAGCCTTTCGAGATACTGGATTGGGTTATAAAGTCCATCAATATGGTCAATCCGTAAACCAGTAAATTTGCCTTCTTCAACTAGCTTTTGAATTAAGCTGTGGGTATTATTAAAAACCCGCACTTCTTCAACTTTCACGGAAATTAATTCATTAACAGTAAAGAAACGGCGGTAGTTCATTTCTTCCGCGCCAACTTTCCAAAAGGCGAGGCGGTAAAATTGATCCTTCAGTAAGTCATCTAGGGGGTTAAAGCTTTCGGAATTACCGGGTTCTCCATTAAAAGTTTCGATATTTTCGTCGATGAACTCGCGGATCGCATCATTTGTGGTGTAGAGTTCCCAAACCAATCCTTTAATAAATGCGATTTGGTCTTGTCGTTGTTTTCCTGCAACTTCTGAGGGCACATTTTTGAGAATGTAGAGAATTCCCAATAGCTTAATAAAATCGGGATGATTGCGTCCGAGTGTGCGCGTGAGTTTACCCAGATTATAGGTGATAAATTTTGTGTAAGATTCTAACCGGAGTGGTAATTTTAAGCTGTAATAGTTGACAGTTAAACCGTTCTGTTCGTATTGCAGTTGAATGTGTCCGTTTTCTAGGGATGTACCATAGAAATCTCCTAAGAGAGGAGCGAGAATTCGCTCTTGGCGATCGCCAAAGGGAGCATTCCAAGAAAGATCGAAGTAGTCGGTATAGCTGGAATCTGGGCCGTGTTCCAATACATCCATCAAGTAATCGTTTTCGCTGCTATAGGCCATGTGGTTGGGCACAATATCTTGTAACCAGCCCATACCAAGGGATTGAACTTCACTAACTAATGCATCAAAGGATTCATTAGTTCCCAGTTCTGGGTTAAGTTGAGTGGCATCTACTATATCGTAGCCGTGCGTACTCCCGGATCGTGCTTTGAAAATGGGGGAAGCATATAAATCGGAAATACCTAAATCTGCTAGATAAGCTGCGATCGCTTTGGCGTTGTCAAAGCCAAATTGAGGTGTAAACTGAATTCGATAAGTGGCGGTAGGAATTCGCATATTTTTTTTGAGTAGGGAATGGGGAGAGACGCGATGAATCGCGTCTGTACAAAATGGGGAATGAGGGAGATGTAGCTTTAGCTTCCCGCAGGGTGGGAGATGGGGGAGTTTGAGCCTTTTTACTCGGACGTTGAGCCTTTTTACTCGAACGTTGAGCCTTTTTACTCGAACGTTGAGCCTTTTTGCTCGAACGTTGAACCTTTTTGCTCGAACGTTGAGCCTTTTTACTCGAACGTTGAGCCTTTTAGCTCGGACGTTGAACCTTTTTACTTGAACGTTGAGCCTTTTAGCTCGGACGTTGAACCTTTTTACTTGAACGTTGAGGTTATGAGGCCGAAACTGTAAGTTTTAACAATTGCGAATTGCGTTAGCGGAGCGGGGCGTTAGCCCATTGCGAATTGCGAATTGTTTTAACTCTCCCTGTTATCCTTTTTCATAAAGTACTAAACTAGTAGGTTGCAATTTGAATTCTTGGCCTACAGACAGATGTTCAGGAGCTTCAGAACCATGCCCAGACCATGAGGTATCAGCAGAGTCTAACAATTTATTAGCATTTTGCTCAAACGGCAAATTCACTGTGACTGGAGACGAATTGAAATTCATCACAAATATTAGTTCACTTGATTCACACCAACGACGCACAATTACCAACTCCTTTTCTTCATCGTTAGTCGCTTTGATGGAGTTGCGGTCTTGATTCAAAAGTGCTGGATGCGTCTTGCGGAAATTAATTAACTGACGATACCAATTCCAGAGAATTTTGTGCTTACCATCATTGCGTAATTCCCAATTGAGTTTAGACTTTAGGAAAGTTTCTGATGATTCCGGATCTGGGGGATCATCTGCATAGTGAAATGCTTCAAATTCTTGTTTGCGTCCGGCTCGAACCATTTGAATTAAATCTGGATCGGAGTGACTAACAAAGTAAATGAAGGGTGCTGTTTCGCCGTATTCTTCTCCCATGAACAACAGGGGTAAGTTGGGCGACAGTAGCACAGCACCAGCAGCTAACTTTAATCCCTCAAAAGAGATTCGCTGGCTGAGGCGTTCTCCTTTCATTTGATTGCCGATTTGATCGTGATTCTGAATACAGACAGAAAATTGTGATAGAGGGCGATCGCGGCAAGATACGCCATGAAAACGCTTACGATGTGGTGCGTACTTCCAATCGTAGACAAAAGTATCTTCATAAGCTTTTGCCAACTGAGCAGTTTGCCCAAAGTCCTGATAATATCCTTGGCGATCGCCTGTCAACAGTGCGTGCAATGAATGGTGAAAATCATCACTCCACTGGGCATCAAGACCATATCCACCCAATTCTACTGGACGAATTATTTGCGGATTATTCATATCACTTTCAGCAATTAAATGGCGTTTCCATTTTTGCCCTTGTTGTGAAAAATGATGAACTGCTTCCGCCAGTTCCCACAGAAAATGCTTCGCTCCCAAGTCGTAAATTGCTTGAATCGCATCCAGCCGCAATGCATCTATATGGAACTCGCGCAACCAGTAAAGCGCATTTTCGATAAAATAATTTCGCACGCCTTGACTATGAGCATCGTCGAAATTCAGCGCTTCGCCCCAAGGTGTTTTATAGGTTTTAGTAAAGTAGGGTGCAAACTGACTCATATAGTTGCCTTCTGGCCCAAAGTGGTTATACACCACATCCAGCACTACGGCAATTCCGTGTTGGTGGCAAGCATTTACTAGTTGCTTTAGATCGGCTGGGCTACCGTAGGAATTTTGCACCGCATAAGGGTAAACGCCATCATAACCCCAGTTGCGGTATGTCAAAGAAGCTTCAATATGCGTATCTCCCGGAAACTGGGCGATGGGCATAATTTCAATGGCGTTAATTCCCAGTTCTCTCAAATCCGGTAAGCGGGGAATAATGGCGGTAAAAGTTCCTTCAGGCGTGAAAGTCCCAACGTGAACTTCATAGAAAATCATCGACTCCACAGGAACGCCAGTCCACCCTTCATCAGTCCACTCAAAGTGTTGATCGACAATTTGCGACGGCCCATGTACCCCTTCTGGTTGATACTGCGACGCAGGATCGGCAAAAGCGTCTTGCCCATTTAAGACATACCGATAAAGCGTCCCTGGATATACATCGTTGACTTTTGTTTGCCAGTATCCCTCAGACTGAGGCTTGAGCGGAATTAACTGCTGTTCTGGCGTCAAAATCTGTACAGTGACGCTCTCTAATAGCGGAGACCAAACTGTAAATTCACACTCTCCGTCACCCAAGTAGTTAGCACCTATTCTCACGCAGTATCCTCCCATCAGTTCCAGTTTGTTGTGCCGAATTGTGGCGCAATCGCAAATGTCATTGATTGCAAAATGTTTACAAACACGCCAGATAGCATAATGGTTGGTCTACCGGGCTTTTAGCTAGCACCTGTAGGCGGATTTTTGACCAGAATAAATTCTCTCCAATGACAAATTTAGTTTTAAAAGAGGCAGGGCAATACGGTTTGGTTAAGGTTTTTTGATGAAAATTTTAGATCGCAAATCCTGATTATTGTAGAAACGGCGATTCATCGCGTCTTGTCTTAATTGCAGCTACCATCCACACAGTATGCCGATTGATATGTATTAGAACGCTTACCAAATATGGTGTAGCGATTATCGCGGATTTGTTCATAAAAGCGATCGCCTGCCCATTTCATGCCCGGTAAGGCTCGATAAGCGTCTACAAATATACTTCCTGCCGGCAATAATCGCCCAATTTCTTCAGCAGCGTTACTACCTTGCCAACGTCTCTGAGGTTCATTGGCATCAATTAAAATCATCCCCTGTTCGCAGTCTTGAGCTGTAATTCCCCACCGTAAAAGTGTTTGCTCATCTTGCATAGGACTGTAGCGAAACAGCTTTCCTTGGTCTAAGGTTTCTAGCGATCGCACTAAGGTAACGCAGAGATTACAATTCCCGTCGTAGATTACGTAGTAATTCATAAAAATAATTGAGTTTTCCGATGTGTTTAAATACAACTTTGGTATTTTAGCTTAGAAAACCATAGCGATCGCTCTTGCCTAAGTAACGCAGTAGTAAATAATTCGGTTCACCTCAGCTAAAACAATTACATCAGGGCGTAGTGCTGTAGCTTCAGCCGCAGGTGGTTTAATCAGACAAGTTTTTGGAACTAGCCAGTTGAAATTAGAATTAAAATTTGAAGTTTCACCCTTAGAGGCTCAACTTTTAAGTTTTAACTACCCCTGACTTCTGAATACTGAATACTGAATTCTGCTGTATCATTCTTTTGGAATGGTATTTGCTTAGTTTTTTCATTAATGAGAAAATATTCATGAGATACAAACTCTTGGGCAAAAGCGGGTTAAGAGTCTCTGAACTCTCCTTGGGAACCATGACCTTTGGTGAAGATTGGGGTTGGGGTGCATCTGTTGACGAAAGCCGTAAAATCTTCGATAGCTATGCAGAAGCAGGGGGAAATTTCATTGACACCGCCAACGGTTATACCGATGGTAGCAGTGAAAAAATTGTCGGTGAGTTGATTGCTAAAGAACGGGAACGCTTTGTAGTTGCGACAAAATATTCCTTTCCCTTGCAGATGAATAACAAAAAGGGCGACCCTAACGCCAGTGGAAACCATCGCAAAAACTTAATTCAGTCTTTAGAAGGTAGCTTGAAACGACTCAATACTGATTACATTGATTTATTCTGGTTACACGCTTGGGATTTTACAACACCTATTGAAGAAGTCTTGCGATCGCTTGATGATGTAGTTCGTCAAGGTAAAGTACTTTACATTGGTATTTCTGACACACCCGCTTGGATCGTTTCCCAAGCAAATACCATTGCTCAATACCAAGGATGGACGCAGTTTGTCGCTTTACAAATTGAATATAGTTTAATTCAACGAACCCCAGAACGTGACTTGCTACCGATGGCTAAAGCCTTAGATTTAGCAGTAACACCGTGGTCGCCTTTGGGTGGTGGTGTGCTTACAGGTAAATATAATCAGCCTCCTCAAGAGAGTAGTGAACAAGGAAGATTAGTAAATCCAGCCTTTGGAACTATTTCAGAACGGAATTTAGCGATCGCTCAAGTTGTCAGTGAAGTTGCAACCGAAATTGGACACACACCTTCACAAGTAGCATTAGCTTGGTTACATGCTCAAAGTGGTGTAATTATTCCGATAATTGGGGCGCGTAAATTAACGCAGTTTCAAGATAACTTAGCTTCTTTAAATATCACCCTCTCGCCAGAACATTTGCAACGATTAAATGAAGTGAGTCAAATTGAACTGGGTTTTCCCCATGACTTTTTACACAATGATGTTATTCGCGATCGCCTTTTCGGTGGTACATTCAATACTATAGAAAACCACCGTATTTAACTAATAGTCATAAACTTTAACATATTCAGGCATTAATTCAATCCATCGTCAGAGAGTTTCGCCAAGCCTTACAATTCTGTAGAGTTAGATATAAAAGGCATTAACAACGTAGACTCATGAGCGATAACAGCATTACATCACGTTTGTACCCTACCCGCATTGACATTCCCGCCCAAGCGCGAGTGCAAATCGTGGTACTTCTCAACCAAACCTTAGCAGCTACTTCGGATTTAAAAACCCAAGCAAAGCAAGCGCACTGGAACGTTAAAGGAACTGACTTCTACCAGCTACACCTATTATTTGATGAACTTGCTGGGGAATTAGAAGAGTATACCGATATGGTAGCTGAACGTGTTACAGCTTTAGGCGGATACGCTTTTGGAACAGCCCGCGCCGCAGCTAGTAATTCAATTTTGCCAGAATATCCTTTAGATATTTTGGATGGTAAAGATCACGTAACAGCTTTGTCAGATCGTTATGCACTCTATGCTAAACATCTGCGTGAAGCGATCGATAAAACAGATGACTTAGGCGACCTCGATACCGCCGACCTTTATACCGAAATTTCTCGCGCCATTGACAAACGACTCTGGTTCTTAGAAGCTCATCTGCAAGTAGCAGAAATTAAAGGAGAGAATGGCAAAGCGGGTGCTACTAAAACTCAAAAGATCCCTGCTGGTGTAAAATAAGCACTTCTGAGAAAAGTAGTCTTTCGCAAATCTAATAGTATCTTTTTGGTAAGTACGACACTTTTAAGTGCGTACTTTTCTTTTATATGTATATACTTTACTATTGAAATAGTTCAAAACTAGGTCGAAAAACTCCAGAATATCTTCGACAAGTGATATCTCAAGATTAATACTTCAACTTCAATAAGCTAGTCGGTTAGTGAAAAAGTAAACTAATTCCCTTCTAATTCTTAAGCCTTGTACAGACGCGATTCATCGCGTCTCTTCTACGATTCATCGCGTCTCTTGTATCATTCATCGCATCTCTAAATACTGATTAACAATGAGGTAAATATATGTCTCAAAATACAATTAGCCATCTAATTCATGATAGAAACGCCCGTGGTCACGCCAAAATGGGCTGGCTCGATAGTTATCACACATTTTCCTTCGGTAGTTTTTACGATCCCAACCGCATGGGATTTCGTTCTCTGCGAGTGATTAACGACGATCGCATCGCCCCTGGTGCTGGATTCCCCACCCACAGCCATCGTGACATGGAAATCCTCACTTATGTCTTAGAAGGTGCTGTAGAGCATAAAGACAGCTTGGGTACTGGGTCAGTAATTCGTCCCGGTGATGCACAGATTATGAGTGCTGGAACTGGAATCAGCCACAGTGAATTTAATCCCTCGCCAACTGAACCACTACACTTGTTACAAATCTGGATTCTTCCCGATGAAGAAGGGTTGACACCAAGATATGAACAAAAAGCTTTTCCATTGGAAGAAAAGCGCGGCAAACTCCGCTTAATTGCTGCTAAAGATGGGCGCGATGGAGCCGTGACAATTCACCAAGATGTTGATTTATACACATCTGTTTTAGAGTCAGGTGATGTTGTTAATTATCAAGTCAAATCTGGTCGCTATGCCTGGTTACAAATAGCCCAAGGTATAGTTAACTTAAATGGTGAAGAACTCAGAGCAGGCGATGGAGTGCAAATCAACGGCGAAGAACAGCTAGAAATTAGCACCAACATCGGTGGCGAAATCTTACTTTTTGATTTAGCGTAATCTAGCAATCCTGAGTCATTGCTGAAAAAAAAAGATCCCCCACTTCGTAAAAGTTGTGGGGGATATTTAGGTTAAAAAAATTTCTCGATTGGCGTGCGAGTATAAATATTGCATTGGGAATCGTAAAGATAGGGACACAAAACCACAATAGTCTTTTTTGTAGTATAAAATTACTATTAGCTTTAGTTTCAGAACTTTAGGGATATAAGATAGATAAGAATAGGGGGTAGAAGAAAATAGTAAATTAATTTTGTAAATTAAATTAAAAAATTGCTATACAGATAATTCCCTCAAGATAGTGGCTCAAATGTACTAGTAAGGGTCAAATACTAGAAAATTAGTAGAAGTAAAGTGTAACAGGCATGAAACCATTGGAAATACGTGATTCTGTTGATTCTCGATATAACCCAGCAGCGATTGAGGAAAAATGGCAAAAAACATGGGTAGAACTTGGCTTAGATAAAACGCCGACAGCTAGTAACAAGCCAAAATTCTACGCTTTATCCATGTTCCCTTATCCATCGGGCAGCCTACACATGGGTCATGTCCGTAATTATACGATTACCGATGTGATTGCCCGCCTTAAAAGAATGCAAGGGTATCGAGTAATACATCCAATGGGTTGGGATGCTTTTGGGTTGCCAGCAGAAAATGCCGCCATTGACCGTGGTGTACCGCCAGCAAAGTGGACTTATCAAAATATTTCCCAGATGCGGCAACAATTGCAGCGTCTTGGTTTATCCATTGACTGGGAATGTGAACTTGCTACCTGTTCACCCGATTATTATAAGTGGACGCAATGGATTTTCTTGCAATTTTTACAAGCAGGGTTAGCTTACCAAAAAGAAGCAGCAGTAAATTGGGACCCAATTGACCAAACTGTATTGGCAAATGAGCAAGTCGATAACGAAGGACGTTCTTGGCGCAGTGGCGCAATAGTTGAGCGCAAATTGTTGCGGCAATGGTTTTTCAAGATTACCGATTATGCCGAAGAATTACTCAATGACTTGGATAAGTTAACAGGTTGGCCGGAACGCGTCAAATTGATGCAGGCAAACTGGATTGGCAAATCTACAGGCGCTTACTTAGAATTTCCTATCATTGGGATAGATGAAAAAATCGCCGTGTACACCACACGTCCAGATACCGTTTATGGTGTCAGCTACCTGGTGTTAGCACCAGAACATCCCTTAACAAAGCGTGTCACTACAAAAGAACAACAAGCGGCGGTAGAAGCCTTTATTAAAGAGGTTTCCAATCAAAGTGAGTTGGAACGTACTGCTGAAGATAAACCGAAGCGGGGTATTTCCACAGGTGGGGTGGCAATTAACCCATTTTCAGGCGAAGAAGTGCCGATTTGGATTGCTGACTATGTACTGTATGAATATGGTACTGGGGCAGTAATGGGTGTGCCAGCGCACGATGTCCGGGATTTTAAGTTTGCCAAAAATTACGATTTGCCAATTAATTTTGTCATCGCTTCCCCAGATGATGTTGCAGGTTTTGACTTAACTCCAACACCAGAGATTAATGAAGTCAGACAAGTCATCCAGATTAAATATAACCAGGCATACACTGAACCAGGAATTTTAATTAATTCTGGGTCTTTTACTGGCATGGTTTCCACGGATGCTAAACAAGCGATAATTGAATACGCCGAACAACAAGGTTTTGGTAAAGTGCGGGTGCAATATCGCTTGCGGGATTGGTTAATTTCGCGGCAGCGTTACTGGGGCGCACCAATACCTGTAATTCACTGTCCCAACTGTGGAATAGTGCCAGTGCCTGATAAAGATTTACCAGTCCAGTTGCCGGAAGAGGTGGAATTTACTGGACGTGGTGGTTCACCTTTAACTCAGTTGGAAAGCTGGGTAAATGTGCCTTGTCCAACTTGTGGCACTCCGGCAAAGCGGGAAACTGACACGATGGATACTTTTATTGATTCCTCGTGGTATTTCTTGCGCTTCCCTGACGCTAAAAATGAACAACAGGTTTTTGATTCCAGTAAAATTAATGACTGGATGCCAGTTGATCAGTATGTAGGTGGAATTGAACACGCGATTTTACATTTGTTGTATTCGCGCTTCTTTACTAAGGTACTACGCGATCGCGGTTTGTTAAACTTTGATGAACCCTTCCAACGTTTGTTAACTCAAGGTATGGTACAGGGTTTAACTTACCTAAATCCCAACAAGGGCGGCAAAGATAAATGGATTCCTTCTAATCTGGTAAATTCTGCTGACCCTCGTGACCCCCAGACAGGCGAACCACTGCAACGTCTCTACGCCACCATGTCTAAATCAAAGGGCAACGGTGTAGCACCAGAAGATGTAATTTCCAAATACGGTATAGATACAGCGCGGATGTTCATCTTGTTCAAAGCGCCGCCAGAAAAAGACCTGGAATGGGATGAAGCCGATGTGGAAGGACAATTCCGCTTTTTAAATCGGGTTTGGCGTTTGGTGACAGACTATGTTGCAGCTGGGGTATCCCGTAAGCAAGCCCAACTCGCTGATTTAACTAAGGCAGAAAAGGAATTGCGACGGGCGATTCACACGGCTATTCAAGCGGTGACAGAAGACGTTGAAGACGAATATCAATTCAACACAGCTATTTCAGAATTGATGAAGTTAAGTAACGCTCTAACCGATGCTGACGGAAAAAATTCACCAATTTACGCAGAAGGTATTAGGACTTTAGTGGTATTGCTAGCACCATTTGCACCACATATTGCTGATGAATTGTGGCATTTATTGGGTGAAAAGAATTCAGTTCACACTCAAACTTGGCCGTCATTTGACCCGGCCGCTTTGGTAGCTGATGAAATCACTTTAGTGATTCAAATTATGGGCAAAACTCGCGGCTCGATTCAAGTACCAGCACAAGCAGATAAAGCAGCGTTGGAGAAATACGCCCGTGAATCAGAAATTGCCCAACGTTACATCGAAGGTAAGGAGATTAAAAAGGTAATTGTGGTGCCTGGAAAGTTGGTAAATTTTGTAGTTAGCTAAGTACAGCTTTAGGTAAAATCGTGGCGAATTGAGGATTTAAATTTAAACGCAAAGTGGCGCAGAGGGAAGCGCAGAGGTACGCAGAGAATTCGCTAGGAATTAATTCAATGTTGTATTTAGCGATCGATAAAATAGTAAATTATAGCCTGATAAAACATCAGAGGATTTACATCCGTGACACTCAAAGAGTTAGAACAACAACTTCTTGCCCTCAGTCCTGGTGAAAAGTTGCAGGCTATACATTTACTTGCTCAAAGTCTCGGCAACCATTGGCAAGGAATTGAAAAAACTCCTAGAGTCTGCGGTGGAGAAGCTTGCATCGCTAAAACTCGTATTCCCGTTTGGGTACTTGTGGAAGCTCGCCGTCTTGGATATAGTGATGCTGACCTTTTGACGAGCTATCCAACCATTACAGCTACAGATTTAGCTAATGTTTGGGTATATGCAGAAGTTCATCCCGATGAAATTGAATTGGCAATTGAGCGTAATGAGGTTGCCTAGTCGATGGTACGGTTTTATGCAGATGAGCAGTTTCCGTTTCCAGTTGTGCAATTATTACGCGCTTTGGGACATGATGTTTTGACAGTTCAAGAAGCAGAAAATGCAGACCAAGGTATACCTGATGAGGAAGTACTAGCATTTGCCATAATAGGACTTACGCACACTCTACGAATTCTCGGCGCTCTTGGCGTCTTGGCGGTTCGAGAAATTAAGCTTTTTAGCAATTTTTGCGTAAGTCCTACATAGGGCTTGCTGAAAAAGAAAGAAAAGCTAGAATGCTAAGATTTTCAGAGCAGAGATATATATTCAAGTGCAAGAAAAAAGGATAGAATACTCTGAAACCCTTGCACCACCGTAAGCCTCGTCTATACTTAGTATCCTAAAGAACTATGTACAGAAAAGCAGAACCAACTCAAATTCCACTCCTTAGCTTTCAACTTCCTTTTGAAGGAAAGTTGTTAGAAGATAATCGTTGGGTAATGATGGCTTCTTTAATACCGTGGTCAGAATTTGAAGAGGAATATGCTTCTTTTTTCGATGAAAAAATAGGAGCGCCAGCCAAATCGTTTCGGATGGCATTAGGTGCATTAATAATCAAAGAGAAACTAGGAATAAGTGATAGGGAAACAATAGAGCAAATCAAGGAGAACCCTTATCTACAGTATTTTATAGGAATGTCATCTTATCGGAATGAAGCTCCATTTGATGCATCAATGTTAGTACATTTTCGAGAAAGGATTAGTGCTGATCTAGTAAACACAGTGAATCAAAAAATGGTGAAGATGATGTTAGAAACAACATCGGCTCAACCAACTGAAAAAAAAATAGAAGAAAAAGAAAAAGAAATAAGTGAGTCAGCCACACCTGGGAGAGAAACCCCACTAACGAACTTGGAGAGTGAGCCAAAAAATCGCGGAAAATTAATATTGGATGCGACTTGTGCGCCTTGTGACATCAGCTACCCCACAGATTTAGGACTATTGAATCAAGCCAGGAAACACACAGAGCAAATTATAGACTCTCTTTATGAACAGAGAAAGGGGCAATTAGAGAAAAAACCAAGAACTTATCGGGATATCGCTAGAAGAGATTATCTAGAAGTAGCAAAAAAACGTCGGGTATCACAAAAAGAAAGAAGAAAAGCGATTAAAAAGCAACTCCAATATATTAAAAGAAACTTATCTTATATTGAGCAGCTAATTCTTTCAGGCGCAACTATTGAAAATTTCAGTAACAGGCAGTACAAGATGTTGCTAGTAGTTGCAGAGGTCTATCGTCAACAACTATGGTTATATGAAAATCAAAAACAAAGTATTGATGACCGTATTGTTAGTTTAACTCAACCACATATCCGTCCAATAGTACGAGGAAAAGCCGGGAAACCCGTGGAATTTGGGGCAAAATTATCAGCTAGTTATTTTGATGGATATGTATTTTTAGACCATATTAGTTGGGATAATTTTAATGAATCAGGAGACTTAAAAGCACAAGTAGAAGCATATAAAGATTACACCGGATTTTATCCAGAATCCGTTCATGTTGATAAGATTTATCGCACAAGAGAAAACCGGACTTGGTGTAAAGAAAGAGCTATTAGAATTAGTGGAGTTCCTTTAGGAAGACCTCCAAAAACTCGGAGTAAAGAAAAAAAGAAGCAAGCCAAAGATGACGAAAGTATTCGTAATTGTATTGAGGGAAAATTTGGGCAAGGTAAAAGAGGATTTAGCCTGGGTAGAGTGATGGCAAAACTTTCTCACACTTCTCAAACTGCAATTGCTATTACTTTTTTAGTAATGAATCTTTCTACTCATTTGTCACGGCTTTTTTATGCTTTTTTATGTCAATTTTTCAAAACTGCGCCTTCTTTACAATCTTTGATTAGTAAAAATTATTTTTTGTCGATACTAGATAATGCAAATTTATCTATGACCATTGCTTGAATATTTTACTAATCCTCCTATGGCTTTTTATTGAGTTTTTCAGCAAGCCCTACATAAGTCAAAAACGCTCAATATTAACTCTCAACAGAGTTGATTTTATCCGTTTGCATCGTTGTAATTCTAACCACTTTGGTATTATCGTTTGCACGAACAATCGTAATTGGGAACAGTTTGCAGCACGGATAGATGAAGCTGTCACAGCAGAAGAAACGTTGCAAGGAAAACTAATTCGTGTGGTACGTCCAGTTACTTGAAATAATTCGTAACTTGTAATTAACTTTTGAAACAGTGATTTAGAACTTGCCTAACATACTTGCGGCTTGTTAGAAGCGGGGGATTTAAACCCACAGAATTGCTTAAAAAGTTTTGATGGAATGCATAAATGCTAAAGTCATCAAGTATGTGTTGCAACAATTTTTATAACAGTAGTTTACTTCTCTGGTATATGTGTATTTAAAAACATCTGTATGATCTTCCAGAGAGTTTAACTATTTTATTTATACACGAAAAAACGCTTGAGAGTTTTGCTCACTCAAGCGTTTCCCCGTAAAAGCTTATACCAACTCACGCGTTTGATGCAACATTTGAAATCTGCAACGCCCCCTTATTAGGGAGCATTGCGGGGATAACTTGTGACAAACATGTGGTGAAATGGTATCACTCCTTGCACTAATTAAGAATATCTCTTTTGCAAGAATACCGGGGATCTGATGAGTGACAGTTTATGAACTGAACACTAGTTAAAAACGACTCATCATGAATAGTAATTAACAAGACTAAGCACGATTGTAGCAATTTTCTAAGTATAGTATAAAAACTTATAGTTTATTAGCGTAGGCGTAGCCCGCCATAAGCATCGCCTACCACTGAGTACAGTTTTAAAATGTGCAGCAAGTAGCAGCATAATTATCTTAAAATTGGCAGCAAACGAACCAGAAAGTATCAGTAGAAAATCGCCATTGAGTAAGCCAGATAAGCCTTTAATATTAACATCAAAGTGATTTGGAGTGAAATAAATTATCAGATACTCAATGGATAAAAGTATTCTTTAGAGGATGGCAACCGAAGAACAAATGCTCGACCCAAGCAGATTGAAAAGTTTGGGTTAGGTATCTTCTATATCTTAGCAAACGGCGACATCCAACTCTTCCACATAGTGTAAGCGGTTACCTCCTTCGTTGAAGCAAAACACAGCTTTTTCACTGACGATTTCCGCGATATTCAAAACGATTTTGCGTGTTTATATAAAAACAACTGAGGCGAATTATGGGTAAGATTTAAGAATTTATTATACCTATGCCTCATCTATAGGAATCATATTTGATTTTTGAACGAAATTAGGTATTGTAGGGTGTGTTAGAACGCAGTTCGTAACGCACCAAACCCTTGATGATGGTGCGTTACGCTGTCGCTAACACACCCTACGTATCTTTTCAGAAATCAAATACTAGTCCTATAGATAAACGTTTCATCTTTGGCTAAAATAGCCACTCCCCTACGAGTAAACGCCTTAACCTGTTGTCTAGGTGTGTGGTAAGATTGCCTGGAACAGGGGTTTTATTTGAGTTGGAGTCTCGTATAAATTGCAAAGGTCAAGCTGACCGATCATTAACTCCCATGATACTTTTCCTATGGATTTGGAAAATATACAACAAGGTTGGTGACAAACTGAGTGGAATTTGTAGATGAATATCTAGAATTTGCTATCAGACTTAACCAACTCCCACAATTTTGACTTTTATTTGATTTTTAGGATACACACATGAACGACAAGCTGATGCTGATG
The DNA here is from genome assembly GCF_003113895.1 of Nostoc commune NIES-4072. Taxonomy (NCBI): domain Bacteria; kingdom Bacillati; phylum Cyanobacteriota; class Cyanophyceae; order Nostocales; family Nostocaceae; genus Nostoc; species Nostoc commune. Next base: position 3,340,343 of record NZ_BDUD01000001.1, on the reverse strand, counting down.
ATTCCAGGCCCAACCCCGGTACCAGAAGCTGCCTTACTGGCATTAGCCAAGCATCCGATTGGACACCGCACCAGTGAATTTAGCAACATATTGGCAGAGGTGACGGAAAACCTCAAGTGGCTACATCAAACTCAAAGTGATGTACTAACGCTGAATGTCAGTGGTACGGGTGCTGTAGAAGCCGGAATAATTAATTTTCTCTCTCCAGGCGATCGCATTTTAGTTGGTTCTAATGGTAAATTTGGCGAACGCTGGGTAGAAATAGGTCAAGCCTACGGTTTGAATGTAGAAGAAGTTAAGGTGGAATGGGGAAAACCCCTAGACCCCGCAGTATTTGCCGAAAAACTCCAAGCAGATACTCAAAAGCAAATTAAAGCCGTAATCATCACCCACAGCGAAACCTCGACGGGTGTTTTGAATGATTTAGAAACTATCAACCGCCACGTTAAAGAACACGGTGAAGCTTTAATTATCGTTGATGCCGTCACTAGCTTGGGTGCGTTCAATCTACCTGTGGATGCTTGGGGCTTGGATATAGTCGCCTCCGGTTCCCAAAAAGGTTATATGATTCCGCCGGGATTGGGTTTTGTCTCTGTCAGCCCCAAAGCTTGGGAGGCTTACAAAACTGCAAAACTACCGAAATATTATTTGGACTTAGGCAAATATCGCAAAGCCACAGCCAAAAATACAACTCCATTTACTCCGCCTGTGAACTTGATCGTAGCGCTACACACCACGTTGCGAATCATGAAAGAGGAAGGCTTAGAGTCAATATTTGCTCGACACGAACGGCTGAAAAATGCTACCCGCGCCGCCATTCAAGGGTTAAATTTACCCCTGTTTGCAGCAGATAGTTCCGCTAGCCCGGCGATTACGGCTGTAGCACCACAAGGAATTGAACCGGATAAGATTCGGTCATTGATGAAAAAACGCTTTGATATTGCCCTAGCTGGTGGTCAAGACCATTTGAGTAATAAGATTTTCCGCATTGGTCACTTGGGTTTTGTGAGCGATCGCGATATTCTTAGCTGTATCGCATCCTTAGAAGTTACCCTAAGAGAACTTGGCTACGAAGACTTCACCCCTGGATCTGGTATAGCGGCAGCAGTTAGAGTATTTAGTCAGTCTTAAGTACTGAGCATTAAATAAAAAGAGCGAGTTGATAATAAAACTTCGCTCTTTTTATTTGTATATAAATGAGTAAAAACCGCCTTGGACAAGGTAGAGTGGATGTGACATGCCCCAATTCTCATAAATTATACCAAGTTAGTCTAAATAGTATTATTTGCTCTGAAGACAGTCGCATAAATTATTTGACATCAAACAAGACTAATTTTGACAACTTAGCATGATACCGAATTGTGATAAATAGTATTCTTTCAGATTCTAATAACAGCTTTTTGTAAGAGACTTTTGATTTAAAATCCAAAATCCAAAATCCAAAATCCAAAATTATTATGACTATGCCGTTTCTAGCCAATCATAAATTTGGTCTAACTGCTCTAGAGTAATCAAACCATACTGCCAAAGAATCATTGCCAAAGGGCCTGGATCTTGCTCCCGATGCCGAAGCGCTACCGCCAGCGATGCTGTGGAAATTGCCAAATCTTCTTGCAAAAAATTAATCAATCGAGAATATTTTGATTGTGACATTTGTATCTCACCTCCTTGTGCAGAATGTATTGTCATATATCAGTTCACCATTGCTTGGTAGCCAGTAGCCAGTATTCTATCTGTCACTTTGCCGTTATCGGCTATACACCCCAGCAGAGTTTTTGTGATTTGCCTTTAATAAAGGCTTCTCATAGAAACTCTAGAAAATAAAACTTTTAATACAAATTATTTGCTCAATTGTCAAGCAGTATTCTTACTTAGTTAAATTGGCTCCATTTTGTTTACTTTTGTGCGTTATTTAATTACACATGTAGTAACAAAGATTCCATAGCCTATATTCTCTTATTGGCGACTATTTACACTTGCGCCCAAGGGAATATTTTTGCCAAACCTTAAGACTGCGATTTCAGGTTGGAGACAGTAGAATTTTACATCATTACCACAGTTTTTAAATAGTAGCGTTACAGATGGATTTTTACCATAGGGCGTGCCATTTTTTACAAAAAAAACATAGATTTTGATAGTGTAGACTCTGAACAGAGCAACTATCCAAATCTTTATCTCCACAAAGCACGGAAGTCTCAAGGCTCAATTTTGACAATATCGCCCACTTTCAACTTCAACTCGGCAGCCCTTCCAGAGCGAAGTTCAATCACCTTATCGATTGGTGTATTAGGCCCATAGGTAGGACAAGGTTCAGTTGCACAAGGAGGTGCAGAAGCCTGAATATATTTAACGACTCCGTTTTGTAAAAATACCATATCCAAAGGCACAGGTACATTCTTCATCCAGAAACTAACCGGTTGTGGTGAAGGGAACCCAAATAACATCCCCCGGTTATCTGGCAAAGCTGGTCGATACATCAACCCCATCGCTTGCTGTTGTGGTGTCTGCGCAACTTCTAACTGAATGATTGTGCCATTAGGAACAATGGCTTTAGCAGAAATTGGTAGTTTTTGACCTAAGCTCTGTGGTGCTGGAGTTTGAGAAGTAGATGTGGGGCTGGGAGGTTTAGCTGTTGTTGGCACAGAACAGCCCATCAGTAAAATACTCAGTAACATTGAGAGCAAACTTAGTCGATGAGTCATAATTATTTTTGATTTTGTAATTTAGATTTCAATTTTACAGAATTTAAGTTAGAAAACTTACGGCTTTTATTCGTCCCTTGAGGAGGCAAGGGGCAGGGGAAATCCACACGTTGTTATACGAGGGGGATTGAAGCAAGTACGCTTTGTACCTTGTGACACTTTCTGCGACGCTCGTAAGCGTTGCATTAGCAACGTAGGAGCATCTGACTCGCTAAAGCTGCGCTATTTGCCTCCTGCCTTCTGTTGTAAAGTTTTACCACAGTATACTAAGATTCTCTCAAAACGTACCCTACACCTCGCACGGTTTGAATGAGGCGCTTTTGTCCTTCATCTTCAATTTTTAGGCGCAAGTAGCGGATGTACACTTCAATTACATTCGACTCACCCAGAAAGTCGTAACCCCAAACATTTTCTAAAATTTGTTCGCGGGTTAACACCTCACGGGGATGTTCCATTAAGAATTTTAATAGTTCAAATTCTTTCATTGTCAAGTCAATTGCCCGCCCGCTATGTATGGCACGGCGAGTTGCCATATCTAAAATCAGATCCCCAAAGCGTAACTGCTCTGTGGTGTCTACGTCAGGTTTTAAGTAGAGCCGAATCAACTTCAAAAAGTCTTCTGAGCGATAAGGCTTTAGGATGTAATCATCCGCTCCTGCTTCTAGACAAGCTACACGATCATCGACTGTATCCCTTGCCATTAAAATTAACACAGGCGATCGCATACCAGTGCTTCTCAGATTTTTGCACAATGAGAGTCCTGATTCTCCTGCTAGCATCCGGTCTAAAACAATTAAAGCAGGTTGGCGATCGCGGCAGTGTTGTAAGCCACTGGTCGCATCATGAGCCAAAATTGATTCATAGCCGGCTTCTTGCAAATCGCAAGAAAGCTGATTTGCTAAACTCTCATCGGTTTCAATCACCAAAACACAGGGACTTGGAGCAACTGTCATAACAATTTTGGATATTGGATTTGGGATTGTAAAGATATTCTAGAGAAAATCTTTACATCAGTTATAAAGTGCAATTACGAGTTTTTAATGATGGAGCAATCCTGATTTGACACACTGCTAAGAATCTTTTAGCACGTTCAGGTGTCAGCCATCTAATTCTCCGATGCAATCTTAATAACTAAATCCAAATACCATCCTTACACCAGTAATTCTGGAAGGAAATCAGTAGATTGGGAATGGGGCATGGGGCATGGGGCATGGTGCATGGGGAGGTGAGGGAGTGAGGGAGTGAGGGAGATGAGGGAACAGTGAGCAGGGAGCAGGGGGAAAATTCCTCTTTTCTGCACCCTTCCCCATGCCCAATGCCCAATGCCCAATACCCAATACTTAAGGCAATTCTACCGAAGTTGGTTTAGCGATATGTGGTAAACCCCAACCTAATTTTTCTCGTAAAATTCGGAAAAACTCAGGCGGTTGCAGGCGAATAAATCGAACACTATATTGCGATCGCTCTATATATACTCTATCTTCTGGTAGTACATAGCACCCTCCATTACCATCCACCACCATTACCAGCCGAGGAATGTTGACTGGGTAAATGTTGACAGATTCAGTATCTGGAAATACTAATGCTCTAGAAGCTAGGGAATGGGGGCAAATGGGTACTAGCTGTAAAGCAGGTACGCCAGGGGTGACAACTGGGCCACCAGCACTCAATGAGTAAGCTGTAGAACCTGTAGGCGTAGACACAATCACACCATCTGCTGCAATATCTACTGGCGCATGACGCCCTATGGCAATTTCAAAATGGCACATAGAGGTCAAAGGTTCGCGGTGCAGAACCATTTCATTCAAGCAGAGGGCTTCCCAAAGCACTGCTTCTCCCCGAAACACTTTGACGGTGAGCATGGCTCGTTCTTCAATTTCATACTCACCTGTCATTGCCTGTTCTAGTGCTTGGGGCAATTGATTCAGGAAGGTTTCTGTTAAAAATCCCATGTGGCCGGTATTCACTGTAAGCAGTGGAATACCACAGGGGGCTACCTGACGAGACGCTGCTAAAACAGTGCCATCTCCCCCTAACACCACTGCAAACTCCATATCTGAGTCAAAACCAGGGGGTGTTAGACCGTCAATGGGGGTGTGGCATACAGGACTCTCCGGGTTAGAGTAGCCCAATATTCCACCGATACTCGATGTGACACACACATCCCAACCGGCTGCGGTTAGCTTGTCTTTCAACTCGATAGCGACACGGCCGGCTACCGGTTTAACGTCATTGTAGATAATGCCTGCTTTCGGCACACTCAAATATCCAAGTTTAGGCGATGCTCTGTATTATGTAATCCTTACACATTTTGGTCATGTAGTCATTAATCTAAAGTCAAATATCCAGAGTCTAGACTTTCCTAACTAATATCTGTTTTGTAATGACTATTGACTATTGGCTTTTGAAGACTGTTTAAAAGGAGTTTTTTTAGGTTTATCCTTTTTATTTTTATTTTTCTGGTAGTCTAACTCTTTGAGCTTCTTCATTATTCGGCTGAAGTACTCTTGTAGATAGCTTTCTAAGGTTGTGGTTTGTTGCGGATCTAAGCCAAAAATTGTGTATACTTCATCCATTGAAGCATTTAACTCTTTACCACTAGCCAATACTTCTGTAAATGCTAGCCTGTCTGCAACGTTCCATCCCCACTGAAAGAACCGCATTAAGCCGCGCACAGCACGCAACAAGGTTATTGGCATCCGCGTTACTCTGGCATCTTTTCCAGATAAACGTTCGCACAAGTTGATAATTTCTTCTGCACTCCACGCACGAGTACCGACTACAGGAAAAGTTTGGTTTTGCGTTTCTGGCACACTCAATGCACGGATTGCGAACTTAGCAATGTCCTGAGTATCCATATAAGCAATGGGAGAAGAATTACCAGTAACCCAAACTGGCTGTGATTCCAAAATAGGAATCCCGTACTGACCGATTAATCCTTGCATAAACCCAGCTAGCCGCAAGATGGTATAATTCAAGCCAGACTCAGCCAAGAAGAGTTCTGTACACCGTTTAATTTCCATTAACGGCACTTCTGGGTATTTATCAGCATCTAATATCGAAAAGAAGATGAAACGCTCTACACCTGCTGCTTTTGCTGCTTGAATCAATGCTACTTTGCCGTCCCAGTCTACTTGTTTGATACTTAGTGAATCTGTAGGACGAGATGTTGACGCATCAATAACCTGGGTTACACCAACTAAAGCTTCGGCTAAAGTATCGGGGTAACGTAAATTTCCCGGTACGAGTTCTGCACCCCATTCTTTGAGAAAAGCTGCTTTTTTACTGCTTCGGACAAGACAGCGTACTTTATATCCCTCATCGATTGCACGACGAGCCACTTGTCTTCCTAAGGTGCCAGTGGCACCGACGATTAATAATGTCATGAGGGTTGTAATAAATTTTATTGTTTTATGAAAAGAATGTTATCAGAATAACCTATGCAAACAAAACTTTACATCTTTTCTAAGAAAATCGTTTGTTATGAACAGACTCATGAAAAAATTGCTGTCCGGTAAACGGACAAGCTTTTTTTCATTTCCATCAAAAAGGGAGTGGGGAGTGGGAGCAGGGGAAGCAGGGGAAGAATAACTCCTAACTCCTAACTCCTAACTCAATTATTCTTCTCCGCCTTGAATTTTTAGTAACAACGCGCCTAAGCCCCAGCCTACGAAGATTAAACCGAAGGACAATAGAGCTGCATTCAAAATTTCGCCGCCCATTGGTGTGATTCTCCTTATGCAAATTAGTGTGTGTAAACTAGGTCTATCAGAAGCTCTTGAATTGTTGCTGTAGAATTAGACCTGTGTAAATAATCTTAAACTAGTTTAGCAAGTAATCCCTACTGGTTTGGGGGGAAATCCCTAGTGTAGAACGGGAAATCAGGGGGATGGGGAAAAAGTTTGATGATAATAATTATGAATAAATTTTATGTATCAAAATAATTTAGATAATCTAGTGAATTTTACCAAAAAAAATCGCCCGCGTTTGGCGTTGACATTGGGAGATCCGGCGGGAATTGGGCCGGAGGTAATTTTGAAAGCTTTAGCAGAACCGGAAATTAGTAAAAAATATGACGTTACAGTGGTGGGAAACCGGGATTTGCTGGCACAGATTTATTACAAACTGAATTTAACTGAGAATTTAGCACCTTTGGTAAATCCAGACGAGTTGTCAATTATTGATGTGCTGTTGGATGAAGAAATTAAAGGTCAAATTATTTCAGGAATAGGTAATGCGGCCAGTGGTGCGGCTAGTTTTGCGTATATGGAATGTGCGATCGCTCAAACACTGGCTGGTAAATTTGATGCTATTGTCACAGGGCCGATCGCTAAATCTGCTTGGAAAGCCGCAGGATATAATTATCCAGGGCAAACGGAACTTTTAGCGCAAAAGTCAGGTGTTGACCGTTTTGGGATGTTATTTGTAGCGCGATCGCCCCATACTAACTGGATACTCCGCGCTTTACTAGCTACCACACATATTCCCCTACGTCAAGTAGCTGATACGTTGACACCGCAGTTGCTGACACAGAAATTGGATTTGCTCGTGGAGTGTTTGGAGAAAGATTTTGGGATAGAAAATGGGAGAATTGCGATCGCAGGTTTAAATCCCCACAGTGGCGAACAGGGGCAATTGGGACATGAGGAACAAGATTGGTTGATTCCGTGGTTAGAGCAAGAACGGCAAAACAGACCACACTTACAACTAGATGGGCCAATACCGCCAGATACGATGTGGGTTAAACCTGGCCAAGCTTGGTATGGAAATTCTTTAGTACAAAATCCTGCTGATGGTTACTTGGCACTTTACCACGACCAAGGCTTAATTCCTGTGAAGCTGATGGCGTTTGATCGGGCAGTTAATACTTCTATTGGCCTTCCTTTCGTTCGGACTTCACCGGATCACGGGACAGCGTTTGATATTGCGGGTAAGGGAATTGCTGATGCTACGAGTATGAAGGCAGCGATACATTTAGCGGCTGAGTTGGTTAGTCAAAGATTGGCGGTGGGTTGTGGTTAAAAGTTCTTTGTTGCAATATTTACTAGGAGTAATGCTTACTTGAATTTTGAGTAATCGGATAACTTGTGTGTATACCGGAGCTTGGGAAAGGGGATTTAATAAAGTACAAAACCTTGCTCCGCCTTTAACTTTTGTCAAAGGCGGAGCAAGGTTAAAAACCATATTTGGATGTTATTTAATTCACATTCCTGGTAAGGGGAGGACTACAGGAAAGTAAATTATTGCAGCTTCACAAAGAAACCGTATAAGGATTCAGTCTGCCGAAAAAGGAATCAGCAAAGGATACGCAATTTCCTGATCAATATGTGCGCCTAATGCCGTAGGCAAAAAATTAAATTTTTGACTTTTGACTTTTGACTTCCCCAAAGGGGCTGACTTCTGTATTATTTATCAGTGCTATATCAGCACTTACCAATTATCATCTGTATGTTCATCGTAAGGCTCACCTGTAAAAGGTTGTACGCCAATCACAGGATAAGCATCATCCGTAGGGCCAAAAATCCGCATTGCAGCTTCAGAAATATACTGCGTTATGTTCGCAATGATTTGGGAAATAGCCATAGTATTGGACTCCTTTTTCGAGTCTCTTTAATTGTGCTACCTATACTCTAATACTGATATTCAAAGCTGGCTCTTATTCTCAATATATTGAGAATATATGCAATGTTTATTCAGATAACTTCGCAATACTTTAGCTTGTCATAAAAACAAACTTTTCCCTTTGATTCTAATTGTAACATAGTTGTTTCTCCATTATTAGCCGCCTTATCCCATTAACATTATTGCTAACTATTACTATTAAAAAACATTAAGTATTTTATGAAGTTAGTATTAACTTGCCGATGAATCTACTGTTATACGGCAATCTCAGAAAATATACTTGCTGATAGTTGACATTATTTATGGTAAATATTACCATAATAAAAGAAGCATCTTGTAAGGAAGCTCTTGCATGACAACTTTGCCAGATTTGGAATATGTATATAAAGAGCAAAGCCAGCAGAACCAGGAACTAAACCTATCTGCGGATGATTACAGCTTGCTGACCGACCTTTACCAGTTGACGATGGCAGCTTGTTACACAGGCGTTGGTATAGAACAACGACGGGCAAGCTTTGAGTTGACTGTTAGGCGATTGCCAGAGGGTTTTGGTTATTTAATTGCAATGGGGCTAACGCAGGCATTGGAATATTTAGCCAAATTCCGGTTTAGTTTGGCGCAAATTGCCGCATTACAGGCAACGGGAATTTTTGCTCAAGCAGGCGATCGCTTTTGGTCACTTTTAGCTGACGGAAAGTTTACGGGTGATGTTTGGGCAGTACCAGAAGGAACAGCCGTCTTTGCCAATCAGCCACTATTGCGGGTAGAAGCACCACTTTGGCAAGCACAACTAGTAGAAACTTACCTGCTGAATACGATTAATTACCAGACTTTGATTGCTACAAAAGCAGCAAGGTTAAGGGATATAGCAGGGGAATCAGCAACACTTTTAGAATTTGGCACAAGACGAGCATTTAGTCCCCAAGGGTCTTTGTGGGCGGCGCGGGCGGCGTTGGCGGGTGGTTTAGATGCCACTTCTAATGTGTTAGCAGCGCTACAACTAGGACAAAAGCCAAGTGGTACTATGGCACACGCCCTGGTGATGGCGTTGTCAGCAATAGAAGGCACTGAAGAACAAGCTTTTAGTGCATTTCATCGATATTTTCCGGGTGCGCCATTGCTGATTGATACTTACGATACCATTGCTGCTGCTGGGCGCTTGGCCGAAAAAGTAAATTCCGGGGAAATGCAATTAACAGGAGTGAGATTAGACTCAGGAGATTTAGTTACCTTATCAAAACAGGTGCGATCGCTCCTTCCCGGTGTGCCAATTTTTGCCAGTGGCGACTTGGATGAGTGGGAAATTGCCAGATTAAAAGCTGCTGGCGCCCAAATTGATGGTTACGGACTGGGAACGCGACTAGTTACAGGTTCGCCTGTAAATGGAGTTTATAAACTTGTAGACATTGATGGTATCCCAGTGATGAAGCAGTCTAGTGGTAAAGTTACTTATCCAGGGCGCAAGCAGATTTTTCGCTCGTATATGGGAGGTAAGGTAAAAGCAGACAGGTTGGGACTTTTAGGTGAAAGTTCTCTGAATGAACAACCTTTGTTGCATTTGGTAGTGCAACACGGTGAACGGGTGCAGCCGTTGGAGTCGTTGGCAACAATTCGTCAGCGTACCGCCGCTTCAGTTGCTAGTTTGCCACAACAGACACGGCGTTTGGATCATCCTGTGGCTGTAGAAGTGGAGATTTCCGAGGGGTTACGGGTGTTGACGGAGGAAACTAAGAAACGAACCGCAGAGGCACAGAGAACACAGAGGTAAATTATGAGAGTTGCTTTGTTTGGTACTAGTGCCGATCCACCAACTGCTGGACATCAAGAAATTCTGAGTTGGTTGTCTGAGCGTTATGATTGGGTAGCGGTTTGGGCAGCAGATAATCCATTTAAGTCTCATCAAACACCCTTAGAACATCGGGCGGCAATGCTGCAACTGTTGATTGCGAATATAGACGCACCACGGCACAATATTGCTTTGGAGCAAGAATTGAGTAGCTTCAGAACACTGGAAACAGTAGAAAAAGCCAAGCTTACTTGGGGTGAAGACGCCCAATTGACGTTGATTATTGGTTCAGATTTACTGAGTCAGCTACCACGTTGGTATCGCATTGAAGATTTGTTACAGCAAGTGCAACTACTGATCGTACCGCGACCGGGATATGCAATAGATGAATCTAGTTCAGAGGTAGTGCAAAAGCTGGGAGGTAAGATTGCGATCGCTAGTCTGACCGGTCTAGATGTTTCCTCGACAGCATACCGCGAACATGGAGATTCTCAAGCCCTCACAGCCCCTGTAGTTGCCTATATTAATCGAGAGCATTTGTACGAATGCCAGGACGTTCACAAAAAAAGATACCAACTCCGTTAAACCAACAACCTTTGGCCGATTTCAAGGTTGGTGTTGATAATGTAATTTTTTCTGTAGATACTGTACAAAATCGGCTGTTAGTTCTACTAGTAATGCGACAGCAAGAACCATTTCTAAATCATTGGAGTCTTCCCGGTACTTTAGTACGTCCAGGAGAGTCTTTAGAAGATGCTGCCTATCGCATTATGGCAGAGAAAATTAAGGTCAACAATCTCTATTTAGAACAACTGTATACATTTGGCGGGCCAAATCGCGATCCACGGGAAGCAACTGATAGTTATGGTGTGCGTTATCTATCAGTTAGTTACTTTGCCCTAGTGCGATTTGAAGAAGCCGAATTAATTGCCGATCGCATGACTGGTATAGCTTGGTATCCGGTAAAACAAGTGCCGCAATTAGCTTTTGACCATAATGAAATTTTGGCTTATGGACATAGGCGATTGCGAAATAAATTAGAGTATAGCCCGGTGGCTTTTGAAGTCTTGCCAGAAATGTTCACCTTAAATGATTTATATCAGTTATACGCCACAGTTTTAGGTGATAACTTTTCCGATTATTCTAATTTTAGAGCGCGTCTACTCAAGTTAGGTTTTTTATGCGATACCGGAATTAAGGTATCACGGGGTGCTGGTCGTCCAGCTAGTTTGTATAAGTTTGACGCTGAAGCTTTTGCTCCCTTAAAAGATAAACCTTTGGTGTTTATTTGATGAACTGCTAGGTGGGATGAAGGGGATGAGGGGGATGAGAGAGCAGAGGGAGCAGGGGAGGCAGGGGAGGCAGGGGGAGAAGAATTAATAACCCATGCCCAATGCCCAATGCCCAATGCCCAATGCCCAATGACTAATGACTAAATACAATGACTAAATACAATGAAAATTGCGATCGCTCAAATTAATCCTACTATCGGTGATTTGCTTTTAAATGCCCAAAAAATTCTAGAGGCGGCACAACGAGCAGCATCTAGCGGTGCGCGTTTATTGTTAACACCAGAACTTTCTTTGTGTGGCTATCCACCAAGAGATTTATTACTAAATCCTAGTTTTGTGGAAGCGATGGGCATCACTTTACAAAACTTGGCTCAGGATTTACCACCAAATTTAGCTGTGTTGGTAGGAACTGTTGAACAGAATCTCGAAGCGTCTATTACTGGCGCTAAAACTTTATTTAACAGCATGGCTTTGTTAGAGAATGGCACGGTCAAGCAAGTTTTTCACAAACGACTTTTGCCTACTTACGATGTATTTGACGAACGTCGCTATTTTGAACCAGGTTTACAAGCCAATTATTTCACTTTAGATAATATCCATATTGGCGTAACTATTTGCGAAGATTTATGGAACGATGAGGAATTTTGGGGCAAACGCAGTTACGCAGTCAATCCGATTGCTGACTTAGCAATTTTGGGTGTAGATTTAATTGTAAATTTGTCTGCTTCCCCCTACACTGTCGGCAAGCAGCAGTTTCGTGAAACAATGCTTAGGCATAGTGCAATACGTTTTCAACAACCAATGATTTATGCTAATCAGGTTGGCGGAAATGATGACCTAATTTTTGATGGGCAAAGTTTTGCCTTGAATCGTCAAGGTGAAGTTATGTGCCGCGCCCGTGGGTTTGATACTGATTTAGTAGTAGTTGAATTTGATGAAGCGCAACGTGATTTGCAGTTGGGTTCTATAAAACCGATGTATGAATCGGAAGATGAAGAAATTTGGCAAGCGTTGGTTTTAGGAGTGCGAGATTATGCTCGTAAGTGTCGCTTTTCTAAAGTAGTATTAGGTTTAAGTGGCGGGATTGACTCTGCAATTGTAGCTGCGATCGCAACTGCGGCACTTGGTAAAGAAAATGTCCTTGGTGTTCTCATGCCTTCCCCTTACAGTTCGGAGCATTCTATCAGTGATGCTGTAGCATTAGCCGAAAATTTGGGGATTAAGACTCATCTTTTACCAATTGGGGAGTTAATGCAAGGCTTCGATCAAACTTTAGATGATTTGTTTGCGGGTACTGAGTTTGGGCTGGCAGAAGAGAATATCCAATCTAGGATTCGCGGTAATTTATTAATGGCGATCGCTAATAAATTTGGCTATCTTCTCTTATCTACCGGTAACAAATCAGAAATGGCTGTTGGTTACTGTACTCTCTACGGCGATATGAATGGTGGATTAGCAGTGATTGCAGATGTTCCTAAAACCCGTGTGTATTCACTTTGTCAATGGTTAAATCGCAATCATGAAATCATCCCGCAGAATGTTTTGACTAAACCACCCAGCGCCGAACTCAAACCAGGCCAAGTTGATCAAGACTCTCTACCGCCTTACGAAATTTTGGACGATATTTTGCAACGCCTGATTCATAATCACCAATCAGCAGCGCAAATCGTTGCAGCCGGTCACGATCCGGTAATGGTAGACAGAGTAATCCAAATGGTAGCGCGGGCTGAATTTAAACGGCGACAAGCACCCCCCGGTTTAAAAATTACCGATCGCGCTTTTGGAACCGGTTGGCGAATGCCAATTGCTAGTAACTGGGTTGGTGTCAAAAAGGCTTATCAGACTAAAATTACAGCTACACCTAACCTTAGTTTGTTGTGATGGACTAGATGCTCATCCGCGTTGTCCAGGCGCGGATAAGCATTAAGATTGAAACTAGAATCTCAAAGAAAATTATGTTAGATGAAGCAAATCTTGAACAACGTTTAGCGACTCTTGAACAAACAGTTGCAGATATCAAACATCGAGTTATTGATGCGCCTACCTATAGTAATTGGCTAGAAAAGGTTATTGGCTCAATCTCTGATGAACCAGCATTTTTGGAAGCTTTAGAGTATGGTCGGTCATTACGCCACGCTGACATATTTTTTGTAACCACCTTATGATAGTTGTGAAAATATAAAAAGTATTTAGGCGTTATCTTCAACTTGATATGAGCGCAGCAGATTTATTCCCAACCTTGCACAACCTATCTCGTGCAGATAAACTCAAGGTCATGCAGTTTTTAGTTCAAGAACTGGCGACTGAAGAAGCATTGTCGTTACAGCCAGGAGTTACTTATCATGTGTGGTCTCCCTATAATTCTCATGAAGCTGCTAATAAACTAGCCGCACTGTTAGAAGAAGACAGACAAGTAAACGATGCTTAATTCACAAAGATTTCCCTTTGTTGAAAGTCGTGATGTGTTCGGGGATATCGATGCAGTACCAATATTACCTTTGACGTTAAGCTACAAAAATTCTGTCGTCAACGTTTCAGGTTTATTGGATACTGGAGCTAGTATTAATGTTTTACCTTACAGTGTAAGTATTCAGTTAGGGGTAGTTTGGGAAGAACTAACAACTTCAGTGCAACTGGCTGGAAACCTAGCACCAGTTGAAGCAAAAGGATTAATTCTATCTGCTCAAATAGCCAGCTTTGCACCAGTTCGATTGGTGTTTGCTTGGAGTCTCACGGATAATGTGCCGTTACTTTTAGGACGCATGAATTTTTTCTTGGAATTTGATGTCTGTTTTTATCGTTCGCAGATGGCGTTTGAACTGTCTTCTAAGTCGTAAGATTGAACCAATCATACGATCTTGATCGCTCCACGTCTGAAGTTGAAGCTTGCACCTTAGAACATGAGTTGTCGAGTTAAAAGAGCGATCGCTTAACCTTTAACCCTCGCAGTTGCACCTTTTATCCTCGAAGTTGCGTCTTTTATCTTCGCCGTTGCACCTTTTATCCTCGAAGTTGCGCCTTTTATCCTCATCATTGTGCTTCTGCACTTGAAGCTAGCATCTCAGAACACAAATTATTGAGTTAAAAGAGTGTAGGCGTAGCCTGTCGGAGACATTGCTCTATCTCATACCAATTCTGTATGAAAATGCGCTTATGATGCAAGAAACGAACCGCCAAGAGCGCCAAGTACGCCAAGAAGAAATAAGAAATTAAGAGATTTGGCGTAGCTTCACAAAGAGACGGTATCAAAGCGTCACTAATAGTCTAGTTTTACTCATCTAAACGCTGTGCGATCGCATTCAGCAATTCCTCAAAGCCTGATTGGCTGTGAATATCAGGCGTGAGCGTGTTCATATCTCTTAGCAGGTTAGTCAGTTCTGCGATCGTATTACGTATCTCTCTGTATTGGTCAATATCTTCTCGAATTCCCTGCAAATTATCTGCCATAACTTCTTTCATAGCTTTATCCAATTCTTCAATTTCTTTTTCCCAATACTTAATATATTTAACTCTTTCAACAGATTTAAAAATCTTGGCATCTGCTAAAATAATTGGAAATATTCGTTTATAAAAGTTTTTATCTTTAGCGATTTCAACTAGTTCATACATACAATTTTCGGACTTTAAATACTGGTCGCTGATTACTAAAATTACGCATGTACCACGGCTCAAACGCTGCATGAATTCTTTAAATCTTTCTTTATAGCCAATTGCATTAGTATCACGAATAATTTTGATGCCTTTGGCTTGAAATGCTTGCTCTATTTTTTCTACAAGTGGCTTACTTTGTTGATCTCGCCAAGTGTAGGAGATAAACACTTCCTTTTGATTGCTATCTTTTAGGCGATGTTTCAATGATTCCTCTCTTTGTTGCTCCAGTTCGCTTTGTAACTGTGTAACTTGGGGTTTGAGTTCTCCATCTGCTCTAATGTCTTGGAGCATGATATTATCAATTAACCTACGGACATCTACCATTTCATAGCTGTTTTCGCATTCAATTTGGTAACGACTAATGTTCAAACGTTTGTTGAGTTTTTCTAGAGAGTAGGAATAAGGGGTGAGCAGATTTTTACAAGTCTCGCAGTTACAAGGAACTAGGGTTTGATATTGCAAACGCTCATAAGAGTTATGGATTTTTTCGAGTTCATGGGTGATGACAGCCATTAGTTCTTTTTTGCGATTTCCGGCTACACGGATTTGAATTTCCCGTTGATTGTAGTTTTCAATGACTTCTGCACGAGTTTGGTCTTTGCTGAGAACAACACCGTTTTTCCAAACGAGTTTTTGCTCTTCAATCCAAGGGTGCGTCTCGACAATAAAACGGGTGAGGATGCCTTTGGGCATGAATGTATAGGTGTAACGCAGGATAAGGTTGTTGCGATCGCTCCAGGTATAATCAGGTTTTTCAATAGAGAGCAATTGCGGTGCAATATAATTGTCACGGCGATCGCGGATTTCATAGCAAAGCTTGAACTGCATCATTAATTGCAGGAGTTCATCTCGCATATCTGCATATTCGTCGTCTTGCCAAATATTTTTGAGGTCGTCTTTGGTAAAACAACCTAGCTTTTCCTTGACAGCTTTATTATCCAAAACTTTGTAAACGGCTGTTGTCGCCCATTCAGGTTTGAGGATGATGTAGTGTTTGAGTGTAGAATCGTCTTGAAAGTGGAGGCAAACGCCGAGGTCATGTAAATAGCTACTCAAGCGCAGCATATCTTTACGGTCTTTTAAATTATTAACTTGGCAAAGGGTACAGTATTCTTCAAAGGTGATGTAATTTCGGGAATTGTTCTCTAGGGCGGCTCTAACTCTTACCCAAAGTTTTGGTAGAGGTGTACCAACGTGGTCAAGATTACTGATGTAAAGTTGAATAGCCTTTTTAATCTCTGTCAAACTGCGATTAGTATCTAAATTGGTTGCTAGAATTTCCTTCAAGTTTTCAAATTCTCCTCGTAACTGCCCCCCATCGACTTCGCACTGACGGTCTTGTTTTTCGTTTTTGATGATGAAAACTGGACTTTTGTCGCTCAAGAGTTCGACAACTTTCAGCCACCAGTAAAAATCAGTGTTTTCTTTGCGAGTGTCAGCAACTAAAGCATAGAGAGAACGCTTGCTGAGGAAAAACTGATGGGTTTGATGGTAGATTTCCTGACCACCAAAATCCCAGATGTTAACGCGAAAATCTTTGCCATTGGGCTGTGTAAAGTCCCACCGGATCACCTCAATGCCTTGGGTTGATTTCTCTTCTGGCTGGAGTTTATAGGTTTCGTCTGTGATTTTCTTGGCTAAAGAGGTTTTACCGGCTCCCCCTTCACCAATAATTAAGAATTTTGCTTCGTACAAAGGTTCAGTTTCGGTTGGATCTTGCACCCGAAAATAGAAATCGAGAATTTCTTTTACATCGCCTGGATTTTTTGATAAATCCTTTGGCCCCAAAATCTCAGGTTGAATGGGGACTGGATTTCTACGAATATCCAGCTTTTTTAGGTTTGCTAGTTGCCTAATTTCTGGTGGCAGACTGCTCAGTTGATTGTTGCTGAGATCGAGCAATCGCAGATTAGTGAGTTGGACAATTTCTGGTGGCAGACTGCTCAGTTGATTATTCCAAAGGTAAAGCGATCGCAGGTTAGTGAGTTGGACAATTTCTGGTGGCAGATTGCTCAGTTGATTACCCCAGAGGTGGAGCGATCGCAGGTTAGTGAGTTGGACAATTTCTGGTGGCAGATTGCTCAGTTGATTATCCCAGAGGTAGAGCGCTCGCAGGTTAGTGATTTGGACAATTTCCGGTGGCAGATTGCTCAGTTGATTGTTGCCAAGATAGAGTGCTCGCAGGTTAGTAAGTTGGACAATTTGCGGTGGCAAACTGCTCAGTTGATTACTGCTGAGGTTGAGCCTCTGTAGGTTAGTGATTTGGACAATTTCCGGTGGCAAACTGCTCAGTTGATTACTGCTGAGGTTGAGCGAACGCAGGTTAGTAAGTTGGACAATTTCTGGTGGCAGACTGCTCAGTTGATTCCTGACGAGGTAGAGCAATCGCAGGTTAGTGAGTTGGACAATTTCTGGTGGCAGACTGCTCAGTTGATTGTTGCTGAGATCGAGCAATCGCAGGTTAGTGAGTTGGACAATTTCCGGTGGCAGACTGCTCAGTTGATTACTGGGGAGATTGAGCAATCCCAAGTTAGTGAGTTGGACAATTTCTGGTGGCAGACTGCTAAGTTGATTCCTGCGGAGATTGAGCGAGCGCAGGTTGGTAAGTTGGACAATTTCCGGTGGTAGAATGCTCAGTTGATTGTCGCTGAGGTTGAGCGAGCGCAGGTTGGTGAGTTGGACAATTTCCGGTAGCAGACTGCTCAGTTGATTACTACTGAGGTCTAGCGAGCGCAGATTGGTGAGTTGGCCAATTTCTGGTAACAGCGTTGTTAAGCCTTTGCCAGAAAGGTCTAATTTTCTCACCTTATCTCTGGCAGCTTGTTCAATAATTTGCAGCAGTTCTTCGTTAGTCATTTGGGGTTTTATAAAGGCGATGCCTGACGACGAGTTGCTGCTTGGACGCGCAGCAGAGAAATTGAGCTAATTAATAATGTAGCCTGTATCAAGGATCGCATTGAGGCAATGTGCGTGCGTTAGCGTAGCTCGTCGTAGACATCGCAGACTCCAGATGACCTCATATTTGAGGTTAGAGTATGGTTTTAGACGATATCAATTTTTAAAATGATGTTTAATATTTAGAACTTAGTAAATGAAAGCAAGTGCATAATGAAACTACAAGATTTCTTGGGAAAAGATGAGAAATGGTCATTTGATGCGATCGCAGAAGATGCAGACTTGGCTCGTCAGATTCAGATATTGTTAATCAGCTTAGGTTTGCTAGAACCTCCAGCAGATGGCAAATTTGGCCCTGTTTCTGTGATATCTCTGAAAAAATTTCAAGAATTAATTAGGACTGAAGAGAATGGCTTTTTAGGAGCAGTCACAGCCAAAAAACTAATTGAAACCAAAATAGATGATCTTCCTAAACCCCCATTAAAACTAGGCAATGACATCGCTAGTAGGATTGTGAATCAACACTACGGCTTTGATTTTCCTCGGAATGATATTCGCCTTGCTAGCGCGGGTTGTTTAGTAGGACGGACTCGTAATGGACATAGAAACTTTATGGCTATTCTTAAACAAGACCGCCATTATGTCGCTAATCACAAATATACTTTTTATACTACCGTGATTCCTAGCGATGATTTACTGATAGGACTTACGCAAAAATTGCTAAAAAGCTTAATTTCTCGAACCGCCAAGACGCCAAGAGCGCCGAGAATTCGTAGAGTGTGCGTAAGTCCTAACTGAGAAACTTTCCAAGATGAGGTAATGGGTAGCATTTGTTGTTATGATGCAACCTTTAGTAAGGTAACACAGATGTGCTACCTTATTTTGTCTAACTTTGTTCTTGTGGTTGTCCTATTTGTGCTGTTAACTTCTCTTTATCTTGCCTGCGTTTTTTGGCGTAAAGTTGAATAGTAACTGCCATCAAAATAATCATGCCGAAAATAGCCCAAGCAGCAATATCTGTAGGTAGATTATTTTTAAACACAGCCAGCAACACGATCGCTACTAACATAACTGTGGGTGCTTCATTTAAAGCACGTAATTGCTGACCACTCCAACCACATTCATCTACTGCTAATTTCTTCATTAGCCGAGCGCAGTAATGATGATAGCCAATTAAAATGGCAACAAACAGCAGTTTTATATGCAACCAACCCTCTTTTAAAACGTCCGGTTCAGTGGTTAATAAACCGATAGCCATTGCGATCGTCACAAACATTCCTGGGTTAGTGATGATATAGTAGAGACGCTTTTCCATAATTTGATACTGATTTTTCAGTATGGTTCGCGCTGGTTCAGGTTCAAGGTTCGCTTCAACGTGATAGATAAAAAGACGAACTAAGTAGAACAAACCAGCAAACCAAACTACAAATCCGACAATATGAAAGGCTTTAAACCATGAATAAGCCATGAATACTAATCTCCTTTACTTGTGGTTGTGAGGCATTTTTTACGGTAATAAAAAGTTCACAAATGCAGGCTGGAATAACATTAGAAGTCTGGCAAAAATCCAGAATTAATTTCTTTACCATAGATAAATCATCAGTGTTTATCTGTGGTTTCATTTTTATAATATCGATTTTTGCCAAAAGTATATTGTCAATGAGCATCTTTACGACGCACAAAGGGTAAAAGGTCTTCTAAAATCGCTTCGTGGTAATGTTCTTGAGGATAATGTCCGACGTTATTAAGTTTTATTAATTCGGTATTTGGTGCGGACTTAGCAAAATTTTCGGCAATGTCTACGGGTAACCAAGGGTCAATCATACCCCATTGAATTAGAATTGGCTGTTGCCATTCTTTAAAGCCAGATTCGATTTCTTTCATTGCTGAATCTAGCTGTAAATTGCGAATACTTGATAAGAGACTGCGCCCAGATGAAGAACTTTTTAAAAATGGTTTTCGATAAACATCTAATTCCTTATCTCCTATGCGATAACGGCTTCCTCCTTCTAGTGTCCGGTCAACTAAAAGCGGGTCTTGGGTCATGACTTCACCTGCTAAAGGTAAACCCATTTGTTTAATTTTCCAGGGTAATTTGGCAGCAGTTGAAATTGGTGTATTTAAAATAGCTATATTGGCAATTTGTTCTGGATGACGTAAGGCATATTGTAATCCTACAGAACCTAAAAATCCTTGGACAACTAAAGAAAAATGTTCAAGTTCTAGTGCTTTAACAAATCCTTCTAAAGCTGTGATAAAAGCATCGGGAGTGTAAGCAAAATCTCGTTTTTCTGGTTTTAAAGAATTGCCGTAACCAATCCAATCTGGAGCGATCGCTCTTGTCCCCTGATTCGCCAAAGCAGGTATAATATTACGCCAACTATAACTTTGTGAAACTAAGCCGTGTAGCAACAACACAGGCGCTAAGTCACTTCTGCCGATTGGTAAAGATTCCCGATAAAACCATTCCAGTGAATCTACATTGATTTTATGTTCTGTTATTGACACGCTATTTTCCTATATTGGGGATTGGGTACTGGGGATTGGGGATTGGGTATTGGGGATTGGGTATTGGGTACTGGGTATTGAATACTGATAAGAAGAATTCAGCCCCCAGTCCCTAGTCCCCAGTCCCTAGCCCCTAGTCCCCAGTCCCTAGTCCCCAGTCCCTAGTCCCTAGTCCCCAGTCCCCATTCCCTGAGAAATAATCATCTCACGAATCGCATAAGCTGTAGCGGGTGCTAGTAAAACGCCGTTGCGATAGTGTCCGGTAGCTAGGAGGACGTTACTAAACCCTGGTAACTTACCAATAACTGGGGCTGGACGACCTTCAGGACGGGGACGTAACCCCGACCAAGTGCGGAGAATGCTTGCTGTGGCTAACTCTGGACAAAATGCGATCGCTTGTTTTCTAACAGATTCCAGCAGTTCTTGATTTGGCGGTATCTCATGGCCATTGTTGGGAAATTCTACTGTTGCACCCACCCAATAATCTCCACCACCCACAGGAACAATATGCACATCGTTACCTGTTATCGCTGGCTGAAAGTCGGGATTACCTAATGGATGCCCCACACGCATTTGCAATGCTTGTCCAAGTACAGGGCGGATATCAATTATTTGATTTAATTTTGCTGTCAGTGGTGTTGAACCTAACCCTGCTGCGACTACAAACCAATCTGCGGCGATTTTTCCTTCTGTAGTCTCAAGTTGAACACAATATTGGGGGGAAGATTCAGGTGGTGAGGTTTGGGCATCCAAAACAGCCACACCAAATTTGAAAGTTACACCATTTTGCTGGGCAGCCTCAACTAAAGCTAATGTCAGAGCAGTTGGATCGAGTTGACGATCTTGAGGAGAATAGAGCGCGCCAGTAATTGTTTCGCAATCAACTTGAGGACAGATATGTTTGAGTTTAGCCGTATCCCATATTTCTAAATGCCAGCCTTGAGAGTGGCGAACTTCTACAAGTTTTTCCCATGCTGCTAAATTTTCCTCTTCTAAACCAAGGCTGAGAATTCCCTGACGATTAAAAGGGATTTTACGACCTGTTAAAGCTTCTAGTTCCGGAATCAAAGTTTCATAGCGTTGGATGCTAGTTTGTCGCATCTGCCAAGCTTTGCCCTTAATTTTTTGGCTGATTGCGCCCATCAAAACGCCGAGTGCAGCGCCCGTAGAAGCTTGTGCTGGTGGTTGGCGATCGCAAACTGTGATTTTTAGCCCTTTTACTAGACTTAGTTCGTAAGCGATCGCAGCCCCAACTACACCACAACCGATAATAACTACATTCATAACTTGTGTTTCAAGTGAGGAGTTAGAAGTGAGAAGTTAAAAATTCTTAATTCTTAACTCCTAACTCCTAACTCCTAACTCCTAACTCCTAACTTTCTTCTTTTTTCGGAAGCAGGTCGAGGAATTTGTCAATCTCTGCGAAAGCAGCTTGGGATTGATTCAAGGCAACTAGAGGATTGCTAGCACTAGTAGCTTTATCAAGTTTAACCAGGTCGTTAAACAAATCTCGCGTTATCTGACGTGCTGCGGGTTGGTCTTTGGGCAGAAGATTGGAAGTGACATAAGTCAGGTTCAGCCTTGCTTCTGTTATGGGCCCATGTATAAAGTTACGCACATTGATCCAATCACCTCTTTGGATCAAGGTTTTCAACTCATCTGAGCGATCGCGCACAGCCTGAATTTCAGGAACATAAGCCTGAATTCTTTCAAGTTGCGTTGCTGTATAAGTTGGAGGTGCTACCGCAACACCAGGGCCGCCACAACTAATTAGGAATGTGGCCAATAATACTAGGAAAAATGAAAAAATCGAGCGTTGACGCACCATACATTCAACTTGATTACTGTTTTTTTTGCCGATTAACAGTGTCATTTTAGATCGCTAGCGTAATTTATCGTTCTTATCTGCCAAGGATTTTGCAGAAAATCTCGATATTTTTTCCAAACGGCAGAGTTTTATCGGGTTTTTAAGTATAATTACTTAAAAGGTGTTAGCCAGTCTCAACAAGAAGCGATTTTTGGTATCTGTCTAGTAACCAGGATTGTTAGGGAAATATGATTTAGAGTTGCTAAATCTCAAAGGTCTTGATAAGCTGAAACACCAATACTATAAGCCTTCTGGCGGTTTTTCTGTCTTCACATCCCGGAAGATGCCGACGCAATATAGGAGTATTTTTTAGTGAACGCAGCTGAACAGGCAACGAACCTTGAACTCGCCAGCAACATTGCTACGGTGGTTAATTTGTTCAAATTCGAGTTTCCTGATGCCAAATCTGATCTCAAACCCTGGAAAAATGACCCGGAAACCAGGGAGTTAGTCGATCCAGATTCTATAGATATTGGCTTTCACTTTCCTGGTATTAGCAAATCTTGGCGAAGTCGCAGTATTTTGATTCAAATCCGATTTTATCAAGATCCCATCAATAATTCCCGGCGTGCGATCGGCGTGGAGGTAGCCGGATTCGATCATCGCGGTGAAGCGTGGCGACTTTCCACGGTAGAAAACTGGAGTGTTGTCGGCGCATCTTCACCTTCTGCTGAAATCGAGGATAAGCTCAAACAAATTTGCCGACAGATTTTAGAAGTTTTTAATAAACCAAGTGAATGAAGGAGGCAGAAGGCAGAAGGCAGGAGGAAACCTCTCGTATGTTCTTTTGATCGCAACGCCTAAAACTACTTCTCTTCGATATGCTTTGCGAAGGGTGCGATCGCAATTACTGCAAATATTTTTGTTTATCTACTTAATGAGCCTCTGAACTCCGTCAACGAGTATTTTATCTCCGTTAGGACTTACGCAAAAATTGCTAAAAAGCTTAATTTCTCGAACCGCCAAGACGCCAAGAGCGCCGAGAATTCGTAGAGTGTGCGTAAGTCCTATCCGTCAACGAGTATTTTATCTCCGTCAACGAGGCTTTTATCTCCGTTAACGAGTCTTTTAGCTCCGTTCACGAGGCTTTTATCTCCGTTAACGAGGCTTTTATCTCCGTTAACGAGTCTTTTAGCTCCGTTAACGAGGCTTTTATCTTCGTTAACGAGTATTTTAGCTCTGTTCACGAGGCTTTTATCTCCGTCAACGGGATATAGAGATAGCGATCGTGGTTAATTGCACCATCTGTTACATCACATTCCACAGGATTTGAACCTAAATCCCAAATAGAAGATGTTTGTTTAATGCTAGTAATAATAATTTTTCCATTTTCTTGAATAATCTCAAACTCTTGGTTTTCTCCTAATAGTTCTTTAGGAATTAATAAGCCTTTTTCTGTTGCTGTTAATTTCATATTTAATTACCTCAATTTAGTTTGTAAGTTAATCAAATGAATTTGCTTTAGGGCGGGCAAGATGCCCACCCCAGAAAATTAGATAAGGCTTACCAGTTACCTACAGGTTGAGCAGTAGCACCCAGCATTGATGGATCGATTGAAATGCCCAATCCTTCAGCTACACGACGACCATAAGAAATATCTGCCCGGAAGAAGTGGCAAAGTTGACGCATTTGGATATCTTCCCTTGCTTGAGAGAGACTACCGACGATATTTTTAGCAAGACGTTCTTGCTGTTCAGGAGTTAGTAACCGATACAGATTACCTGCTTGGGTATAATCGTCGTTTCCTTCACGATGACTATAGCGATCGACTGTGACATCGCCCAAATGATTAGGTGGTTCTGCATAAGCTGGATTTTCTTTAGGCGTACCCTCAGCACTATTCGGTTCATAGTTAGGAACGCTACCGTGGTTGTTCCCCAATGCCATAAAGCCATCTCGCTGATAATGCATCACTGGACATTTGGGCTGGTTGACGGGTAGTTGCTGATAGTTACCACCCAAGCGATACCGTTGAGCATCTGGGTAAGAAAAAATTCGAGCTTGCAGCATTTTGTCTGGAGAGAAACTAACGCCAGGAACCACTGCACTAGGGCTAAAAGCGGCTTGCTCTACTTCGGCAAAATAATTCTCAGGGTTACGATTTAGCTCTAATATCCCGACTTCAATTAAAGGATATTCTGAATGTTTCCAAACTTTGGTCAAGTCAAAAGGATTGTCAGGATGTTTTTGGGCTTGCTCCTCTGTCATCACTTGAATGCACATCCGCCATTTGGGATAATCTTTGTTAGCGATCGCTTCAAACAGATCGTGAGTGGCATGATCTGGATCTTCGCCCTTAATCTTAGCCGATTCTTCCTCAGTCAAGGTTTGATGCCCTTGCAGAGTCTTAAAGTGAAATTTACACCAAACGCGATCGCCATCAGCATTAATCAAACTAAAGGTGTGGCTACCAAAGCCGTCCATGTGGCGATAGGTTTTCGGAATTCCCCGATCTGAAAATAGGATTGTCACTTGGTGAAGCGATTCTGGACTGAGTGACCAAAAATCCCACTTTGCATTCTGATCTTTGCAATTGGTTTGGGGATTGCGCTTTTGGGTATGGATAAAATCAGGAAACTTCAAAGGGTCACGGATGAAGAAAATAGGGGTATTGTTGCCTGTAATATCCCAATTCCCCTCTTCAGTATAAAACTTGATGGCAAAGCCTCTAGGGTCACGCTCGGCATCTGCTGAACCTTTTTCTCCTCCAACTGTAGAAAAGCGCAAGAGAAGTTCGGTTTTTTTACCAATTTCAGAAAAAAGTTTGGCTTTACTGTAGCGAGTAATGTCATTGGTAACGGTAAAAGTACCAAAAGCAGCCGCACCTTTAGCATGGACAACGCGCTCAGGAATACGTTCTCTGTTGAAATGAGCCAGCTTTTCTAAGAGGTGGAAATCCTGTATTAATACAGGGCCACGCGATCCAGCTGTGAGTGAGTTCTGGTTATCCGCAACAGGAATACCGTCAGCAGTTGTTAAGTTTTGGGGTTCAGTCATGGGTAAAGAAGCTCTCCGTTAAGTTCTTGAGATTGCCAAAGTAAAATTTAGCCAGCAGATAGGCGGTTGCCTATTAATAGAGCTAATTAGTTCATAGTCATAACGAGTTCATATATAAAGCATACTCGATATGACTTTGAATTGCCACCAAATTGTTTTGTCTTTTTGGAATCTTAAAGATGCATATATGTGCATTTCTGTCAACTTAAGGTGAAAGCTAGAAGCATTTCTAGCTAGAGGCTAGAAACGAGGTTTTAAAGGACATAAGTTGTTACGCATGAAAGCTATAGCACTTCTTGGTTGAGTCCCATACAGAGCTAACGCCCAGCCCCACTCCCTACTCCCTATTCAAATGCTTGAGAATCAACGAGCAAACATCTGTCGCCTGAATGCGATTTTCACCAACTAGGTGAGTTTGATGGGTGATAAATAGAGGCCCTTCATCAACAGAAGTGCTAACGTGACCGTGAGAACCGCGTACAAGGGAAGCATCCAGAGGAATCACATCCATTAAGTAGCGAAAACCTAATTGTTTCTTAAGTAGTTTGAGAGCAATTTTTCCTTGAGGAAACTTAATTTGCGGATCAAGGAAAAGTTCTACAGGATCGTAACCAGGTTTGCGGTGGATATCTACAGTTTTAGCAAAATCAGGAGCTTTTGCATCATCCAGCCAATAATAATAGGTAAACCAAGCGTCTGATTGAGCGATCGCCACCAACTCCCCCGATCTAGGATGATTAAGATGGTAGGTTTGTTTACCCTCTTCATCTAATACCTGGGCTATCCCTTCAGTCGCTTCTAAAAGCGATCGCACTTTCGGGATATAAGCCGGATCATTTACATATACATGAGCAATTTGATGATCGGCAACAGCAAAGGCAATGCTAGCACCAAAATCGAGCAGTTCTCGCCCTAATTCTTCCCGCACAGCAATTAAACCGTTTTCCCGTAGTACACGGTTGATATCCACAGCTTTAGAGACTGGAGTAATGCCATACTCAGAAAGAATAATTACCTGAGTATTACGTGCTTGATAATATTCAATTAAATCGCCACAAACAGCATCAATTTCTCGCAAATCAGCTTGGATGTGTTTTTCATCATGACCAAATTTTTGCAGACAGTAATCTAAATGTGGCAGATAAACTAGTGATAATGTCGGGCTATAACGTTCCTCAATCCATTTTGCTGAATTGGCAATCCATTGGCTAGAACTAATGGTAGTTTTTGGCCCCCAAAAATCGAATAAAGGGAAGTTTCCTAAATCAGATTGAATTTGCGATCGCACATCACTAGGATGGGTATAAATATCAGGTAATTTTCTCCCATCTGCGGGATACATCGGGCGCGGTGTAATGGCATAATCTACTGAAGAATACATGTTGTACCACCAAAAAAGATTGGCACAAGTGAAATTTGGATCAATTGATTTAGCTATTTCCCAAACTTTGGGAGCCTGTACTAGCTTATTAGACTGCCGCCAAAACTTCACTTCACATTCATCGCGGAAGTACCAACCATTAGCGACAATTCCATGCTCATCAGGCAATTTTCCTGTTAAATAAGTAGCCTGAACAGAACAAGTTACAGCAGGTAAAACTGTTGCGATCGGGACTACTTGCCCAATCGCCGCCCAAGAAGATAAGAACGGTGTATTTTCTCCTAGTAAACTGGGCGTTAATCCCACGACATTTAAAACAACAGTTTTCTGCATAAATTAATCTCCTTTTAATTTGCCGCAAATTCTTTTAATACCCACTCATATTCTCGCTGAATAGAAGTCAGCAAATCTATCTTCATTTCTGATGGCAATACATCCCAAGTATAAGTTTCAATTTCTAAATGGGAGCAAGCATTGTTTGTTTGAAGTAGATGTAAAACAGTAGCAATGTCATCTTGGGTAGACTGCAAAATTTGATAATCATGAATAAAAATTGGGACATGAAAGTGAGTACGCCATTCTTCAGCTAGAGATTGTTCTAAATGTGGTAATGCAGTTATTAAGTCAGGATAGTGATGGAGTGTACCATCACTGCGACGTTCTATTACTTGGTGAAGATAAGTAGATTCAGCAAAAGGACGTAAGCGTTCAACTATCAAACTACGTTTTTCAATATCAGTAGGAATTTTTACTTTAATTGCGGCGCTGATTTGAATTTTACCAATTTTAATTCCTGCCGATTGGAAACGTGCAAATACAGATTGCGGTTCCTCATATTCAACTGAAAAATGGCAGGTGTCATAGCAAACTCGAACGTGTTCTAGCAATTTAGTTTCTGCTAGACTCTGTTCAATATTTAATCTTTCTGATAAGTAATTACCGCCAATTGGTAATAGCCAATTTTGATAAAAATCAATTACTTCTGAGGTATTTTCAATTAAACCATCAGGCTCAGGTTCTAAATCAATATGGAGTATCTTTCCTGTTTCTTCGCAGATGCGAATCATTTCTATAACAACTGATGCTATATTTAAACAACTCTTTTTCTGAACTGTCTCTAAAGTTGCTTGGTCTTTTTGCCACCAAGGTTTATAGGATAATGGCAGCGTAGAAATTCCGCCATCAAGTCCTTCTGGTAATAGCGCAGCTAAAATTTGTACCAAGTTTAATGTATAATCGACCCGTTCTTGTGTAGACCAATCTGGTGCATAAACTTGGTCTTTTACTATCTGTCGATGGAATCCGCCATAAGGGAATCCATTTAAAGTAAAAACATATAAATCTTCTTGACTAAGCCACGCTTGGAATTGAGCCAAGTTATTATTTTGTAACAGTTCTTTGGCAGCTGCATCTGCTAATCTTAAACCAATACCAAAAGGTGCTGTTGGCGATAAACGTGACTTGAGATTGAGAACATATTTTTCTAAATTAGCGAAAACCTCTAGCCAACTTTCGCCAGGGTGAATATTGCTGCAATAAGTTAAGTGATTATTATTTTTTGTAATTTTCATTTTCTAGCTTTATCCTTTGTATATGTAATTTATTTGGCTTATAGTATTTCACAAAATACCTGCTACATATTCAGTCGTATGGGCGCATAGATGTGCGCCCATACAACAGATTCACGGTATTACTGGGTGTATACATTCAAATTTAATAGGACTTACGCAAAAATTGCTAAAAAGCTTAATTTCTCGAACCGCCAAGACGCCAAGAGCGCCGAGAATTCGTAGAGTGTGCGTAAGTCCTATTTAAGTAACAGCAAATACTTTTGCTAACTTAACCGAAAATGGTAGCAAAATTAGAACGAATAAACCGTAATACAAACCAGCAAAACCAGATGCAATAGTTGCATCTAAAACTATTAGAGATAACACGCCTATTTTTACGGCAGTTCGGATATTTTCGGCGACTGGTTCACGCGCAGCTTTGATAAAATTAGGCAAAACTCTGATAGCTAATACAACAGCAAATGGTAGTGCTGCGATCGCTGCATAGTCTCTTAATAATCCTAAAGCTAAAACTGCCGTCAAAACTATTGCAATCAGCAGTAATGCTAATACTCCTGTAATCTTCTTACCTCCATGAACTTCACCCTGACTAATTGCGGTGATAGCAGCAATGTAAATAACAGGAATTAGCGCTAAATACCAACGTTCTCCTATCATTGCTGGTACAGCACTTACACCTAATAATAAGTTACTGCCACGACACAAACCCATATTTAAAGGGCCAAAAAAAGGATGATGTTTGGCGATTGAGTTATACAGTAAGCATGAAAGAGTGATAAATATAGCGATCGCACCACTCACCAACGATACTTGAAAAGCAGCTATAACCCCGATCGCAAATAGTATGCTCCCCAATAAAGTAGCATTTTCACGAGATACGCGACCACTGGGAATTGCTCTATTTGGCCGCTCTTTTGCATCTAATTCAGCATCAAAAACATCATTAAAAACTACACCACCGCCGTATAAGCCAGTTGTAGCTAATAACAACCAAGCTAATGGAATTAGTATAGTAAAACTTGCTTCTCCATTGATTAATTGAGCAAAAATAATTCCAGAGCCAGAAGCAGCAAAACCAACAAGAATATCCGCCCAAGCAGTAACAATATTAGCCGGACGCATCAATTCTAGATAACCCCGCCAGCTATGAAAATTTAAGCTTGCAACATTCACTTATCTGCCTCCGTACCTAATAATTTCTCAAAATAAACTGCATATTACAGATAAATCAAATATTTCTGCAATTCCTCATCCCCATTCCCCAATACAGACGCGATGAATCGCGTCTCTACCAATTTTTTACTCAATCAATACATAATCTGAAACTGATTTGATTCCTGGTTCTTGTCCCCGCAACACAGAATTCCCATTGAACAACTGACGCTGATCAATAGATTCGGGATTGAGCCAATCTGATGCTTGCATCTGCCCAGTTTGACTGTAAGCAGCTAGGGCGTTTTCATAACAAACTGCTCGCACATGTTCTTCAGGAATGCCCCTATCTAACATCAACTGAGCCGTTTTTGGGACTGCCAGAGGATCGCTAATACCCCAATCAGCACTACTATCTACAATGATGCGACGAACGTTATCACGTCCCGCTACGCTATCGCGTCCATACTTACGGACAACTTCAACCATTCTGGCGTTACCCATCTTCGTCTGTGGATAAATTGTAAAAGCTGCCCAAAAACCCCGTCCTAATACTTCCTCAACGGTTTCCTCGTTGTTGTGATCAATAACTACTTGCGCAGGATCTAAGCCGTATTCAATACAGCGATCCATACTCCGACTAGCACCCGCCTTTTTATTACGATGAGGCGTATGAATTAGCACCAACATATCGAGTTCTTTAGCTAATGCTAACTGTTGACAAAAGTACTTATCTTCTGCTTCTGTCATGTCGTCGTAGCCAATTTCACCAATGGCAACAACTCCCTCTTTACAAGCATAAAGTGGTAGCAGTTCTATAACTTCTGCTGCTAGTGCCTCATTGTTAGCTTCTTTCGGATTGAGGCCAATTGTGCAGTAATGTTGGATGCCAAATTGACTAGCACGAAACCGTTCCCAGCCCACAAGACTGCTGAAGTAGTCTTTAAATGAGCCAGCGTTTGTTCGTGGCTGTCCTAACCAAAAGGCTGGTTCAATAACGGCGACAATGCCATATTCCCGCATTACTAAGTAATCGTAAGTAGTGCGCGAACACATGTGAATGTGAGGATCGATAAACATCATGGTTTTAATGATTGGGAATTGGGAATTGGGCATTGGGCATGGGGCATTGGGAATTGGGCATGGGGCATTGGGCATTGGTTATTTTCCTTGTTCCCCCTCATCTCCCTCATCTCCCTCATCCCCACTCCCTACTCCGTTTTATTTGTAAACAAAAAGGCCATCGCGGCTAAAATTATTCCAAGTCAGATTACCTTTTTGAATGGATGACTGTAAATCTGGGTAACGGGAAAGTAATTCTTGTGCTTGGGGTAAAGAAGACTCAGCACAAGCTAATGCTGCTGCTTCTTGCTCGTGTATATCCCCATTAGCCAGTACTTTTTCCAAATCTGTAATGATTGCGCTATCCGCGAACCGTCCTACAGGTCGCCAAAGTTCTGGCGTAACTGAGCGTTTAGCTGCCCAACGTTCATGGGCATAGTCTGCTAACATCCTCGCTAATTCTGGATTAGCACGCCGATCTAGTCCCCAAATTAGATGCAACGGACTACCGACAAACACAGCCTTCAGTACCATTTGATTCCAAGCAGCATTATCTAAATAATCTGCTGGATAAGGGTTACGTAATGCGATCGCTTGGAATACATTACTCATATTGCTGCGAATTCCCTCAGCAGCACGATGGCGATGTAACTCTGGATGTGGTAATAGGGGCAAACTTTGATAAAGGACAACTAACTCCCCCATATCAGCAGTGGAGAAGAATTTATCAAGCGATCGCACATAGCCCTCAGCATCATCATGGGGCAAAGCTAGAAGCAAGAGTGTACGACCTGCTTGATCTACACTCCAATGACCAGGATACCAACCAGGAACCACATCCTGGGCTGCTTCCAAGTCCTGGAATGTTAGCTGCAAATCCTCTTTACCTAGATAACGCGGCACAGCACTAAAAGCCGTAAAAAACACTCTTTCAGCAGCGCCGCTAGCAATTTGTGCTTGCTTCTGTTCCAACCAAGCAAAAGCTTTCTCTGAAACAGACTTTAACAGCCAGTGATGCAGTAACTCGTTTACTTTACTCATGATGAATTTTAGGAAAAGTTGCCCGACTTTTTATGGCAACTAAGTATAAAATCTAGCACTAAACTTGATACTTTGTGATTCAAGCAGCTAAATAATATACTACTGAAATTATAACTTCACTGAATCTATAAAAATCTCCTGACTTTCGATAAGATACTGTAAAGATCCCATTTCGATTAGATAAAGGATCAATTTTTCTTACGGAATAAAATTAGAATTTAATGTAATAATGATATCTATAAGCAATCTTAAATATAAAAGTTAGGCATTAATAAATTTTTCAACAAATGTTATTTTGAAAATTTCGATATTAAAGTAACATACTTAAAAAATCACGAGAAATTTATTAGTTGAACGTTGATATCAAATTATTTTAAATTTCATTATTTAAAAAAGTTTGTTTTTGAAATTACTATCATTTCAATCACAGTATTAGATATATTTACAGTTACTTAAAAAGTAATAATATTCCAATGGGTATTCAACAAAAAACCGTTCTTAATCTTCAACCAATTAACCAATGTGTTCGCGTGACCTTTAATTATGATGTTCACTTTACTAGAGGTCTGTTTCAGTTAGATAATCCTTTACTCGCACAAGCGATCGCCGCAGATGGAGAAACAGCCCCAAAACAAGTGCTAGCAGTGGTAGATGCAGGATTTTTAAAGTATCAGGATGGGTTGCTAAAAAAATTATCAGTTTACGCTCAGTATTATCAAGATGTACTAACACTAACTGGTGAGCCGATAGTAGTTCCGGGTGGAGAAGCAGTCAAGAACGATGCTAGATTTATAGAGCAAATTCATCAGCAGATAAATGCAGCTGGATTGTGTCGTCACTCGTACATCTTAGCAATTGGAGGTGGAGCCGTCCTCGACATGGCAGGATACGCAGCAACAACAGCTCACCGAGGAATTCGGCTGCTACGAGTACCGACAACAGTATTAGGGCAAAACGATTCGGGTGTAGGGGTAAAGAACGGAATCAATGCCTTTGGCAAGAAAAACTTTTTGGGTACATTCATGCCACCTTATGCTGTCTTGAATGACTTTGATTTTCTTACTAGCCTTGACGATCGAGATTGGCGATCGGGTATTGCAGAAGCAGTGAAAGTAGCACTGATTAAAGATGCAGATTTCTTCGATTTCATTATGACTAATGCCGAAAAATTGGCTAATAGAGACATGGACATAATGGAAAAGCTGATCTATCGCTGTTCTCAGTTGCACTTAGAGCATATTGCTGGTAGTGGCGATCCCTTTGAAATGGGTTCATCGCGTCCTTTAGATTTTGGACATTGGGCTGCTCATAAACTAGAGCATTTAAGTAATTACAGCCTACGTCATGGTGAATCTGTAGCGATCGGTATTGCTTTAGATACAACCTATTCATATTTAACAGGGCAACTCTTAAAATCTGAGTGGCAAAGGGTTCTAAGTACACTCAAGAAATTAGGCTTTACTTTGTATGTATCAGCACTGACAGAACAATTAGATCAACTAGACCATCCGCATTGTCTATTTCGGGGGCTTACAGAGTTCCGTGAACACTTAGGAGGAAATTTAACAATCACTCTTCTACAAAGAATTGGGCAGGGAATAGAAGTTCATCAGGTGGATTTGTCTTTATATCGAGATGCTATTTTGATGTTGAAAGATTGGTAAGTTTTGCATTAATTCTTCTTTGGATACATCACCCAAATTTCCAGGCGATCGCTACTTCGTGGTTCGGAATTGCAAAATACTTTTTAGCTCCTCTTCTTCTTCCTTAAGAACGTGGTAAAGTTCCCAATTTTGTTGGAGGTTTAACCAAAACTCTGAGCTATTTCCAAAAAATTTTGATAACCTTATTGCCGTACTAGGTGTAATCCCTCGCTTTTGATTTACAAGCTCATTTATTCGCTGATAAGGAACGTGAAGTGCATCTGCAAGTTCTCTTTGGGTTATTCCCATTGGGTCTAAAAAATCTTTAAGTAATATTTCACCTGGATGTGATGGAGGTCTATACTTTGGAACTCTCATCTATTGTTATCTCCTAATGGTAATCGACTATTTCAACTTCTGATGCACCCTGGAGTGTCCATATAAAGCAAATTCGATATTGGTCATTAATCCGAATGCTATGCTGACCTTTACGAGCGCCTTTTAATACTTCTAACCTGTTACCCGGTGGAACTTTAATGTCATCTAGAGATAACGCTGCATTAAGTTGATCTAATTTTCTTTGGGCAACTTCCCAACAGTATAGAGGACATTGCTTTCGAGCTTCCTTTGAGTCATTGCCATCAAAAATATCTTCGGTTCCTTGATCCTTAAATGATATTATCATAATTATCATGATGACACGGTTATCATGCTACCAAAAAAAAGAAGTGATTTTTTGTAGGATGAGTAAAGCAAATTAAAGTTATCGTGAGCCAAAAAAGTATGATGTCTTCGCTTCCCGTCAAGGATGCTCAAAATAATTTACAAGAGATCATCGACCAAGTTGCACAGGGTAAACCTGTAATCATTCGAGGCGATCGCGGTAATGCGATTCTGCTTGCGGAAAAAGATTGGTCTGCAATTCAGGAGACTCTTTACTTATTATCTATCCCTGGAATGCGAGAATCTATCAAAGAAGGACTAGCAACCCCAATCCAAGAATGTGATGAGGAGTTGGATTGGTGAGTCAGCCAACGTCTGAGGAGCCACTTCCAAACCCCAAAGATGCGAGTTGGAGGTTGATTTACACAAAACAAGCGCAAAAAGACGCAAAGAAATTAGTTTTTAGTAACTTAAAGGAAAAGACCGAGGAATTACTCGCAGTCCTTCAAGACAATCCTTTTCAAAATCCTCCACCTTATGAAAAGCTGGTTGGTGACTTATCAGGTGCTTATTCTCGTAGGATAAATATACAGCATCGGTTGGTATATGAGGTTAGGACTTACGCACACTCTACGAATTCTCGGCGCTCTTGGCGTCTTGGCGGTTCGAGAAATTAAGCTTTTTAGCAATTTTTGCGTAAGTCCTAGAGGTCATCGAATCCGAGCAGATAGTTAAGATAATTCGCATGTGGACACATTACGAGTAAGTTATCTCCTCACCCCTACTTGGTGTTCACAATGAAAACCTCGATTCTCCCAAGCTTGCATATCTACTTCGGTAAGTCTTGTTACATTTGAGCATTGCGGTTGAATAATTTGGCTAAAAATCGCCCAAAATAAGCTGCGTGTTACATCTAATCCAGTTTTGGCCCAAGATTCACGATTACCAGGAACACCTAACTCCTCAACAATCTCTGTCTCAACCCAAATACCATGAGCGCCCAAAAGAATCTGTGCCATCCATTTGGCTCTGGGTAAATGACTTGGCGAGGTAATCAACATGACTTTATGCACTCCCCAACGTCGCAAAATTGGAATACCATAATAAAAATTTCCAAAGGTAGAATTCGCGCAGTTTTCTAACCAAACGTTTTGTAACCCTGCTAATTCCGCCTGAAAAATTAACCATATACAGGGGTCTGGGGAACCATGAGAAATTAAAATTGGGGTTTGTGGGTATTGTTTTGCTTGTTGGGCAACATAGGTTTCTCGATGAATACTCCCACCAAGCACAAAAAAGGCATCTACTGGCTGCGAAGATGCAAAAACTAAGGTTATAGTGGTAAAAATCAGCCAAGCCCCCAAAACAAAATACAATCCACCAGTTAGTTTTTGTAACGATTGCCACAGATTAGTAAAAATTTTTTTAATAGAAATTAACGATTTGATGGTAAATTTACGTTTCATGACTTAGGTAAGAAAAGCTGATTTAATGGCAGTCTAACAGTACTGCAATTGGGTGATCAAAGTGCTATCTTATAAAAGTAATGAAAAAGTACAAAAATGACGCCCATTAAAGTGTCACATGTTCAGTATAGCCTTCCGGAGAAGGCTAACAAACTGAGAAATGGTTGTTAAGAATGCAGTATTTTCGGCATCATCCAACGATAAAAATGATGAAGGGAGCAGAGCTTAGTTTGGGGTATAAAAACTTAAAAGTTTCTTGAAAGCCTGATTGCTAAACTTGTCAATAACACAATTATTTCAGCTAATATACATGAACCAATCTGCGAAAAGTTACTCGCCGCTCCAAGTAGCCTTGATTGGTGGAGCGATCGCCACTACTGCTACTATGTCTTTGTTCGGCACCGCTTGGACTCGTGGTGTCTGGGCCGCTCTAGCCCTACAAGACAGCCCGAAAGTGATAGTTGACCAAGTATGGCAACTGGTGAATCATGAATATGTTGATGGCAAATTTAATCAACAAGATTGGCAAGCAACCAGACAAAGCCTGTTGAGCAAAGACTATTCTTCTCGGGAAGAAGCTTATACTGCCATCCGCGAAGCTTTACAAAAGTTGGGAGATCCTTACACTCGATTCATGGACCCCAAACAGTTTGAAGCCCTGACTAGCCAAACATCTGGGGAAGTCTCTGGTATTGGCATTCGCATGGAAGTGAACGAAAAAACTCAGCGCCTTACTGTTGTCGAAGCCATAGAAAATTCTCCGGCGTTAAAAGCTGGGATCAAAGCAGGCGATGAAATTTTGGCAATTGATGGCAAACCCACTCTCAAAATGAAAGTGGATGATGCTTCTAAGCTAATTCGTGGCAAAGCGGGTACTCCCATCAAGTTAAAGCTAGGACGGGCGGGGCAAAATGCCTTTGATTTGAAGCTGACAAGAGCAAGCATTGAAGTGCCAACAGTACGTTATACCCTCAAGCAAGAAGGGAATCGCCGCGTTGGCTATATCCGTTTGCGAGAATTTAGCGCTCACGCCGCAGAACAAATGCAACGAGCCATCCGCGATTTAAACACTAAGAAAGTTGATTCTTATGTTTTGGATTTGCGGGGAAATCCTGGCGGGTTGTTACAAGCGAGCATTGAAATTGCCCGGATGTGGTATAATGACGGCGGCATTGTCAAGACAGTAGACCGTGTAGGCGGTACTGAAGAAACCAAAGCCAATCGGACTGCTCTCACAAATCGTCCTTTGGCGGTCTTAGTGGATGGTAATTCAGCTAGTGCTAGCGAAATCCTCACAGGCGCACTCAAGGATAATAAGCGGGCGGTAGTCGTAGGTGGTCAAACCTTTGGTAAAGCCTTAGTGCAGTCAGTTCATGAACTCGCAGATGGTTCCGGCTTGGCAGTTACCATAGCCCATTACTACACTCCGGCGGGAACGGATATTAACCATAAAGGGATTGCCCCAGATATCAAGCTAGACTTGACAGAGGCACAAGAGCGGCAGTTAGCTTCTAATCCAGATTTAATCGGAACTAAGAGTGATCCACAATATGCCCGGGCGATCGCAATTTTGTCAAATCGCAACTTTGCCCAACCGCCAGCAAATCAGCCGACTCGACCCATGAGCCGTGCCGATAACCTAAAATTTTAGGTGATTGACACTCTGCGGTCTAAAGACACGCAGATTCTCTAAGACTTAGCTTAAAAGGGATAGTCAAATATCCCCCTAGACGCTCAAAACAACTACCAGTACGAGAGATATTGCAATTGCGCTTACTTAGAATGCTTTCCGAGTTCATCACTTGCCAGTTCGGTGCGCTCCGTGCTTTCCCATTACTTGTTTGCCCAGAGCTGCAATTTGTGCAGGTACGAGGCAAGTCAGGGGTCACTCCTTACAAAACACTTCTTAGCGCAGATGATTATTCCTACTCGCACAACAATATTATCATTTTTCACGGTGGTTAAAACCACCCGTGGCGCGTTTCCTCCACTGCCTGAAAGTCAAGTGGCTTCCACGCGTTCCACAATGTTGTTGTGATTTGTTTCCAGGTGTTTATATAGTAGTATTCCCAAATCCAGATTTTTGGAGTTATGAAAACTGCTTGATATACCCTTCTAGGATTTTGGATTGGGAATACTAATTAGTAATCTCATCTCTAAAATCTCAGATTTATGAATCATCTGCCAGTTGATGCAACCACCGCCACCAGTTTTTTACCAATGGTGTCGGTGGTTGTTCCTATTTATAACGGTGAGGCGGATTTACCACAGTTAATCAATTGTTTGTTGTCTCAAACTTACCCGAAAGACCGGGTAGAGTACTTGTTGGTGGACAATAATAGTAGCGATCGCACTCTCACCATCCTCAAGACATCTGCCGAAAACTGTCCGATTACAATTCGCCCATTGAGCGAAAATCAAATTCAAAGCTCATACTCTGCTCGTAATACTGGGATTCGCGCCGCTACAGGTGAAATTATTATTTTTACCGATGCAGATTGTCGTCCACAACCGCAATGGCTATATGCATTAATCCAGCCTTTTGTCAACAAAGAAGTGGTAATTGTCGCTGGTGAAATTTTGGCACTACCAGGCACAACTCTGCTAGAACAGCACGCAGATCGTCAAGAAACTTTGTCGCAAAAGCATACCCTTAACCATTCCTTTCGTCCCTATGGTCAAACGGCTAATTTAGCAATTCGACGCATTGCCTTAGAAAAAGCGGGTTTATTTCGTCCCTATCTTACCACTGGTGGCGATGCCGATATTTGCTGGCGGATTTTGGGGGAAAACATCGGGCGTTTGGAATTTGCTCCGAATGCGATCGTTCAGCACCGCCACCGCAATACACTTAAAGAACTGCAAAGTCAATGGCGACGCTATGGACGCTCAAATCGCTATCTGCACGAACTACACGGTGTAGATTTGATGCGAGATATTACACTCAAAGAATGCGGCTATCGTTTGGCACGTTGGTTAATCAAGGAAATACCAAGGGATATGAAAAAGGCGATCGCAGGTAAAGCCATCCTTGTAGATTTATTAAATACTCCCATTGGTTTGTTCACTGTTAGGGCGCGTGCTGCTGGGCAACGAGACGCCAAGTTGCCAGAAAATGCCAAGATAATTGAGCGACTGTAACAGTAAGCTAACGCCCCTATATATTGCACTATTTTCTGTGTAGACCGTCATTAGTCATTAGTCATTAGTGTTTACCAAGGACAAATGACAAAGGACAACCTCACTAGTAGATGTGCAATGTTTATAGGAATCCGGTTTGATTTGGAGAAAATATACGTAGGATGTGTTAGCACGGAGAGTACGGCATCAAACTCGTGTTCATAGTGCGTTACGAACTCCGTTCTAACACACTCTACAATACTTAATTTCGTTCAAAAATCAAATAGTAATCCTATATTTGCGTAACAGCTTATTAGGTTGGTTGTTTATTTTCGAGGATTTCTGTTGCTTTCTGCGCAGAAAGTGGTCGGTAGAATAAATAGCCCTGTACATCCTCACAATTAATAGATTTCAAGAACTCCAGTTCCTCTTCTTTTTCTACCCCTTCGGCTATTAACTTCAATCCCAAGCTGTGTCCCAAAGTAACTATCGCTTTGATAATATGAGCTACTTTGACATCCTGCGTCAAATATTGAATAAAAGATTTATCTATTTTCAGGTTGTGGAGTGGCAAAAGCTGTAGACGCGAGAGCGAGGAATGACCCGTACCAAAGTCATCAATGGAGAGGCAAACACCCATCTGCTGTAAATTCTTTAACACCGTTTTGGTAAAATCTAAATCCTCAATGGCTGTGGTTTCCATAATTTCTAATTCTAAAAAGTGCGGCTCCAGACCCGTTTGTTCTAAAACTGTAGCTATAGTCTCTACCAACTTGGGTTGGCGGAACTGCTTAAGAGAAAGATTAACAGCCATCGTTATGGGTGGCAATCCTGCATCTTGCCAGATTTTATTTTGAATACAGGCTGTCCGCAGCACCCATTCGCCGATGGGGACAATTAATCCACTTTCTTCGACCAGGGGAATGAAAACACTGGGTGCGACTAATCCCATCTCTGGGTGCTGCCAGCGCAATAGAGCCTCCATACCAGTAATTTCTTTTGTAATAATGTTTACGCGAGGCTGATAGTGTAGCGTAAATTCATTGCGTTCTAGGGCATAGCGCAAGCTCTTTTCTAAAGTCAAGAGTTCAGGATTTTTAGCACTGAGAGAAACACTATAGAATTGGTAGTTATTCCGCCCTTTGTCCTTGGCGTAGTACAAAGC
This sequence comes from Nostoc commune NIES-4072, assembly GCF_003113895.1. NCBI lineage: Bacteria > Bacillati > Cyanobacteriota > Cyanophyceae > Nostocales > Nostocaceae > Nostoc > Nostoc commune. The sequence continues at coordinate 3,300,759 of NZ_BDUD01000001.1, read as the reverse complement.
AGCATCTGCGTGCTGGATTAGTGTTTCGGCGTCAGGACTGTTGCTATCAAGCAACGCAATACCGAGGCTGGCAGTCACATAAAGTTCATGGTCTTGGAGATAGAAAGCATCCTCCAATGCCTGTAATATTCTATACGCTACTAATGTTACCTCTTCAATATCATTGACTCGTGGGAGTAAGATAGTGAACTCATCACCTCCCCAACGGGCTATAGTGTCTCCGCTTCTGAGTGAGCCTTGTAATCTTTGAGCGACGCTTTGTAACAATTGGTCTCCCAGAGTGTGCCCCAAAGTGTCATTAATCACCTTAAAGCGATCCAGGTCGAGGAAGATCACAGCTAAACTTTCACCATTCCGAGTGGCGTTGGGGAGAGTTTTATTAAGTAGCTCATTAAATAGTAGGCGATTGGGCAACCCTGTCAGCATGTCATGTAGGGCTTGATAGCGAATCTTTTTTTCTACTTGCTGACGTTGCCGCGCACCAATGATACTGGCGGCCATCGTCAAAAGGGTAGATTCTTCGTGCTTTGACCAATGACGCTCAAAGGTGCAGTCTGCCAAGCCGAGGTAACCCCACAACTCATTCTCCAAGCAAAGCGGTACCAGAAGAAGGGATTGAATGCCATCTCGAATCAGGAATTCTTGTTCGGTGGCAGGAAATTGTTGGGTCAGTCCGCTAATCGACTTGCCGCTAGAGAGAACAGTGTACCAACGAGCTAATCCAGAACCTTGATAAGGCTGATTCTGCCAATATTTGTAAGTAGATTCAATAGAAGGATGTGTCCATTCAAACCGCAAGCTGACTACTATTTCTCCTGTAGCGGGATGGGGATGGTTCTGAAAAAGATAGGCACGATCTGCTTTGGCAGCTTCACCCAATACAGCTAGAGCTAGATCAATACCAGTTTCATAATTCATTTCCCCAAGCAAATAATTGGCTGCTTCTGCAACTGCCTGTAGCAAGCGATCGCGCTGACGTAGTTCGGCTGTGGCTTGTTTTTGCTCTGTAATATCCCTAATAATAAAAGTTCTAATTAAATCACTTTCAGGTAAGTAAAGAACGGATTGTTCAAAAACTTCTGTACCTACTTCCACCTCCCGCACAAAAGAATTTTTTTCTACATTTTTTGTACTTATAAGTCCTGTTAAAATCGGGTGTTTTGTTCCAATTTCCCTCAACTTGGGAAACTTGAGAGCTGCGGCTGGATTAAGATAAGTGACTCTTCCCTCCAAATCCATCTCAATGATTGGATTGGGGATGAGTTCAGGGAAGGATGCTAGGCGAGCTAAAGCAGACTCACTAGCTACTTCAAAGCTGGGATCGAGAGCTAAGGTTTGAAAAGGATTGGCAGGGCTACCTTGCTCTGATAGGAAACCAGATAAGTCTTCAACATCAAAAGATTCAGAAAATGCTTTTTCTGAAATGTTAGAAATAGCATAATATTTAGCTTGAGCTTGATTACTGCCAAAGGCAATGACATCTCCACTTCTAAGATTATGGGAAAAGCATTTAGTGCCATTGACAAATAAGCCATTAGTACTTCCCTTTCCCTTATAGTTACCATCAATAATCTGAAACCCATATTGATCAGTCTCTGGAACAGTTACTCGCAATAAAATTGCATGTTGCATTGATACTGACCGGGAAGACAAGATAATAGTGTTTGCGGGATGCCGCCCCAGAGAATAAGTAGTCTCTTGCAAGGGGACAGTTCGCCGACCTTGCAGGTCTTGAATGACCAACAGATGGCGTATTTTTTCCCGCTCGTTTCCTAGCATGATTGTTCCTCAATTTTTCATATTTTTATGTCTTTAGTCTGAATAATCCTACTCCCACAAGTTCCAATACCGTTAGGTTAAAGCCAACCTTTCTTAAAAAGCAGGGAATTCAGTTTTGCGGTAGAAGTTTTAGCTGTTTTCTCTATTCATGCATAATTTATAAATTTTCCCCCTTTGTCCATATCATCTCAGCTTGTCTTTCTTAGGATACCCAGAATAAAATCAAATGCTGAATAGAACACTTGGTATATTTGCGGATTTTTCTTCTGAATAGTAGAAAAATTCTGAATTAAATCAATAACAGTCTGATTTTTATTTTTTAATCAGTCAAATAGTTCTGTTTTACGCAATTAATTTTGCACAATAGATTAGAGCAAGGCAGGAATTAAATAAAGTGGGGGCATCCCAGTAAGGAAAAATATTTGAGGATTTGCAATCGCACGCCAGTTGCTTTAATGGAACGGGAATTCCAATTGGCGCAGCCTATGTTACAAAAGGCAAGGGAAGGAGAATGAACCCTTAAATTTTAAAAAGGATTATAGAATAAACTAAAATACAGTCCGTTTTCTTGTAATGTTCTATCATTCGAGTTAACAGATACTAAAGGAATGCCCCAGTCAAGACGAACGGTAAAGCGATCGCCTTGTGACCAACGCAACCCCAGACCAACAGAAGCTAGAGTATTAGGGCCGGGGTTCGGGTTTGTTGCACCAGAATTATTCCAGCCAACACCAAAATCCGCAAAGGGGACAGCCTGTAAGGTGCTATTTATCTGCGGTAAACGCAGAATCGGTACTTGAACCTCCGCAGAAACAAAGGTGGCGTTATCTGTCAGCAGATAATCTTGACGATAACCCCGAACGCTATCCAGCCCACCTAAGCCAATTTGCTCTATAGGTAAGAGTGTGGTGGATGCTAGTTGCGTATTTAAACGAAGTAAAAGTAAGGTTTGAGGAGCTAAAAGGCGTGCCCACTGCGCCTGCCCTTGCCAAGCAAAAAAACGGCTATCAGGACGATTTTGATTAACCGTGGCATTCAACACATCTAAACCCAAACTGAATTGAGAGCGTAGGGCGATGACTTCACGGCTGTTACGACTCGTCCATTCTTGGAAAAATCGTAAGGCAGATACCCTGGTGCGTCCCTGTTCATCAGCACCTAAACCGGGGAAAGGTAGTCGTACTTCTCTGAAGGGGAAATAAGAGGCTTTAGTTTCCCGTCGGGAGGCTGTTAACCCAAGGGCGAATTCTTGTGTGGGAGTTTGAACTATAGGCTGACGGAATGTCAATTCGTAGTAGCGAGATGCCGATTCGATATTTAAATCTTTGAAAGCAGGTTCAATGACATCACTTGATGTAGTGCCATAGTTGAAGCTAAGTGTCCCGTTGCGGGGATTGACAGGCAATGTGTAACTAGTGTCAAAGGAGTTGCTACCATCAGTGTTGGAGTATCCTAAACTCAGACTATCTCCAAATCCAAGTAAGTTGGCTTCATTCAATCGTAATCCACGGCGGAAACTGCCAACACTAGGCGATCGCCCATTATCAAGAATTATTGGGCTACTAAAGGTTTTTGCCTCGCTGATCTTGACTTCTAAAAGACTCGTACCAGTCCGCGATCCTGCGGTGAGTTCAGCAGTTACGTTTTTAATCAAAGGATTAAGTTGCAAAAGTTGCAGTGCCTCTAGTAGACGTTGCCGATTTAGAGGCGCTGATGTAGCTATTGCTAGTCGGCTACGGACATAATTCGGATTCAACCGCCGAGTTCCAGTTACCTGGATATCTTCTAATTTACCTTCGACCACCTGAATTTTTACAACACCGGATTGGATTGTTTGCGGTGGGATATAAGCACCAGAAGTAATGTAACCATTTTGTACGTATAAATCAGTAATTTTAGAACGTGCTTGATAGACTTCAGACAATGAGATCGGTCGTTTGGTAAATTCAGCAGTGGCGAGGGCTAACTCTTCGGGACTGAAGACTGTGCTACCAACAACTTCAAAACGTTCAACAACAATAGTTTGAGGAAGGTTGCCAGGGGGTGGTTCATCAGGTGTAGGAGTTGGTGCAGAGGGTGGAAATAGTTCTGCTGGCGGGGGGAGTGGCTGTGGTGGTTCAGGTGAAGGAACAGGTGAAGGTAAGGGTGGTTGGACATCCTGTGGTGGTGGGAGTTGTCGTGGGATAGAATTACTAGGTGGCAATTGTGTAGTATTAGCAGCCTGAGCTTTCACTGGACTAGAAGTTATGCTGCTGAGTAATAGAAGCATACTCAGTGGTAAGCAGGACACTATAAGATTTTGAGGATATTTATCAATCATCGCACTGGGCTATTTTTGTTAGAAACTATGGGATTATTCAAAGACTGTTTCAGATGTGAATCTTACTTCATCTGTTGTCACTAAAGTTGATATCTTGGGTAAATTTCAATTTAAAAGCTAAATAAACTAGTTATTGCAGACTTAAAAATATTGATGGTGTTCGAGCTGCATAAGCAAGCAGATATATTAGACATCTGGTGAAAATGATTGTAGAGACGTTGCAATGCAACGTCTCTACAAGGGTTTCAGGTAACGCATAATTAATTTCTGGAGATGTCTATTAGAATTATCTGTTGCTGCGCGAGTACGGCGTAAATCTACCTACTATCTCAACTAACAAGACTTAGGGCAAAATTCCTTTGTTAAAAGTAGACAAACTTGCGTTTTGTTATGGTTTAGGGTTACTGCATCAATACGATTCAGATAAGCTTAGGACTTACGCACACTCTACGAATTCTCGGCGCTCTTGGCGTCTTGGCGGTTCGAGAAATTAAGCTTTTTAGCAATTTTTGCGTAAGTCCTAAAGCTTTTTTCTTGCCCCCCTGCTCAAGAACAGCCTGCCTCAACGGATAAATTTATTAACCCAAGCGTATTGGTTACTGCATATCCCTTTGCTGAAACATTCCCATCAATTTACGTTTACGAGCGTGGGTTTGCATCAAGTTTTGACGATAGCTTAACCAGTCAGCTTTATTTCCAGATTCCAAGTAGGCGTTTCGTGCCTTTTTTAACCATTCAACTGCGTAGTAATAGTATTCGGCTTTACCTGCATCTATAATTTTTTCGGCACGGCAACGAGCATTAGCAATTACCCAACTAGGATTATGAGGGATAGCAGCATCCATGACTCGATGAATCAATTCTGAATTATAAGAACTGAGTTCACTAGCGATCGCAATTGCATCATCAATTAGCCCCTCATGCAAGAATATATCCACTTTGGCTGATTCTGTTCCCCCACCACTAACAGTACGAATAATTCTCAGCAGGTCTGTTTTGACACTTTCCCAATTTTCCCCAGCCAATTCTGCCATCTTCTGGTAGTCAAAAAAGGAGGGCTTCACTTGAAAAGCCGCCTTGATTGCTAATAAAGCAGCTTCACTATCACCCAACTCAATAGCCAAATCACTTGTCCAAATCCCCAATTCATACCGACACTTACCCGGTAAATTTAATCCACTCTGGGCTATACTTAGTGCTTGCTGTAATGCTCCTTGAACGCTGAGTGTTTTCGCTAGGGCAAAAGCTTCTTCCATTGAGTTCATTTGGGTTTGAGCAGCATCAATTGCTTCTTCTACCCTGCCTAAACGCCCTAGCATTGTTAGATACTGTTGGGTTTGTCCTTCTGCTTCTGCTAAATATAAGTATTCTTGGTAACGTTCCTGACGTTCGAGGATTTTTAGCCGAATTAGTGCCAAATCATCCGCGTAGTCTGGCACGTCTTCTTCCCAAGCTCCCCTTTCGGTAATATTACCTTGGAGAACTTGCACCAGTGGTGGATAATCCCAACCTTGGCGTAAAGCCTCCATAATCATGCCAAAATCAACATTCCACTCATCTTGCCAAGCTTCTAAATTTATTTGAATATCAACTTTTTCTTCTGGGGTGAGTTCAGCACTGAGAATTGCTTCACACCAGGCATTATTTAATTCTTCGATAAGTTCATCATTTTCGGCGCCGTATTCTGCAACATCATCCCAATTTTCCACACAGGTAGAGGTAATCGCTTCTAAAATGGCGATCGCATTTTTACCCTCTCCCCGTTCACTAAAATCTACCGCAGTTTGCACTACACTCAGCAATTCTTCACCAATTGGGTCTTCTTCGCACCCTTCCTCAAAGTAGCGCACGGTATCCTTAAGAATCTGCCGTACTTGCCGCCGAAAGGGAGCCGGATCAATAGTAATGTAGAGCAAGGGTTTTGTGGTTGTTTGCCTGTCAGTAGGATTAGTCATCCAACTTACATGGCGGTCAATCACCTCAATTAGTGGTGGGTCTTCTTTTACCAAGTCTTGCAGAAGTTTTTGAGTTTGTAAATAATCCAGGCTATTAAGTAATTCTTCTAGGGTGGGGCGCTTCTCAATGTTTTCTGGGTTACGCGCACAAACAAGCATCGTCGCTACAATGTGTTTGCACCACCCGTCAAAGTTGTAGGCACAGGTGCAGTTTGCTGAGGTTAACCCACTGCGATCAAAACTCAGGTTGACATGATAAGGTTTGGCTTCACTGCCCACAACATCTGCCTGAAGCAGATCGCCACGTAGGGTAACTGTATTGACAGCACCAGCCTCATAGTATGCCTCGCCCCGTTGGAAAGATTTGGCGTTGGCATGACGGCGGATAGTAAATTCACTAATTTGGGGAATAGACATCGAGCGATCGCCTGCGTAAATCTTCTGGATGAATCCTAAATCCAGCTTAGTGTTAGGCTAACGCGCTGTAAAGAAATTCAAAGTTATGGGCATGGGGCATGGGGCATTGGGCATTGGGCATTGGGCAGGGGAGAATTAGAACTTGAAGTTTCAACGAAAATCGGCACTTGAACTTCTCAACTCGGAATTTTCCGAATTCTAAAAGCATGTCACCTTGACAGGGTTACTCCAAACTCCATTTATAAAAAGCAATGTCTGACTATAGGAATCCGGTTTGATTTGGAGAAAATATACGTAGGATGTGTTAGCACAGAGAGTACGGCATCAAACTCGTGTTCATAGTGCGTTACGAACTCCGTTCTAACACACTCTACAATACTTAATTTCGTTCAAAAATCAAATAGTAATCCTATATATTTGACTATACAGAACTGAACTATATAGATTTGACTATAATTACTGAAAACATCCATATTTTCGTCAGAAGCGAGTGAATCATAATTTGAAGCAACGCCCGAACCTGAAATTAGTAAACAGTCAGCAGTGAACAGTTCTGATGGTCTATGGTGAGGAATTTAGAGTCAAGCAATAAAACTGATAACTGTTAAAGGGGTTGCGCTGATTGTCGGTCAAGTTGAGAATAAATAGGCGAAGCACACGGGGAAACTAACGTGAGTCAAGGATTTGATTACGATTTAGTAATTATCGGCGCTGGTGTAGGCGGACATGGCGCAGCCTTACACGCCGTAAGTTGCGGTTTGAAAACAGCGATTATTGAAGCTGCTGATATGGGAGGAACCTGTGTTAATCGGGGCTGTATTCCTTCTAAGGCGCTGCTGGCAGCATCTGGACGTGTGCGGGAGTTACGTAATGCCCACCACCTGAAGTCATTGGGAATTCAAATTGGTAGCGTGGAATTCGATCGCCAAGCGATCGCTAATCATGCTAATAATCTCGTCTCGAAAATTCAAGGCGACTTAACCAACAGCCTCAAACGTCTAAAAGTTGATATTATCAACGGTTGGGGAAAAATTGCTGGGGCGCAAAAAGTCTCTGTTACCGGAGATGGCGGTGAAAAAACCATCACAGCCAAAGATATCATTCTTTCTCCTGGTTCAATTCCTTTTGTGCCTCCAGGGATTGAAGTAGATGGCAAAACTGTCTTTACCAGCGATCAAGGCGTAAAGTTGGAGTCGCTACCAGACTGGGTGGCGATTATTGGCAGTGGTTATATCGGCTTAGAATTTTCTGATATTTACTCAGCTTTGGGTTGCGAAATCACCTTGATTGAAGCCCTAGATCAGTTAATGCCAGGATTTGACCGAGATATTGCCAAACTTGCCGAACGGGTACTGATTACCCCCCGCGATATTGAAACGAAAGTGGGGATATACGCTAAAAAAGTCATCCCCGGTTCACCAGTGGTGATTGAATTAGCAGATTTCAAAACCAAAGAAGATGTAGATGTCATCGAAGTAGATGCTTGCTTGGTGGCTACAGGACGCATCCCAGCGACCAAAAATCTTGGTTTAGAGTCTGTGGGCGTAGAACTGGATCGGCGGAATTTTATTCCAGTTGACGATCGCATGGCAGTGCTATCAGCAGGTGAAGTAGTACCGCATTTGTGGGCAATTGGCGATGCTAATGGGAAGATGATGTTGGCACATGCGGCTTCTGCTCAAGGCATCATCGCCGTAGAAAATATTGTTGGGAGGGAAAGAATAGTAGATTATCGCAGCATCCCGGCGGCGGCGTTTACCCACCCAGAAGTTAGCTATGTGGGCTTAACAGAAACCGCAGCTAAGGAGTTAGGACAAACCGAAGGTTTTGAAATCGCCACAAGTCGGAGTTACTACAAAGGGAATTCCAAAGCGTTGGCAGAAAATGAAGCCGATGGTATTGCCAAGGTAATATATCGCAAAGACACCGGAGAAGTCTTGGGCGTCCACATTTTTGGACTGCACGCCTCAGACTTAATTCATGAAGCCTCAGCTGCGATCGCAAACCGTCAATCTGTCCAAAGTCTCGCGCATCTAGTTCACGCCCACCCGACACTTTCGGAAGTGCTGGACGAAGCTTATAAACGAGCCATCGCAATTTAGGGAGTAGGGAGTAGGGAGTAGGGTATTTCCCTATTCCCCATTCCCCATTCCCCATTCCCCACTCCCCACTCCCCAATCCCCAATTATGCAAATCCGTCGCCGTTCACCTAACCCAGCTATTGATGTATCGATATTGCGTTATCAGGCTGTCGTACCTGATGCTGCGCCAAACAACATCTTGGAGGAAATTGTCTGGCAGAAAGAAATAGAATATGACCAAATGCGGGAAAAAGTTCCTTTGCAACAATTGCTAAAACAGGTAGTGACTGCGCCGCCAACCCGTGATTTTGTCGCCGCCTTACGGCAAGCTAAGACTAAGCCAGCATTGATTGCCGAAGTTAAGAAAGCTTCACCTAGCAAAGGTGTTTTACGAGAAGATTTTGACCCAGTAGCGATCGCCCTGTCTTATCAGCAAGGTGGCGCTAGTTGTCTTTCTGTGCTGACAGATGTCAAGTTCTTTCAAGGTAGTTTTGAAAACTTAGCCAAGGTTCGGGCTGCTGTAGATTTGCCCTTACTATGCAAAGAGTTTGTCGTTTATGCTTACCAAATATACTTGGCGCGGGTTCAGGGTGCAGATGCTATTTTGTTGATTGCCGCTATTTTGAGCGATCAAGATTTGAAGTACTTCCTTAAAATTGCTAACAACCTAAAAATGGCAACTTTGGTTGAAGTCCATAGCTTGGCAGAACTTGACCGTGTGTTAGCTTTAGATGGAGTCTCCTTAGTCGGAATCAATAATCGTAATTTGGAAGACTTCTCTGTTGACTTGCAAACTACTTGCCAACTTTTAGCTGCAAGGGGTAGCCAATTGCAGGAGAAAAACATCCTTGTTGTCAGCGAGTCAGGACTACACAACCCAGATGATCTGAGTATGGTACTGACAGCAGGTGCATCGGCTGTACTCATTGGAGAATCTTTGGTCAAACAACCAGATCCCGGCGCTGCGATCGCCCATATATTGCCGAGGAATTCATGAAATAAACACCCCTACGCCTCTTAGCATAAAGCAACTAACTGCATACAATAGTTGGTCAATTGGGTACACTATGCGTGGACACGCAGCACATTGCCATCAAATATCATCATATCTTTGCCAAACCTTCATTGCTAATCAACTCAAAGCCATAAACAACTAGTTATTTCTTATGTAACAATTTATTGAGAAAAGCCAAATGACTAATACAAAATCTCAAATATGAAATCAAAAGTTAACTTCATGGAGCAAATTCCTCTACCTTCTCCTATTCACTACGAACTTATACTTCAACTTTTAGAGAGACAAACCATGTTAGCTGTAAATGATAATCCAGATTTACGGCATCAGGTAAATCAACTAATTATTACTCTGCGTAAAGCTGCCGTACAGCAAAAACGCCTAGAAGAAATTTGCGAGTTTTCCTCTATGACTGTTGATCACCGTTGGTCAATCAACCATCATCACGATAACAAAGTTGTTGCTCCCGATTAAAGCTGATAACTTAATATCTCAACCTCAGATTTGGCATCTTTGTTAAGTTAGCTTACCAGCCTCAGAAAGTGTATCTCTGTATTAAACGAACCAGTATTCAAAACTTTCACTGCATTTACTTGACTCAAATGCAAAGTTTGAGGTGTGATTTAAAATGATTCTGTAACCAGAATCTCTGCTTTGTAAAAATATCTAGAAATGCTATAGGAATCCGGTTTGATTTGGAGAAAATATACGTAGGATGTGTAGCTGCGAGAGTACGGCATGAAAGCCGTGATTATAGTGCGTTACGAACTCCGTTCTAACACACTCTACAATACCTAATTTCGTTCAAAAATCAAATAGTAATCCTATAGATGAGAATTTTAAATAGGTAGTCAGTCTGAACGCTTAGATTATATTTGATAAACATTTTACTTTCCTATAGTTAATGTTCTAAATTTATAGATAGTTATTTTTTCTAATTTTTAACTTGATTCATTACAATTTATACAAAAGCTCTATTAATTCCGTATAAAAAATGTCATCTTTAGAAAAATTTTAGATGGGAAAAAGTTCATATTGATTTATAGGAAACTGTAGATCAGCTAAAATATTTATGAGATTCTCTCTCGAATTTAGCGAAAGATGAAATATAACAGCATTGATGAACTATTCAAAAATAATCAGGCTTGGGTTGCCGAGAAACTAGCAATAGACCCAACTTACTTTCAAGACTTATCAAGCGGACAAACACCACCTTTTCTATACATTGGGTGTTCTGATAGTCGTCTAGCATTAACAAGCTTTACTCGTACAGAACCAGGAGAGTTATTTGTACACCGTAATATTGCCAATCAAATTTCTCTAACAGATATAAACTTTTTAGCGGTTTTAGAATACGCAATTTTACATCTTCAAGTCGAGCATATTATCGTTTGTGGTCACTACGATTGCGGAGGAATTAAAGCGGCTTTAGAGGGGAGAACTATCGGAATTCTTGATAACTGGGTAAATCCGATTCGGGAACTGTATTTACAGAAACAAGAAGAAATTGATGCCTTGCCAACAAGAGAAGAACGTTTGAATCGTTTGGCAGAAATAAACGTTGTAGCGCAAGTAAAAAATCTTTACCAAACTTCCATTATGCGTCAGGTACTCTATGAGCGAAAAGCGCCTATGGTTCATGGCTGGGTGCTAGATATAAGCACTGGGTTAATCAAAGATTTGAACGTCTCAACTGTGCAATGGCAATTGCACATTTGCCCCTTGCTTCTAGAATTTAGACTCTATGCTATGTTAAAAAATGAGAGTTAATTCGGTATTTATCGACACATAAAAGCTCATATCTTTAAATTCCAAAGCTTTACCCAAGCTAGTCATCTTGCAGGTAATTTATTTTTCTCGTTTTCATACTCTGCATATAAATGTATTCATTGAGGCTCTGACTCAATTTATCACTATATGCAGAGCCTCAAAGCTACCCCTACAAAGAATTATTTCTTAGCAATTATCCATACTGCGTGAATAATTCCAGGAATGTAACCAAAAAGTGTCAAAACTATATTAATCCAAAAATCTATACCAAAACCTACTTGCAAAAAAACTCCCAGAGGCGGTACGAAAATGGCACACAAAATCCGAACTAAATCCATTTAAACCTCCTATTAATCTCCCAAAAAACAGCTTGTTGGCAAAGTGATTCACCAGTGTTCAAGCATATTTGTACCTTTCAAAGATAACATTCTCTCTCTTAATCTAGATCACGGTTGAGATGCGGTAAACCGCACTCAAGATTAGCCACCGCTAATTTTAGCTTTGTAACCTAGTTTGCTCAAAATCTCGACAATTTTTTGCTTGTGTTCGCCCTGAATTTCGATTTCGTTATCTTTAACTGTCCCACCTGTGCCGCACTGGGTTTTCAACTGCTTCACCAAATCAGCCAAGGTTTCTGGTTTGGCTTGAAAACCGCTAATCACTGTAACAGTTTTGCCTTTGCGTCCTTTGCGCGAAGCTTGTACTTTAAGATTTTGTTGTTGTGCGGGGAGTTCTGGAATTGGTCTTTCTGTGGCGGCGGAGTTGTCGTTGCCAAATTCGCGGTAGACAAAGCTTTTGTCAGAAGATTTGGGATTTGAAGAAGACATAAAATGACTGTTTAAGAAAAATTTCAAAGGCAGTGGAAACTTCTACGCAACCATTCTGCTGGGATATCAATTTCTAGGCTAACATCACAAATCCATTGCTAAGGATTCAAAGTAATTGGGCATGGGGCATTGGGCATTGGGCATTGGGCATTGGGCATTGGGTATCGAGGAAGATATTTAGCTTCCAGTCCCAAGATATAACCTGGATATGCCCTAGACTTTCTATAATAATTAAATCATTCTCGTCATTGCAAACAGCCCGTGACTACCACTCCCCTATCTCCAAACTCAACTGCTCAAGTTCCTGATACACTAGGTCGCTTTGGACGCTTCGGCGGTAAGTATGTACCTGAAACGCTGATGCCTGCTCTTACTGAACTAGAAACAGCTTATCAGCAATACCGCAATGACCCTGGTTTTCAAGCAGAACTACAGCAGTTGTTACGGGACTATGTAGGACGTGCCACACCATTATATTTCGCTGAACGCCTGACTGCTCATTATGCCCGACCCGATCGCACGGGGCCGCAAATTTACTTAAAACGCGAGGATTTAAATCATACTGGCGCTCATAAAATTAATAATGCCCTTGGTCAAGTATTGTTGGCAAAGCGCATGGGTAAGCAACGGATTATTGCCGAAACGGGTGCTGGACAACACGGAGTTGCCACAGCTACAGTTTGCGCTCGTTTTGGGCTGGAATGCATAATTTACATGGGCGTTCATGATATGGAACGCCAAGCTTTAAATGTGTTCAGAATGCGGTTGATGGGGGCAGAAGTGCGTCCGGTGGAAGCGGGAACTGGAACCCTGAAGGATGCTACTTCTGAAGCAATCCGCGATTGGGTGACAAATGTGGAAACAACTCACTACATTCTCGGTTCAGTAGCAGGGCCCCATCCTTACCCGATGATGGTACGTGATTTCCATGCAGTAATCGGCCAAGAAACTCGCGCCCAAGCAATCGAAAAGTGGGGTGTATTACCTGATATTCTCTTGGCTTGCGTGGGTGGTGGTTCCAATGCTATGGGATTATTTTATGAGTTTATGAATGAGCCTTCTATACGGTTCATTGGGATTGAGGCAGCAGGAGAAGGTGTCAATACTGAAAAACACGCAGCAACTTTGACAAAAGGACGAGTTGGTGTATTGCACGGAGCCATGAGCTATCTTCTGCAAGATGAGGATGGGCAAATCATTGAGGCACACTCAATTAGTGCGGGTTTAGATTACCCCGGTGTGGGGCCAGAACACAGTTATTTGAAAGATACTGGTCGCGCTGAATATTATAGTGTGACGGATGCAGAGGCTTTAGCAGCATTTCAGCGATTGTCAAAATTGGAAGGGATTATCCCGGCATTAGAAACAGCTCATGCGATCGCCTACCTCGAAACCCTGTGTCCTCAACTAACCGACAGTCCCCGGATTGTAATTAACTGCTCTGGACGTGGCGATAAGGATGTACAAACAGTAGCCAAGTTCTTAAATGATGCGTAAACATACATACAGCAGATTTCAAGTTCGTGAGGTATAGAAATAGCCCACCCGCTCTACCGCGCACCCTCCCCGATGCTTTGGGGAGGGTTGGGGAGGAGTGTAACTCATGTAGTTGCAAAACGCTGTATATAAAAAAATCTTTGGAAAAAGCAATTACGGATCAACAATTTCAACACCCGATGCTACCGTAACCCACTCATGACGAACGAGTTGGCACGCCAAAATTTTGCTCCAGCTTTGCTTCTGAATTCTTATTTCTGACTTCTTTTTCAACAGCTACAGAGATTGAAGCTTACGAACCGGATGCCAAGGTAATTAAGGAGCGGGAACAGTGGCGTGCGGAATATTTGCACAGGTGTTGCGCGTGGTACAGCAAGAGTTAGAAACCCTCAACAAAAGCTAGTAAAGCACCGCAGAAGTAAACTAACCATCCCAAATCAATGAAACCCTTGCGGTATAGGAATTACGAATTATGTCGCTTGCTTCTTGCCGAGGCAAGTATTACAAATTCCACGCAAGAGGTTTTCGTAGATAAATTTATGCCATTTATATCCCATTAGAACTTACGCATTGACAGAAAAGCCAAAATAACAGGTAGAGTTTTCAAGGCTGATAGCTAGATTTTTCAATGAGATTTTAGCGATGCCTGCGGCGGGCTACGCCTACGCACTCAATCAAAAGTGATTGATAAAAGCCCGAAACAACGTATTTAGGTTGATGCACAAGATAGTTATTTTGTACAGTGCGTAAGTCCTACCCATGTTACCCAATATTAGCCGTGGTAATACTTAGCACGCTATCTGTTCAGATTCAATAATAATTCATAGCAATTATCATTTTCTATGTATTAATACTGGCGAATATTATTATTCTTATGATTTTTTCTAACTCCTATTACTTAGATACAGAAATATTTGTGTATTACAAAATGAAGTTTTTAAAGTGGCTTAGATAGAAATAATCATACTAATGGTAGAGTGCAAAATTTTATAAGTAGCAATATTTTTTCCGTAATTCTATGCATTTGAAAGTCTACTGGTAGTTTTTGAACAAAAAACGCCATATATGGAGATATATAGACTTATAATCAAGTTGTCAGATTGATACTAGCTTGGTTAAGCTTTCTGGAGCTAAAGTTCCAGTTAGTTATCAACAAATGATTAAATCAACAATCTACAGCGTTGCTTTGGGCACTATCATTCTCGGTAGTGGAGCGATCGCTACTCCTGTAACAAATTCAACTTTGACGCCGACACCTTCAAGTGTATCAAATAGCACTGTTAAAATTGCAGCATCTAAAGTTGACACTGCTGCTTTAGAAGAGGAGGTTTTCAAACAAATTAATGACTACAGAGTTTCCCAAGGATTAAAAAAGCTGACTCGTAATTCTGCCATTGATAATCAAGCCAGGATTCACAGTCAGGATATGGCTCAAGGTAAAGTTCCCGCTGGACATACGGGATTTAGAGAACGTGTTATGGCAGTTGGTATTCCCTACAGTTTAGCTGGTGAAAATGTCGCTACTAACTATGGATATAGTGACCCTGTGACGACAGCTGTTCAAGGCTGGCTCAAAAGTCCAGCGCATCTTGCTACTATCAGAGGTAATTTTGAAACGACTGGGATTGGTGTTGCCGTTAGCAACAACAGTAGAGGCGAAATCTTCTTCACACAACTTTTCTTTACTCCTACAAAAACTTCTGCAACAACTCCTGCAAAAACTTCTGCAACAACTCCTGCAACAAATTCAACTTCTACACCGCCCTCTTCTAACGTATCAAATAATACTGGCAACCTTGCAGGATCTAAGATTGACACTGCTGCTTTAGAAAAGGCGGTTTTCAAACAAATTAATGACTACAGAGTTTCCCAAGGATTCAAAAAGCTGACTCGTAACACTGCCATCGATAATCAAGCCAGGATTCACAGTCAGGATATGGCTCAAGGTAAAGTTCCCTTTGGACATACGGGATTTTCAGAACGTATTAAAGCAGTCGGTATTCCTTACAGTTCAGCTGGTGAAAATGTCGCTAGTAACTATGGATATAGCGATCCTGTGACGACAGCTGTTCAAGGCTGGCTCAAAAGTCCAGGGCATCTTGCTAATATCAGAGGTGATTATGATAAAACGGGGATTGGTGTCGTTAGCAATAGTAGAGGCGAAATCTACTTCACACAACTTTTCTTTCGCTGATAGATTTGGTATAATTTAGGTTTTTTCTCAAATTCCCCAGACTTTAGCCTGCTAGCAAAGCTTTTGCTAGATATAAAATAATGTAGTTTCAATAACATTTGTCTATTGAATACTACATTATTTTTTTAGTAATTCATGAAAATCTTAAATTATCAGCAAAAATAACCGTAATTTTACGATGCTGACCTATTAAAGTATTGACCATTGCAAATCATTTTTTGTACTTCCTATACAAGGATGTAGCCAGATTGCCAAAATTCATCAATCCTTAATAGTATCGTGGTATATATCGTCGGAACAATAGGGTAGAGTATAAGTCTTATATCTCTACATATTACGCAATTTTCCATGTTCCGACAAACTGCTTTTGGCATCGCTTTAAGTGCGCTTGTCCTTGCTAGTGGGTTAACGACTGTTCCGATACCAAATCATCCTTCTACGAATACATCCACCCGTAATAAGCTGTTGTCGCTTTTTTCGAGTCAGGTTGCAATATCGACTCCTACTTTTAAGACTACGGAGCTAGAAAAATCCGTTTTTGAAGAAATTAATCGATATCGGGCTTCTAAAGGATTGCCAAAGTTGACCCTAAATGCAAATATCACTCGACAGGCAAGAATTCATAGTCAGAATATGGCTAAAGGTAAAACACCATTTAGCCATCAGGGATTTGAACGGCGAGTCAATGCTATCCCTATTCGCTACAGCAGTGCGGCGGAAAATGTTGCTTTCAATCGGGGATATAGTAACCCTGTGGATGAAGCTGTTACTGGTTGGATTAAGAGTCCGGGACATCTAAAGAACCTTAAAGGAAATTACAACCTCACTGGAATTGGTGTTGCTACTAATAATCAAGGTGAAGTCTACCTTACACAGCTTTTTTTTCGTACTAGGTAGATTTAATTTATGATTGTTTTGCACAATAATAATGTAGTGTCTGACAAGACTTATATTTGCTGGACACTGCTATTATTTTTGAACAATTCATGACATTACAAGATTTTCAGGTGAGCGATCGCGATCTGGGCGACGCAGCTCTAGTACAGTATTTAAAATCTACAGCGATCGCAGTTGATACAGAAACGATGGGATTACTGCCACAACGCGATAGGTTGTGTCTTGTCCAGTTGTGCAACGAATTCGGGAAAGTGACTGCAATTCGCATAGCCAAAGGGCAAGCTGATGCGCCAAACTTAAAAAAACTCTTGTCAGCGACGAATGTCGTAAAAGTGTTTCACTTTGCTCGCTTTGACCTTGCCACTTTGCGAGCTAATCTGGGGATTCAGGTTAGACCTGTTTTTTGTACCAAAATTGCTAGTAAATTAGCTCGTACTTACACAAATCGCCACGGGCTTAAAGATGTGGTGCAAGAGTTAGAACAAGTAGAACTGGATAAAAGCTCTCAAAGTTCTGATTGGGGTAACGCCGCTAGTTTGTCTGAAGCTCAACTGAGTTATGCTGCCAATGATGTGCGCTATTTACTTAGTGTGCAGCATAAGCTAACAGAAATGCTCAAACGAGAAGAACGTTGGGAAATTGCTCAAGAATGTTTTGAATTTCTGCCAACAATAGTTTCGTTAGATTTGTTGCAGTTTAAAGATTTGTTTGAACATTGAGTCAACACTAAACCTCTTGGAAAAGTTTTTGCTCTGGAGTACAAGCATTACAAGAGGAAATATTCTATCTTTTAATTTCTGAATTGTGACTTCTCTGACCATGAAAAATCAAGATTAGACCTCTTGGAAAAATTCTTTAACACCCACCCGTAACCTTTCCCCATAAACAAGGAGCGGAGATTTTAACATAAGCCAAAGGTAGAGTGGGGTTCTCATTATTGATTTATGCAAGAGGTCTATTGCTAATTTTCTAAGTTATTTTTCGCCTACGATCCAATATTGGAATCGTCATTGCCTTTAGGAGCGTTAGATTCACTAATGCCTTCTTTGACATTATTGACTCCCTCTTGAATGCCTTCCTTAAGATTACTGGCTCCCTCTTGAATATTATCCTTGAAGTCACTAGCTCCTTTTTTAATGGCTTCTGTCGCGGTAGGGCCTCCCTTTGGCAGAGTTTCTTGGTGAGTTTTTAAGCGATCTACAACATTGTAGTCATCTGCACCTGGGGGAGTTTTTGATTCAACAATGCCTTCTGTTGGGCCACCGATAGCCTTCCATGCAGCAAGACCACCTTTGAGTTGGGAGACATGCTCAAATCCATTAGAACGAAGTTGTTGCGCTGCTTGGGCGGATTCTTCTTCGTTAGCACCGTAAACGTAAATATCGCGGCTCTTATCTAAAGAAGGCACTGCACGTTGTACCAATTCATCTATTGGCATTGGCATAGCTCCTAAAATGTGACCTTCATTGAAGGTGTTGCGATCGCGCACATCCAGTATCGTAAAAGCTGGTTCGCCCCATTCTAGACGAGACTTCAATGTATGAACATCAGACTGTGATTCTACTGGTGGCTGTGGGGGAATTATGCCGCCGACTAAATTATTAACCATAAGTATCCCTGACTTGACGATATTGATAGCAATTTAACTGACTAAACATATTGAATTACTCTTTCTCTGGGCTGAATTTACTTAAAATATCTCTTAAGATAGACTATCTAATTAAAACTTTTTATACCATTGAATGCATTGCAAATTTAACCATATTAAACTATTTAAAAAAGTTATTTTGAGTTTTTATATTAATTGTATGAAATATATTTAAAGTTCTATTTGTGATATTTAATTACTGAAAAAAGATTGTGAATAAGGTTAAAATATTCAGCTATTAGTACAGTAATTATGTGCATTTTCAATATCTGCGATCGCTAACAATAACGCCTTATAACTTTTCATAATCAAATGAGTTACATCAGAGCAAGCTCCTCGTTTGCTCTTAGAGGATGTCTTAAAAGTCCTCAAGCCATTCTTCTTTAACCTCTTCTGTTTGTGTTGCGCCAGTTGCTAAAGAGCGGGAACGCTAAAAGCGTAGCAAGATCCCCGTAGGGGTACAAGTCGGGGAACCCTTTCGGCAGTCGCTCATGGGGTTTCCCCCAGACGCTCGTACCTCGCTAACGCTGCGCTATCGCCCTTGGCGTCTCCCCTTGGGAGAAGACCACCCTGCCTCACCAATGCACTAGCTTCTCTATGCCTCTGCGGTTAAATAAAAGACTTTTCAACCGCACAGACGCTGAGGGCGCAGAGAGAAAAAAGAGATTTTACCAGTTACCATTAAAAGGTATTTAAGTATTTAAATCTAAAATTGTACAATAAAAATCCAAAATTATACAAACTTCATAGAATCAATACTTATACAATTTATTAGCATTACAATGGCTAAAGTTTTGATAAACTTCATGGAAGATTAATTGTAAACAGTTACTACAGTAGCGATCGTACTCAGCAGAGACGCACGTGAATACACTATTAACAGAAACACGTAAAGCAAAACTGGCGCAACGAATCGCCCAATCTACAATAGGCAGCATTATGGTTATGGCTCCCACTACTACTCCTAAAATTCTGATCGTCGATGATGACTTTGGTGTGCGAAATCTGGTCTATCGTTTTTTAAGCCGGAAATATCAGATAGAGTCCGCAGCAGATGGTAAGACTGCCTTATCGTTGTTTGAGCAATTCAATCCGGCCTTAGTAATTCTGGATTGGAATTTGCCGGATCTTAATGGTTACAGCCTCTGCCAAGAAATGCAGAGCCGTACTAATGTTTTAGTGCTGATACTGACTAGTAGGACTGACGAGGCTGATAAAATTAAAATCTTAAGCGCAGGTGCTGATGATTTTATGACTAAACCGTTTAGTCTTGCAGAAGTTGAAGTTAGAGTGGAAGCTCTTTTAAGACGGATACGCTACATCAACCCCTCCCCAACACAACGAATCATTTTTAAGCAGTTAGCAATTAACCCAGAGGGTCGGGAGGTAACACTTAACGATAAACCTCTTGCTTTAACAGCACTGGAATTTAATATCTTACATTTTTTGGCAAGTCATCCTAATCAAGCTTGGAGTCGTCCACAACTAATCCAAAAAATTTGGGGTTGCGATTACGTAGGAGATGGCCGAGTGGTTGATGTGCATATTGGTCAGCTTCGTAAGAAGATGGAAGTCGATGCCAGCATACCGGAGTTTATTAAAACTGTGCGGGGCTATGGTTACAAGTTTGAAGTGCCTGACGAAAATACTCATTCCTGAGCTTTCTGATTTCAGAAGTGCTTATAAAAAGAATTGCTCGGATGAGTTAGCATTAGCATTATTGCTGATTTAAGCAGTTTTACTGAGGATTAACGGTATAACTTGCGTTGATTTGGAAAAAGGCTTTATTTAGTGCCAAAACCAAAAGTGCAAATATTGCCGATTTAAAATAGGTGATTTTGCCTTGTCACCTGAGTAAGTGAAAGATTTTCCTTACTTTGAAATTTATAAATCCACCAAAAATTACTAGAGTCAATCTAACGGATTTAACCGATAGCCGACTCAATGTAAGGCAAACCATTGTGCCGTTTCTCCATCAAAGATGAGTGTGCAGATAAGCTAATGAGCATTTAAGTTGCGTATAAGTAGGTCTGTAGCTCCTACTACAAGCAAATAAACCTGTAAAAATGAATGACGATTAGTTTACTATTTCGATCTCGTCAAATAGGCAGCTTTGGACTCTGACTTGTGTAGGCTAGCAAAAACCGTAGGCATGGCTCAACAAATCCTACAAGGTTAGCGGGGGCAAGTCAACGAAAAAAGTATACTTGGGTCTTGGCTTAACCTTTCAAATTTACCTTCCCTTCAAGCTTTGATCCATCTTGATGAGATAAAAATTTTTCACTACTGTGATAGCTTCTTCGCCATTTTTCCAGATGCTCTATAGATATTGATTTAGAAATGACGTTCACGCCATTTCCTCGCCAAGCAACTTCTGCATCTGTTGTGAAAACCCCACATTCTAATTGATCTAGCCTTATATTCCAATATTCACTAAATCGGCCTTTCAAAGTAATAACTTGCTCAAATACCTTGTTTCTGTGTTTATTTCTTCTTTTTCTTTCAGTAGCTCCTGTTGCTTCTGTATCAATAAACTTGGTTTCAATTAAAAACAGGCTTCCTTTAAAGGTCTGATAGACAAAATCACACTTTCCTAAATCTGTATAATCTGAAATTGGAGATTTTTCAAATAACAGTAATTCAGCACACGAGGGAAATAAGTCTTTAATATTCAGAAATAAATAAGCTTGCAATAGAAGTTCCTTATCATAAGGAAATAAGATAACTCCTTCAAAAAATTTTTTAATGTCCTCCTGAGTTTGGGGTTGAATAATTTTACAGTACGAAACAAATTTATGTAGCTCGTTCACGATCATCAAGTTATAACTCCTTCCCCTGGTCGCAGCCTTAAGGGTCTTAGCATAAAAATATACCACCGCCTCTAGGAAATTATCATCCGCATAAGTAACTAAAAAAACTATTATAAGCTTGGATATTTAAGGCAATTTACTGTTGACGGTTCAGTAAAACTGATTATTAAGCTGCTTTTCAGTATTGGTGGACTTTTCACTTTTGGCTTTAGATACCAGTCAGCGATTTGATATGAGCAGGAAAACTGGCATTTTGCAAAGCTTGAACGGTTATTCTAGAATCTTGTACGCAAAATTGCCAACCCAAACGAACAAGTTTTCGAGAATTTTCAGTTTGTATAATTCCAATCACTGGCATTTTTGCCTTTTCTTTGTCTCCTGAGTGTTCTTGCAAAATTATTTTCAAGCGATGTAGTTCATCGATATTACCTGCTTGCTGGGGATTTAATTCCACCATTACCATTTGTACTGTTTCCACTGGCTCTGCATCTTCAAGAATAAATTGAGTTTGCTCGTCACGTCGATCTACTTTTCCCCAAATAATCAATCTAGTGTCAACTTGAAGTAGGGAACTAATGCGTTCATAGGTTTTAGGAAAGACTACAGCTTCTGATTGCGTTGTGAGGTCTTCTATTTGCAAAATTGCCATTTGATCGCCTTTTTTAGTAACCACTTTTTTGACGTTATTTAACATGACAACTGCACAAAGCCTTGTCTCTTCCCTTTGCTCTCCCAGTTGCGAAAGGTTAATTGGAGTCAAAAGTGGTGTTATTTGCCGTAAGGATTTCAGTGGATGATCTGATACATAAAATCCTAATAATTCTTTCTCCATCTGCAACTTTTTCTGTGGTGGCAAGTCCATCACAGGTTTAGATTTTGGAGCAGTTTCAAAGGCATTATTTGCTCTTTTGGTGGGAGTAGAAGAAAATGCGTCACCTAATAAATCTAAAAGATTTCCTTGACCACTAGCTCTGTCTTTAGCGCGAGATTGTGCCCAATCATACACTAATTCTAAGTCGTTAATTAACTGTTGACGGTTGGGTTCAATTTTGTCAAATGCTCCACAGTAAATCAGCGATTCCATAGTGCGGCGGTTAACAGCACGTAAATCCACGCGATCGCAAAAATCAGCGAGGGATTTAAATCCTGTCTCATTTCTCGCTTCCAAAATACAAGCGATCGCACTCTGTCCCACGTTACGCACTGCCGAAAATCCAAACAAAATCTTTCCTGCCGTTGGCGTAAAATCAACACCAGAACGATTAATATCTGGCGGATCTATGGAAATACCCATATTTGTACAATTAGTAATATATCTCTGTACCTTATCGGTATCACCACTGTTAGCCGTTAACAGCGCTGCCATATATTCTAATGGGTAATTAGCTTTTAAATATGCTGTTTGATAAGTTACATAACCATAGGCAGTCGAATGGGATTTATTGAAACAATTGGAAGCTATTAACCCATTTTTGATCGCAAAATTATGGTCATGCTCAACCCCTATGTCATAGACATTTTGTTTTCCTAAATATTTGCGTGTGACTATTTTAATCATCCTAGCCTGTCCCCAAATTTTGCTAACTTGATAAAACGATGACAATTGTAATTCTTGTAATACTATAATAAAAAATTATATCACTATAAAACGCTGCTATACTCTTACACAAAAATAGCCAAGATATATCAAACTTTTGCCAAACCATTAGATAGACAGTTAATAGCTATGCAATTGCTGTTTTAAAGCTTATTGAACACGTTCCAATACATATTAATGCGCTTAATCAGATGCCTGCGGAGTGGAAAGAAGCAGGGGGATCTGTTCGCTGGAAAGAAAAGAATTGATGAACAATAATACCCTTTCTTCAAGTGCTTTCCCTATGCTTCCCCTGCTTATCCGATCGATATTGCTTTGTACATCCCGCTTCCATGCCTCTATCCAATGCCCAATGCGTCAGTTACTATCGTTGAAAAGTAACTCAGTATCAGAGGGTGTAACTAGGTGAAAGTCGCGTTGATCGTATTTTTGGTGGTGGTTGTGGCATTGTTTGTGGTAGTCGAGATCGGACTGCGATCGCTTTTTGGCTTTGGTAATCCTCTGATTTACATTGGCGATGAGCAGATTGGTTATTTATTGGCTCCTAACCAGCGTACCCGTCGGTTTGGTAATCGCATTGAGATTAATCAGTATTCTATGCGAGGTAATCCGCTTAAGCAGACACCTGCACCTTCTGGGTTACGAATTTTACTGTTAGGCGATTCTATTGCTAATGGTGGCTGGTGGACAGATCAGACTAATACAATATCCACAATGATGATGCGTTCTCTGGCATCATCCACTAATAATAGTTATCAGGAAGTAGAAGTGCTGAATGCTTCAGCTAACTCTTGGGGGCCAAGGAACGAGTTAGCTTATTTACAGAAGTTTAGCAATTTCAACGCCCAAGCAGTAGTGTTATTAATTAATACCGATGATTTGTTTGCTACTGCTCCTACTTCTTTACCAGTAGGACGCGATCGCAACTATCCCAATAGTAAACCTCCCTTAGCATTGGTGGAAGTGTGGCAACGTTATATCGTTAAGCAACAGCCAATTCCTGAAATGGAAATAGTGCAAAATGAAGCAGGCGATCGCGTGGGGATTAATTTGGAAGCGATCGGCAAAATTCAAGCCCTGAATCGCCAAACCAACAGCCAATTTCTCCTAGTCATGACTCCCTTACTGCGAGAAATTGGTGAACCAGGCCCCCGCGATTACGAAATTATTGCACGCCAGCGCTTGAACAATTATACTAAATTCCAACAAATTAACTATATAGACTTTTTACCGATATTCAATTCAATTACCAACCCGCAAGCTTTGTATCACGACCACATTCACCTCAACTTAGAAGGTAATAAAGTTGTCAGTGAAGTTATGGAGCGATCGCTTTTGGAAATTCTAAGGGAAATACCACATCCTCAGAGCTACTAAGGTCATCAATTCTATGCAAAAAAAGGTTCGTAGTGAGCGATTTATTGCTCAATTTCAAATGCCCATAAGCGGTGAGTCGAATTTATTTTGATGAAGCGAGACAATTCATATCTACTTATCCTCGGTATGATTACATCAGTAACAATCGAATTTGAGTTTTTTCTAAGATTATTTCTAGAGCTTTTTTTGCACTGGTAGTTTTAATAAAAATTTAACCCATATCTGTAAGATAACGACCAACTAATTTAAATTCATTCAGACAATATTCTCTAACTAAAATAGGAGTAATTCAGTTAATACTAAACCTTAAATCTTCAAGAAATACCCTAATTTCTGTAGATTTGTTTTTTATACCAGGAATTTAAACAATATGTTTAAATATTATTTTTAGTAAATCTCCTTGTGTAAAAGGCTTAGTTAAATAACCTGATGCTCTTACTATCTTAGCTTTAGCTCTATCTAGAAACCCTAATTTTTCTGACACCATAATCACAGGTGTATTTTTAAAATTTGAGTGTTTACGCAGCAAAGAGCAGAGTTCATACCCATCCAAATTAGGCATTGAAATATCCAACAAAATGATGTCGGGTTTAGTGTGAACAATCTGCATTAAAGCCTTTAAAGAATCGGTGACTCCCACAACAGAAAATATTTGCTCATCTAAATAACTTTTAATAGTATTCAATATTGTAGGGCTGTCATCAATACAAAAGATTGTGTAGATTTTTTTGTCAACAGGTGGTTTGGTGATTTGCTGACTCTTATGTTCATTGGTATTAATAGAGTAGGTTGGCGGCTTATAGCCGTTTATTGTAGACCAGTTTGGTGTACTTTTGCTTTTAGGTTTTAGCTCATTTATTTTGAACAATTCTGAAGGGTTTGATTGAGAAGTTGGCGATGTCTGACGATAAGCCGCTTCCCTTCGGGGTGTTTGGCATCGTTCAACTAGTAAGCGGAGATTCAGATGACAAAACTTTGGCATGTCATCCAGAAAGCTTTCAGGAATAAATTCATAGCTCCCCTCGTCTAAGTTCAGAAATGACTCTAGAACTTCTAGCGCCAATTGCTCTATCAGTATCGCCGCTTGAGAGGGACTGATATATTTCTGATTGACTAACCAACAAATCGCCAAATAATCTGGATTCGGTATTGCCTGATTTTCAATACCAGTTTCAAATATCACCCGTAATTGTTCGTGAATTTCACGAGGGAGAGTAGAAATTTGCTGACTCAAGCGTTGCAAATTTCTGTAAAGTGGCTCAAACATTTTCTCTGAATAGCAGGCATAAATTAGTTTACCCTCGTCTACATATATTGACCAAGAGCCTGATGTGCTAAATACCTGCAAACAACCAGTAACCGACTTACCAGTGATTTTTTTCAACAAAGATAAAGGCTGGAGCTTTTGGAAAAATCTGTATCTACTAATCGGAAGTGTCTTCATTAGGATGGTTTTGGAATAAAATTAACATTTGTTTGCACGTAAAATTAGTGAATTACCTTTTCGGAATTCACTACGACTTTGGTGGAAGCACTATCAGATAAATATAGCGGTCACATTTGAGTTAGTACAGAGATTCCACACCCCCCAACTCTTAATTCACCAATCTCTCTTAAGCTATAAAGCACGAGTTACAAATAAACCAATCCATGTTATTGCCCAATGGCAAAATGGCCTGACTGGTTGCCAGGATATAGTATTTCAAAAATTAGATTGGTTTTCTGTATCTTTCGCTAATCTAGCCAATCTAACAGTAACTCAAGTGCAACGCATAGACCATTGGCTCTCGCCCATCAGTCACAAAAGCATCATTGGTATCCGTATTTAGCAGCCTAAAATTGTAGATATACTTTAGTTTTCGTGCCAAAGTGGTTTTGCCTCTCGTGCTACAGTCGAAAGCGACCAAAATCTACTTTAATGTAGCGGAAAATGATTCTCCCTCAAGGCTTTTGAGCATTAAATCCACGCTGATGAACTATGTTTTTGCAATCGTGACGAAAGTTGTGAGGCACTTTTGCTAGAAGTTTATTCTTGAGGGTAACTTCTTCAAGAGAAAACGTATTATTAGAAACTAAGCATTAAAAAAGTTAAATGTCTTACTTAGGTTTGTGATTGTAGAGCAACCTTTAGTCTTGGGATTGGGTAAAATTATCACTTGCACAACAAGAATGGTAAACCTCCGACCAAAGATGAGTTAGCTGGTAATTGCCGCCCTGATGGTGTGTGGTGAGATGCAACGGGCAACCAAATCAGCAGAAGGGAATTTCTTCATAATTACTGGAGACGGTTTTTAATGTTGTGTGGGGCTAAATAGTCACCCTACACAATTTGAAGTGACAAATTCAAGAACTTGCAGCGAAATTCCTGATTGCTAATACATACCTGCAAAATAGCTCTTTTCGGCTAGATGGTAGATAACAAGTAAGTAACCACTAAAATTCAGATTACTATAATTTTCAAAAAAAGTTAGCGGAAATATATAAACTTCATGATAAATCAGTAAAGGAAACATGAAAACTAATTAATATTATTTTTCAGTATTTATTTGCTCGGAAGTCCGGGAAGGCTGAGAATGTACAGTTAAAGATAATTTTGTATGTTTATAGCCCACATTCCGCACCCAGAGTGTCACAATCGGTAATCACTTAACTTTTGACAGGTTTTGAGCTAAAAATTATGCTGACATAATTTTTAATCTCAGTTAAAACAAGGAGATTAAGTATATAAACTAGCTTTGTTTTATTCTAAAAAACAGTGAAAACACCTTTGTGACAGTTAGGGTGCGGAAGGTGGGTTATAGCAGTTTTCGGTTACGAAGAGAAAATTGTCTGCGTAGGCGTAGCCCGTCGTAGACATCGTATTCATCTATAAAGTAGATTTAGCAAAAAGACGCAAAGAATTTCTTTGCGTCTTTAGTGTGAGATTTAGAAGTAGATATTCTCACTGTTAAAATTCTCCATCCACTTAAACTTGCTCCCGCCAGCACCAGCTTAAAAGTGTACCACCTGCTACCAGCTTAACTATTTCCAGTACCCAATAACTGCCGTGCAGTATATTCATTGTCGATGGAATAGCAGCAGCAGCTTCAAATAGGTTGAGTTGAACTCCTATGGCGCACATCTGCGGAGTTAAGAAATAGGTGTCAAGCATAGCTATAGTTAGCAGCAGCACAGATAAAACAATACTGCCAATACTCCAGTGATATCGGGTTTTGCTCAGAGCTAGTGCCCCAGTCAGGACTACAGCAGCAGATAATAATTCCATCCGATTGAAGTTCCAAAAAATCGTATAGCCTGCTGTCGTAAAACCAGCTTGGCTCATCATGCCAGAAAGATAAAGGCTAGGCATAATTACCCAGTCTAAAACTAGACTAGCACTGAGCCAAAAGCCCAAAGTTAATATGATGCCGGTTTGCCAAATTGGTCGCTTGAATTCAAAGTTAGAAATAGCAGTCATAAAATAATTGCGTGTGTTGTATTTCTTAGTTTGTAACTTTACCAGCAGTTTGACAAGAAATATCAACTAACCTTTACAAAGCGATCGCTCTTAAATTATGAACTCAATCCCAAGATTTTTTAACCTAGATTGAGAAATATTAAGATTTTTTAAAAGTAATTTAAATAAATTTTGCCTGTTAGAAATACTCAATTTTTTATGTCGAAAGCAACTAAGCGATCGCGGCAACTGGAATGATGAATGATAAGTTGAAGTTTTAATTGATACAGAGACAGATTGCCAAAATCCTTCCTTAATTTGTTATAGCCTTCTGCCTTCTGAAGCATCCACTATGGCTTCAGTAAGTCGGCGAGAGAATTTCAATATATGTCAACTCAATTGTTTTAAACCCTTAAATTTATTTATGGGGTTTACTAAGTGAGCCTCCAGCATAGCTGCCTCCTGCCTTCTCATGCTGGTTTTCAAAAGTTTGTAGTTTACTGAACATTGTCTGTTTTATACGCAGACATGAATAATACCAAGTTGGTCGTATTATTTGCTCAAGAGCCAGTTTAGTAGAGATTTTGACTCTAAACAAGATTAATTTTGGCAGCCTTTCTTATATGATATCACGTTCAAATAAGCTAATTCCATCTCCTGTATAAAATATCTATCTTTAGACATAGTTTTGTCAAAATGTTTTGTTATTCACTACACTTCGCATGGTGGATTGACTTAAATCTATTTATATATGTTATGATTTGTGTTGTAATTTTAATTTATCATCTGGTAAATTATTTACTCAATTGAGCTAAAATAGCTTAATTGAGAACTTTAAAGGCAATTCAAGCAAACTTAGAAGTTTTTAACACACAAACGTTCCTTAAATAAAGTTAAAGTTTTGTTACTAGTAACTCAGATATTTTTAAATTCTAAATTTTTAGGAGTTACCGAGGTAGGTATGTTGAATACTGAGGAGTAACTTGATTGAATGAAAAAAGAATTCTACTGCCATTCTGAATAGAGTGTAGTGAGTCATATTCGTTTTTAACCATTTTATGGTTTAAGACTAAAACTAAAAAACAGCTAGCTGAGAATTAATTATGCCTGTAATCTCAAATGTCAACCTGGAGATAGATAATATGATTAGTTTACTAAGATAGAAATTTTGCAAAGTTTAATGGTGGGAAAGTTGCTAGAGACAAACATAGTGGAGTTAATAAAAATTCTGATAAACTTCCTAAAAGTCCACTGTTATTCTGAAGCAAATAGAAGATAGCGAGTTTAGCGATATAAGGCTTGATACTAATGGTAAAAAACAGCGAACTAACGATTAATCAGGGTTCTAGTCTCAAATTTAAGCTTGGAGACCAACGATACAATAGGTTTTCTAGGCTAGAATTTTTGCGGAATCGTACAGTTGGAAAGCCACTAAAATTCAACTATAGTAGAATAAACCTCGATTAAGATAAATTTTCCTCTTACTAAAGTCAATAATCCCGAAAGAAAGAATGCAAGTATTATGGCAAAATCTTGCTAATGGAAACTTTTGACTTCCGCCCTGCGGTACTATTTGACTAGTTCAGAGGCTATCTTAAATTAGAGACTAGCCCATCTACAAAATTTACTCCAATGAATGGTGTTGTTTAATAACATTGCCAGTCAGAAATATCAGTAAGCTTTTTTATTGAAAGCTCATTTAATGATGTCTCTAATCTCAAACGATAAAGAGCATTATTTCCTGCTGGCATACATTAGGGTAAATCGGAATTATTACCGAAATCTCACAATTTTTTAATTGGAACAAGGTCAAGACACATGAATAAAGTTCAAGCATCATTTGAAGCTACAGAATCTGCATTTCACGTCCAAGGTTATGAAAAAATCGATTTTAGTCTTGTCTATGTGAACGGTGCATTTGATATTAAAAACAGAGAAATAGCAGATAGCTATGCAAAATTTGGTCGCTGTCTGACTGTAATTGATGCCAATGTCCATGAACTTTATGGCGATCAGATGAGGTCGTATTTTAGACACTATGACATTGAACTGACAGTATTTCCGATCATTATTACGGAGCCAGCTAAAACCCTGGCAACCTTTGAAAGAATTGTTGACGCTTTTTCGGATTTTGGCTTAGTTCGTAAAGAACCAGTCTTAGTCGTCGGTGGTGGTTTAGTTACTGATGTGGCTGGGTTTGCTTGTGCTTCTTACCGTCGCAAGAGCAACTATATCCGCATTCCTACCACGTTGATTGGTTTGATTGATGCAGGTGTAGCGATTAAGGTAGCAGTTAATCATCGTAAGTTGAAAAATCGCTTGGGAGCATATCATGCACCTTTGAAAGTAATCCTAGATTTCTCATTTTTGAAAACCTTGCCAAAGGCTCAAGTTCGTAATGGGATGGCAGAGTTGGTGAAAATTGCTGTAGTGTCTAATTCAGAAGTCTTTGAACTGCTATACGAATATGGCGAAGAACTTCTTTCCACTCACTTTGGACATGTGAATGCGACACCGGAAATTAAAGAGATTGCCCACAAAGTCAATTATGAGGCAATCAAAACCATGTTGGAGTTAGAGACTCCTAACTTGCATGAACTAGACCTCGATCGCGTCATTGCCTACGGTCACACTTGGAGTCCTACCCTAGAATTAGCACCTCAAATACCCCTATATCATGGTCATGCGGTCAATATAGATATGGCTTTGTCTGCAACCATTGCAGCACAACGGGGCTATATTTCAACAGGGGAGCGCGATCGCATCCTAGACTTGATGAGTCGTATCGGTTTATCGCTCGATCACCCTCTACTAGATGGAGATTTGCTCTGGGATGCTACCCAGTCTATAAGCTTGACACGAGATGGTAAACAACGCGCAGCCATGCCTCGTCCAATTGGTGAGTGCTTCTTTGTCAACGATCTGACTCGTGAAGAACTTGATGCTGCTTTAGCTGAACACAAACGTCTTTGTGCTAAATACCCTCGTGGCGGAAAAGGTGTTGACGCATACATTGAAACTCAAGAAGCCAAGCTAGTAGGGGTGTGAAAATATGACGAGTGTTTTAGGACGAGAAACAGCTAGACCGATAACGCCACACAGTATCTTAGTAGCCCAGCTACAGCAAACTCTCAAATTAGCCCAAGAGAACAACATTCCCGTAGAGATATTAGATTCTTTGCGGCAGGGAGTTCAATTAGCGGCAGGTTTAGATCCCTACTTGGATGATTACACCACCCCGGAATCGAGCGCATTGACAGCATTGGCGCAAAAAACAAGCATTGAAGACTGGAGCAAGCGCTTCAGTGATGGTGAAACAGTGCGTCAACTAGAGCAGGAGATGCTCTCAGGACATCTTGAAGGACAGACATTGAAAATGTTTGTTCATATCACCAAGGCAAAGCGCATTCTAGAAGTAGGAATGTTCACAGGGTATTCAGCCTTAGCAATGGCAGAAGCATTACCAAGTGATGGGCAACTTATAGGTTGCGAAGTAGATCCCTATGTTGCTGAATTTGCTCAAGCTTGCTTTAGTGAGTCTCCCCACGGCGACAAAATCGTTGTGGAAGTAGCACCTGCCCTAGAAACACTCTACAAGCTGGCTGCGAGAAAAGAATCCTTTGATTTGATATTCATAGATGCCGATAAAAAGGAGTATGTAAAGTACTTTCAGACCATTTTGGATAGTAACTTACTGACTCCCGACGGTTTAATCTGTGTGGATAACACTTTGTTGCAGGGACAAGTTTACCTACCACCTGAACAGCGTACCGCCAACGGTGAAGCGATCGCTCAGTTCAACCGTATTGTTGCCGCCGATCCTCGTGTAGAGCAAGTTATCTTACCCATCCGAGATGGTATAACTCTGATTAGACGCGTTGTGTAATTGAGAGATGAGGAGATGAGCACAGAAGTCTAAGCCTTGGCTTAGACTTCAAAAGAATAATTTTTCGCTTGCTTCCTCATCTCCCTGAAGCTATTTTTTGTGATCACAGTTTTTGTATAAAATAAAACAGTACTTAGGAATATGAATCATGCCAGTACTTCGCATCCTTCATTTAGTTGGATCTGCATACAATCATTTTTACTGTGAGTTGTCACGCAATTACGCCCAAAGCTGTCTAGTAGCTACGGCAAATCCATCGCTCTATGACTTTCTGATTGCATACATCACACAAGATGGCCAATGGCGATTTCCTTCCTCTCTCAGTCCAGAAGATATTGCTGTCGCTAAACCGATGCCTCTATCAGATGCCATACAGTTTATAACAGCGCAAAACATTGACCTAATGTTGCCACAAATGTTTTGTCTCCCTGGAATGACTGACTACCGGGCATTATTCGACTTGCTAAAGATCCCTTATATAGGCAATACTCCAGATGTGATGGCAATCACAGCCCACAAAGCCAAAACCAAAGCTATTGTTGCAGCAGCAGGGGTCAAAGTGCCGAATGGAGAATTGCTCCGCCAAGGAGATGTTCCGACAATTACACCTCCAGTAGTCATCAAACCTGCAAATGCCGACAACTCTTTAGGGGTGTCCTTAGTCAAAGAAAAGAGTGAGTATGACGCTGCCTTGAAGAAAGCATTTGAATTTGCAGATGAAGTGATTGTAGAAACATTCATTGAAGCCGGTCGAGAAGTCAGATGCGGCGCTATTGTCAAAGATGGGGAGCTAATCGGTTTACCCCTTGAAGAGTATCAGATAGACCCGCAAACCAGACCCATCCGTAGCTATACTGACAAATTCAAAATACCAATCGAGGGCGATTTGGCTTCAACTGCTAAAAATTATGTCCCAGGTTGGATTGTGGATATTAATGACCCGATCACCCAAAAGGTTCAGCAAGAAGTAAAGAAGTGTCATTTGGCTTTGGGCTGTCGCCATTATAGTTTATTTGACTTCCGGATCGACCCACAGGGACAACCTTGGTTTTTAGAAGCCGGCTTGTTTTGTATTTTTGACCATAACGCGGTAATTGCCAGTACGGCGAACGCAGCCGGAATTCCTTTAAATGAATTATTTATGACGGCGATCAATGAAGCGTTGAGCATAACCTAATGTCAGGCAAATCACCTTTTTAGCTTTCTTGTGATTTGGAATAGCCAAGGTCTTTGCTAACGACAATTAATAGAACTCTAATGTCCACACTTGCTACAAAATAGAGCGATCGCCTAAAAATCTAATGACTTCAAGTGCGTATATAATACCTATTTGTACTCCAGACAATCCCCATCTAAAAAATAAAGAATAAATATTCTACATTTAGTAAAAAAATAGAGACGATGCGGAAAGAAGCCACTAGCAGTTTATTTTCCCATCTCAGTGATTATTCGCCACACTTGAAGAATTTTGTTGAGTCAATGAAGCATATATCATGTCACAATTACAACTATGAGGGAGCAAATTTTTGCCATATTCCAAAACTTGGGCACACTTGCATTACTAGCGATCGCATTTCCCTTTAACTGCACCGTCGTACTTGCATCGCTGCTGTGGAATTTTTTCACCAGATCAAATGCTAATCTTGTGGCATTGAACGAGAATCCTAAAAATATCTTGATCGGTGGTGGTAGAATGACCAAAACCCTTCAGCTTGCGCGATCATTTCACGCTGCTGGGCATCGAGTCATTTTATTTGATCTCGACAAATACTGGTTCAGTGGTTATCGATTTTCTAACTCTGTGGCTGCCTTTTACACAGTTCCTGACTCGCAAAAAGACTTAGAAGGTTATACTCAAGCCGTGCGGGCGATCGCTAAAAAAGAAAACATAGATTTTTTTGTCCCGGTAGGTATTTTTGCTGCCAGCTACTTTGACTCCGAGCGCAAACCAGTGTTATCAGGCTATTGCGAGAGTTTCCACTTCGATGCTGATACCATGAAGATGCTGGATAACAAGTTTACTTTTGCAGAAATTGCCCGCTCACTTTCGTTATCTGTTCCGAAAACCTTCTTAATTACAGATTCCGAACAAGTTCTTAAATTCGACTTTGCCAACGAAAAGCGCAAGTACATTCTCAAAAGTATTGTCTATGACTCTGTTTTACGCTTGGATTTGACCAAGCTACCAATGGAGCCTTACGAAAAAATGGCGCTTCATGTTAAAAGTAAGCCAATTAGTAAAGATAACCCTTGGATATTGCAAGAGTTTATTCCCGGTACAGAATACTGTACTCACGATACAGTGAGAAATGGGACATTAACGGTACATTGCTGCTGTAAATCATCTGCTTTTCAAGTCAATTACGAAAACTTTGAACACCCAGAAATTAAAGAGTGGGTGAGTCATTTTGTCAAAGAATTACAACTGACTGGACAACTTTGTTTTGACTTCATTCAGGCGGAAGATGGGACGATTTATGCGATCGAGTGCAACGCTCGCGCTCACTCTGCAATCACAATGTATTACAACCATCCTGGTTTAGCAGATGCCTATCTTAATAAAGAGCCTCCGGCTGAACCTCTGCAACCCCTGAGTGATAGTAAACCTACTTATTGGCTTTATCACGAACTTTGGAGACTTAATGAAATTAGATCGTTAAAGCAGTTACAAAAGTGGTTTAAAAATATTTGGCGAGGAAAGGATGCAATCTTTGAAGTTAACGACCCACTACCGTTCTTAATGGTGCATCACTGGCACATTCCTTTGCTATTACTCGATAGTTTGCGCTCCTTACGAACTTGGGTGAGGATTGATTTCAACATCGGCAAACTCATACAGTTTGGAGAAGACATAAAATATGGCAATACCTCTGCAACCCCTAAGTTATAGTAAGCCCAGTTATTGGCTTGAACACGAATAGAGACTTAATCAAATCAGCTCGTTATACCAACTTTATGTGAGGCTGCATAAAATAAGTTTATTGTTGGGCATGGAATTTCAAGCGTTTTATTCTGTGCATCTTCATAGAGAATTGGTATTAAAGAAGTTGCAATTGTTTAAAAGTATTTGACGAGGAAAAATACAATCTTTGATGTCACAATTATAACTATGAGAAAGTATATTTTTGTAGTGTTCCAAAACTTGGGCACTCTTGTATTACTAGCGATCGCATTTCCCTTAAACTGTATCGTCGTCTTAACATCGCTACTGTGGAACTTTCTTAAGCAACCATTCAATAAGTCAATTGTTGTCAACCCCAATTCCAAAAATATCTTGATTGCTGGCGCTAGAATGACTAAAACTCTTCAGCTAGCGCGTTCATTTCATGCTGCTGGGCATCGGGTTATTATAATTGACATTGAGAAATTCTGGTCAAGTGGTAATAAATATTCCAACTCTGTTGCAGGCTTTTATACCGTTCCCGATCCAAGCAAAGACTTAGAAGGCTATGTTGAAAGCTTACACGCGATCGCTAAAACAGAAAAGATCGACTTTTTTATCCCGGTAGCGATTTTTTCCGTTATTCACTATGATCAAGGCCAGCCACCATTACCAGATTTTGTAGAGTTTTTCCACTTCGATGCTGATGTCACGAAGATTTTAGATGATAAGTTTGCCTTTGCTGAAACAGCGCGATCGTTCGGTTTATCTGTCCCCAAATCCTTCAAAATTACCCATCCAGAACAAGTCATCAACTTCGACTTTTCTCACGAGAAGCGCAAATACATTCTTAAAAGCATCCCCTACGATCAAATACGTCGCTTGAATCTCACCAAGCTACCTTGCGCTACCTCAGCAGAAACAGCAGCATTTGTCAATAGTCTACCCATCAGTGAAGAGAATCCTTGGATTATGCAGGAATTCATCCCTGGAAAGGAATACTGCACTCACACTACCGCGCGAGATGGAGAGTCAAGAATGTACTGCTGCTGTGAGTCATCCGCTTTTCAAGTCAACTACGAAAACGTTGATCAGCAAGAAATTATGCAATGGGCGACTCATTTTACCAAAGAACTGGGAAAAACCGGGCAACTTTCCTTTGACTTCATCCAAGCAGAAGACGGAACTGTTTACGCGATTGAGTGTAATCCCCGGACTCACTCCGCCATTACTATGTTTTACAATCATCCAGGAGTAGCGGATGCCTATCTTGGTAAAGAGCCTCTGGCTGAATCTTTGCAGCCTCTTGCTGATAGTAAGCCAACCTATTGGCTGTATCACGAAGTTTGGCGGCTGAATGAGATTAGAAATTTTGAGCAACTGCAAACCTGGGTAAGAAATATCAGGCGTGGGAAAGAAGCAATTTTTGAGGTGAGCGATCCCTTACCCTTCCTAATGGTACATCACTGGCAGATTCCCTTACTGATTCTCGACAATTTACGAAGACTCAAAGGTTGGATCAGAATAGATTTTAATATGGGTGAGCTTATCGAATGATACCAATCCCCATTCTAAAGTCTAACCTAGTATGCTCCACATTACCTTCTGGTCTGGGGATGCCCTTAACTTCTAGAGGTCAAGGATTAATACATTCTTGTCAACGGCTGGTTGCATTCGTTGTACCCAGAAGACAATGATTTCTACTTAGTATAGAAGGATGCCTTTAAAAATAATAATTAAAGGTTTGTGGTGAGGGCTGAAGCCCTCTGGTGCGTCCGCTACATTTAAGTTATGTTCGGTAATAACACTCACTGTTGTTGAGTGCGGTTCTTGCACAAGAATAGAGCGTCAAAAATGGCACTTATTTTTCCTGGAACGTCCAGACTCCTTCATCCCAATCTGATTCTGTTGGGGGTGATTGTAACCAATGCTGACAACGCAACAGATGCAACATAGCAGCTTTGTCATGGTTATCAACTGCTAAAACTTTGGCAAACTCTGCTCTAGCAAAGGAAAACTGCCGCTTGAGGTAATACTCGCGTCCTTTATGATAATGCTCAATCACTTGCAATTTTTCGCTTTCAATGGGGTTGGAACGCAAACCCAGTAATTCGTATATGGCTACTGGTTCGTTTCTACCCTTGACACGAATGTAATCTAGTTCCCTAGCCCAAATCTGATCTTGGCAGGGCTTAAAAGTGTTATCGCTAATAATAATGTCGCAACCATATTGTTTACTAACACTTTCTAATCGAGAGCCAAGATTAACGCCATCGCCAATAGCGGTAAATTCCATCCGCTTACTAGAGCCGATATTCCCACTAATTACGGTATCTGAGTTGATACCAATGCCGATTTTAATTTTGGGCTTATCATCTCTATAGCGACGCTGATTAAATTCGTGCAGACGATGGCGCATTTCTAAGGATGTTTGCACTGCCATCCAAGCGTGTTCTTCCAATGGTAGGGGAGAACCAAACACAGCCATGATCGCATCGCCGATATATTTATCAAGAGTGCCTTTATGTTTAAAGACTGCCTCCACCATTGATTCAAAATATTCATTAAGCATACTCACCACTTCTTCTGCTTGTAAGTTTTCCGTTAAAGTGGTATAGCCGCGAATATCGGAAAATAAAATCGAAACTTCTTTACGATCGCCTCCTAGTTTAGCGTCATCTAATTTCAGCAATTCTTCGGCTAATTCCTGAGTCATGTAGCGGTACATCGTACTCTTGAGCCGCTTTTCATCGCTGATATCTTCCATTACCACCAGCGCCCCCCGGACTTGCTCTTGATCGCTAGCATCAGCTATTGTGTTAATCGATAAATTGATACTGTGCTGTTCTGTACCAGTGCTTAGGAGTGTGCGATCGGGGTAATATTGCTGGCGGCCTTTTAAGTCGGCTGCATGTAAAGCATCCTGATACCACTTGCTAAAGTCACCTTCTTTGATGCCGATCGCATCAGTAACTAATTTACCTTCTAAACGTTCTTCTGGCTCCAGCCCTAGCAAACGTTTGGCACTTTCATTAGCAGCGATAATTAACCCGGCTTTATCAGTGGAAACTACTCCATTGGAAAGACTACGCAAAATATCCCGTTGCATTTGTTCTTGTTGCTTAACTGTGGCAAACAACTGAGCATTTTGCAGCGCTACTCCCGCTTGAATATTAAAAGCTTCCATAAATTCTTCATCGTTGCGATCAAAGCTAGCTTGGAAGCAATCGGGAGCTTTGGGCCAATCAGCTGGATTATAAGGTGGAAAATCCCCAGTTTTCTTTTTATTTACTAATTGGGTAACGCCAATCAGTTGTTGATCGGCATTAAATACTGGCATACAAAGCAAGCTACAAGTGCGATAGCCATTTTGCTGATCGAGTTGTTTGGCAGTATCAGAGTCAGGATGGTGGTACAAATCAAAGGCAATATTTAATTTTTTGCCAGAAGCCGCTACTATACCAGCAAAGCCTTTACCTACGGGGACTCGTAACTCCTTAGTTGAACCATCATCTTGGGTGATTTTCGTCCACAATTCATGGCGATCGCGATCTATTAACCATAGTGTACTGCGATCGGCATTCATCAGTTCCTTGGCTTCATCCATCACCCGCTTCAGGGTATCTTCTAAGTCGAGACTGCTTTGAGATAAAGACTTGATCGCCTTCATCAGCGCCGCCACTGCTCTTTGTTTTTGAGTGGCGACATAAAAAGAGCGCGAAGATTCTAAAATCAGGCGAATCGAAGGGGCAAATTCTTGAAATAATTGTTCGTCACCACAGATAAAACCTTTGGTATCAATCCGCTCTGCAAGTGGAACATCAGGATTATTCCCATATTTTAATTTATTCAGTAATTGCACTACCGCAACTAACTGTCCATGTTCATTCAATAATGGCAAAGCCAGCATGGTGTAAGTGCGGTAGCCAGTTCTTTTTTCTTGTTCTTGGGCAAAATGCGATCGCGGATCGTTATAAAAATCAAAGGGAATATTAATAACTCGCTTGAAAGTGGCGACTTCTCCAGCAATGCCTTTATCGGCGGGGATGCGAATTTCTAAAGAGCGATCGCCCTCTCCCTCAGCCAGAATCGACCAGAGTTCTTGTTTTTCTTCATCCAATAAAAATATCGTCGTCCGGTCTGCCCCCAGTAATTCCCCGGTTTTTAAGGTAATCGAATGCAACATTTCTTGCAGAAGAGTTTCAAATCCCTGAGAATCCAGCATTGACAGCGTTTGATGGACAATCTGTAATTTTTGCTCAACATCCTGAACGACCTGTTTAAAAGTATCTTGAGTCAGAGGAGCAAGAAACGTAGAAAAAGTTCCTTGTCTTGTGGCAAGAGCACCCACAGGAGCAGAATTTGCTTGTAATTCGAGGCTTTCTTGGTTGTGAACACCAATAATTAAATCGGTGGTCTCCCCACAACTTCCTTGATACACTGACATAATAGGTTTTTTATATAGCAGGATGAGATTTTAGATGTAACAATGCAACTAAGTTTATGTAAGTGGTGCTAAAAGCAACAATTCCTTGATGTTATCCATAGTTTAATCGCTTGTTTAGCTAGCGTCATCCTGGGAAGTAAGGTGGAAGCCAATTACTTATGACTACAGTACAGATGTAGTAATACTCAGAACCTTTGCTACCGTTTACACATAAGTCTTGTGAGAACCGTCAATTTTGTATTGAGAAGAAGTCAGAACTTGCAGGGCTATTTCATTCTCATCACACCCTGAAAAGGTTTCTTCCCCACTCCCTGTTTACGCAAATAATTTCAAAAATCAAAGTAGGCTGCTATATTAAACTTATGTAAAGCTTAAGTATTATTAAGCTCAAAAACGTTATTGATAATATATAATTTTTACTTATATCTTTTGAGATGCGTTTCTTTAATAGAAAAATATTGATTTTACAAAATAACAATGATATTGAAATTTAACTTAACGAGAATATTGTATATATCTAAAAAATATTGTAAATTTTTCTAAAAAAACAGGAAATTTCAAAAAATACTTAATTAAAATTTATAAACGTTGTTACCAGTATTAGAAATTCAAAAGATTACATTTTTAAGATTTGATAAGGAATTTGACGTAACTTTTAGTTCATGTTAATTAAGTAATTACAAAGATTACAGCAATTACAGCTAAGTTAATATGGGAAAATAATTAAAATAAATTTTGACTCAATTACTTACCATTTGCATAATCAATAATTAACCAAATCAATAAATAATATTTTCTAAGTAATATTTTATATTGATTAGGTTAATAAAAATATCAGTATTTAGACTTAGAGTTTTAAGTAATCTACATTGAACTTATAAAGAGTTCTGTGACTAAGGCCGAAGTTAGGAATTTTAGGAAAAATAATATGGCAGTTATTTTCGGCACTACAAATCCTGACACCAGAAATGGGACATCGGGAGATGATACGATATATGGTTGGGCTAATGGTGGTAATGCCAATAGTTTGTCTGGTAACGATACCCTGAATGGTGCAGATGGTAATGATAATCTATTTGGCGGGACGGAAAACGACAGTTTAATCGGTGGACTTGGTAATGACACACTTGATGGTGGCTTGGGTACTGACACCTTAAATGGGGGAGTAGACGACGATACTTACATCATTGACAGCGCTACCGACACCATTACCGAGGCTACTAATTCAGGCATAGATACCGTCCGGTCTTCTGTCCCCTACAAACTGGGTGCCAATTTGGAGAACCTGAGACTGAGAGAAGGTAGCGCCATCAATGGGACAGGTAACAGTCTTAATAACATAATATTTGGTAATACTTCTAACAACATTCTGAATGGGAGAGCAGGCGATGACACGCTAGATGGGAACAATGGCAATGATACCCTCAATGGTGACGAGGGCAATGATAGTTTACAGGGCGGGCCCGGTAATGACGTACTCAACGGCGGGTCTGGAAACGACATCCTCATCGGTGTTTTCCCTGGCAGTCCCCTTACACCTGGATTAGGGGAGACTGATACCTTAACTGGGGGCGTTGGGGTAGATAGATTTGTCCTTGGGGACGCTATAAATGTCTACTACGACGATCAAAACACTACGAACGCTGGTTTTGGGGACTTGGCTACTATTACTGACTTCAACACTAGTGAAGATCAAATACAACTCCAAGGCTCTCAACTAAACTACCGCTTGCAATCTGTTGGAGCAAATACACAAATATTTTTAGACAAACCTGGAGCAGAGCCAGATGAGATTATAGGTATTGTCCAGGGGGTAGTAAACCTCAAACTTGATAGTAACGATTTCCTTTTCTTTGAGCAGGAAAATGCTGGACAAGCTACAAACAATACACTAGCCAGTGCTGAAGTATTGGGTTCTTTATCATCAGGCTCAGACGTTAATTACTCAGGTGAGTTAGTAACAGTTCAACCGGGGGATAATCCCGATTTCGACTTTTTTACATTTTCTCTCTTCAATCCAGGCACTGTGACTATCACTGCGGCGACAACAGATGATACAGTTATCGGACTGTTTAACAATGCTGGGATTTTACTACAAAGTGATGACGATAGTGGCCCCGACTTTGGGTCATTAATCACCGCTTCATTGGTTGCTGGAACCTACTCAATTTCAGTGAGTAAATATGCTTTCTTCCCCCAAGATGGCGGAACTTTCTCCGGCTCTAGTGATAGCAACCCTGCTCCTTATACGCTAGAAGTTAGTTTGGCATAAGAATGTTGTCAACTTAAAAAAGTACTGCATAATAAGGCTGATTGAGGGATACTTTTACTACTAGTTAGAGGGATACGACCATGTGTCCCCTTTCCCTAACAAAAGACTTTGCTCATTTCAACTCAGAATCTCTAAAATTGTTTCCTTTCTCAGGAAGATTTAGCAACAAAATCATCTGACTCTTTTATGAACAAAATAATGAATAGCATTAACTCATCCAACCAAAAGCAACGCAGATTTATTGGCAAGTTTGCTCTCAAAAGCTACTTTGTTGCCGCTAAAACGCTGTTATTTACAATAGTTCTATTAAATTATGGCGCTACTGGAGTAGATGCTGCACCTAAAGCCCTGCGTCCTGATATTCAGATTCGCAATGTTATAGATACCTTATCAGTTTCTCCTTCTGTTCGGATTGTAAAAGATCCACGAAACAATACCCTCTATTACCTCAAACAAAATGGTGACATTTATCGAGTCAATTTAGGCTTGTCTAATAGTACACTTGTGTACACCTCTAGCGATCATAATCTAGGTGAGACTCAAGGTATGGCCATTGGCCCTAACGGCACAATTTATTTGGTGGGCAATGCAGACCTTGTGAATAACCAGACCAAAGCAATTATTGTTAAAGGCGAAATTAAGTCGGGTACAGAACAGCGCGTCTGGTCTATCTTAGCTAAGAGTGCAGGCTATCCCAAAAGCAAAACAGCATACGATCATCGCTTCAACGGCGTGGTTGTTAGCCCGGATGGTAACTTTATCTATGTGAATAGCGGTTCTCGTACCGATCACGGTGAAGTTCAGTCTGTTAATGGGTTATATCCTAATACTCGCGAAGTCGGATTAACCGCCTGTATACTGCGTCTTCCTACTAATGGCAAAAATCTTTTTCTGCCAAACAATCGAGCAGCTTTAAAGACAGCTGGCTATATTTTTGCAGAAGGAACACGTAATACTTTTGACATGGCCTTTGCGCCCAATGGAGATTTATTTGGCACAGAAAATGGCCCGGATCGCGACATGTCAGAAGAATTAAATTGGCTCCGTCCAGGTGGTAATTACGGCTTTCCCTGGCGGATTGGCGGGACAGACAACCCACAACAATTTCCCAATTACGATCCTGCCAAAGACCTTTTATTAAGCCCCCAATTTAACGCTGTCCAAAGGGGCTACTTTCGTAACGATCCAACCTTTCCTGCTCGGCCTGTAAACTTAATTGAACCAATTCCTAATTTTGGGCCGGACGCAGACAATTTCCGTGATCCTGTAGATGGAAAAGTCAAA
Organism: Nostoc commune NIES-4072; assembly: GCF_003113895.1. Classification (NCBI taxonomy): domain Bacteria; kingdom Bacillati; phylum Cyanobacteriota; class Cyanophyceae; order Nostocales; family Nostocaceae; genus Nostoc; species Nostoc commune. Next base: position 3,258,369 of record NZ_BDUD01000001.1, on the reverse strand, counting down.
GACGCTAGTGTTCTTGGGCAAAGTGTAAGCACTTTTTCAACACACCGTTCTCCTTTAGGCTTGGTTTTTGATACACAAGGAGTACTAAGTCCAGAATTCAACAGAGATGGATTCATGTTGAGTTTTACAACAGGCGATCCAACAGGCGAAACACTACCAGGCCCTTTTAAAGATGCTGGCCAAGACCTACTGCATTTAAAGTTAACTAAAGTAGGAACTAACTATAAATTGAATGCTACCCGCATTGTTGAAGGTTTTAGTAATCCCATTGACGCTGCGATTATCGGCAATAAAATTTATGTTATAGAATATGGTGGAAATCAAGGAATTTGGGAAATCACTATGCCGACTAAATAAAGCAGACTGAGGATTACAGTCTTACTTTTATAGTGCCACCCGAACGTGGTTGAGGCAGAAAGTCCTTAGCAATGGGAGATAACAAGCAGATGCCTTGGTTCGTCAAAATTGAAGAAGGGAAAGTCGATAAACCTACCTTTGACCAATATGTACCTGCCCACAAATCCTATATTCAGGACTTGATTGCTAAAGGACACAAAGCGCGAACAGGCTATTGGGCAGAGCAAAGAGGCGGGATGTTACTGTTTGAGGCAGCCTCAAAGGAGGAAGCAGAAGCAATTGTAGCTGATGACCCGTTAGTGAAACACGGCTGCGTCAACTATCAGCTTTATGAATGGCGGATTGTTATGGAATAACACACACATTACTGACTTTTAATGTTATGCTTTTAGAAGACCTGGATCTATGCGATCGCAACACCCAAACCTTGTCAGAACCGGAAGGTAGCAGCAACACGGGAGGCTTGTGATAGGCTTAGTCTCCGGGTCGCCCTATTTGTAGGAGCGGTCAGGGACAATGGCTGGTTTTGGAGATATTGTTCAAAAAGCTTTTTACCTTGGTGTTGGATTAGCTTCTTACGCAGGTGAGAAAGCAGGGGGAAAATTAGCCGAAGTGCGATCGCAAGTCCAAAAACTGGCAGATGAAATGGTGGCAAAGGGCGAAATGAACACAGAAGAAGCCCGCCGCTTCGTTGAAGATATGATGAAGCAAGCCCAACAGTCACAAACATCTGGTGAAACCTCTGAAAAAACACCTCCTTCTGAACCTCGCCGCATTGAAATTTTAGAGGAAGATGAAGAACCAACGGTGAAAGAGGGATCAAGTGATGATAACACGGAAAAATTACGCGAAGAAGTGCTAAAACTGCAAAACGAGTTAAAAAGATTGCAACGCGATCAATAAAAAGCATTATTGGAGCGAAATATTAGTAATAAGTGGCATTTTGACATGGCACTTCAGATAGAAACTTGATAAAATACATTGCTTAGTGTGTACTCTAGTTCTTTAAGCCAGAAAACACAAAGCGTCCTGTTTATAGCCTGCAAAGGTGTCAAGTTTATGGAACAGTGGCAAAAAGATTTAGTAGAGATCGTTGAAACAGTGGCTGATGAAGTAGAGCGTTTCTTCCTGGGAATGGGTGAAATGGTAGACGCTTTTTTTGAGCTAACGGAAGAAATCACCGAGCAAGTCCCTAACATTGCCATTGAAGTCGATCAGTATTTACAGGATTTGACTGAACCAATGTTTGAAGCTTACTGGGAACTGGAAGACATTGTAACAGATATAGATCCAGGTTTTCCTTATTCAGTTGAACCCACAGCCGAAAAAAATCCCGCCTGTATTGGTTGTACTCACTACCACGGTCAAGTTTATAGTGGTAATTTGTTAGTTTGTGCCATGCATCCCCACGGTTGTGAAGATGAGAATTGTCCAGACTGGGAGAAGGAAGAGTATTGAGTGGGGAGTTAGGAGTTAGGAGTTAGGAGTTAGGAGTTAGGAGTTAGGAGTTAGGAATAAAATTAATAAAAGGACGTAAAGATAAGTAAAATAACAAATGACAAATGACAAATGACAAATGACAAATGACAAATGACAACTGACAAATTATCTGAAAGTGTAATCCAGGCAAGCCAAGAAATAAAGTATGGCGAACGGGAGATTGCAGAAGGTAAATTAATTACCTTTCCGAATCCGCGTGTGGGGAGGCGATATGATATTAGCATTACTTTGCCGGAATTTACTTGTAAATGTCCGTTTTCTGGTTATCCCGATTTTGCGACAATTTACGTTACATATATACCTGATGAACGGGTAGTGGAATTGAAGGCGCTTAAGCTTTACATTAACAGTTACCGCGATCGCTACATTTCCCACGAAGAATCTGCCAATCAAATTTTGGATGATTTTGTAGCTGCTTGCGATCCGTTGGAAGCCACTGTGAAAGCAGATTTTACGCCTCGCGGTAATGTACATACCGTAGTTGAAGTGCGTCATCATAAGTACCCATAATCAAAACTTTGGCTTGTAGTGAGGATTAAAGTTCTCCTACAAGACACTAGGCGAATAAAATTAGCACTTTTTACTCAGGTTGATCAAATAACGCGATCGCCTATCCTAAACTAAAAACTATTTATTCTCCAATCCTCTTTGCAGCAGATTGTACTTGAAGGACAACTTTTTGAGACAAAGGAATATATCCGAGTTCCAAACTGGATTTTTGCCCGTCAATTACAGCCCAATCAATAAAGTTTTTCAGCGCTTGAGCTTTGACTCGGTTTGGATATTGGTGATAAGTTAAAAGCCAGGTGTAAGTAACGATAGGATAAGACTGGGCATCTGTAGGATCGGTGATAAAAGCAATCAAGTTATCGGCAGGTAATTTTACTGCCTCTAAGGTTTGAGCTACAGATTCTGGTGTCGGCGTAATATAATTACCAAATTTATTTTCCAAAGCAGCCATAGGGAGTTTATTTTGTTTGGCGTAGACGTATTCTACATAACCAATAGCTCCTGGTATCTGTTGAATTAAGGCGGTGACACCTTCGTTACCCTTTCCACCAATTCCTACTGGCCATGCTACAGATTTACCTGCTGCAACTTTGCTTTTCCATTCTGGACTTATCGCACTTAGATGTTGCGTCAATACGTTTGTAGTCCCACTACCATCAGTTCGGTGTACTACCTGAATTGGTAAATTGGGCAAATTAACCCCTGGATTAGCTGCGGCTATTCTCGGATGATTCCAATTTGTAATTTTTCCAAGGAAGATATCTACGTAGACTTGGCGTGATAGCTTTATACTAGTTGGCGGATTGACTTGAGAGGACTGAAATGAGGGTTTAAGGTTATAAGCCAGCACAACAGAACCAGCAGTTATGGGTAAAGCGATCGCTCCCCGTTTTATCTTGGCTGCTTGTTCATTTGTAATTCCTACATCACTAGCTGCAAAGTCCACAGTACCTTCGATGAGTTGTTGCACTCCAGCACTGCTTCCTATCGCTTGATAATTAATTTCCACATTGGGATTTTGCTGGTTGTAATCTGAAAGCCAGCGTTCGTACAAAGGTGCAGGAAAACTTGCTCCAGCACCTACAAGAGAAACACGGTTGATGTTTCGATTATTTGTAGTGCAAGAAGTAATATTCAATAAGATAGCTATTAACGGTAGAAGGTAAACGTGTCCCTTGAATTGAAGTTGAGCAGACATAGAAATCTTTTGTTCCAATGTTTAATAAATACCTCTAGTAATTTCCCAATTTGTAGAAATTTTGAAACGCAAAGGGGCGCAGAGGCTAACGCAAAGGAACGCAAAGCAATCCTCTGCGTTCCTCTGCGATTTCCTTTGCGCGACGGTAGTCGCTACAACGGGGGGAACCCCCGCAACGCGCTGCCTCCCCTCTGCGTTTAAACTTCAATCGCCGCCTCTTTCTCCTCACCTTTTTGCTGTGAACTCAGCCGATCTAAAATCTCTAAAACCTCTTGTTCAAAAGCAACTTGGGCGCGATTAGTTTTGCCACCAACGTACAAGCGATCGCCTTTTTGCAATGCCCATATTTGTGAATGAGAAAAGTAACTCATCACCACACCCAGCATTAATAAACCAAACCCTGAGTAAACAATTGGTATACCTGGATCGGCTTTAATTTGTAAGCCAGTGCTACCAATGACATCCAGAATTTTTAGCTTCACGCCATTAATTTCGGTGGACATCCCAGCGCGGACAGTATCAACAAGTTTGCCAGTAGCATCATAAATCAACACCATCCCTTGCAAGTCTTTGGCTAGCAAAGAGACACCCTCACTCAAATCCGGTTTCGTAGGAACCCACGTTCCCCAAATGCGCCCTTGGCCGTTGGTATTCAATTGCGCCATTGGTAACTGAAAAACCGGGCTGTTGTTAAATTGAACGCGAACACCCGCAATTCCCCAATCAGTTTGATAGAAAGTGATGCCATGATAGCGTAGAGGCTCGTTGACAAAAATCTTCTTATGGTCAATTTCCTCCCCCTGCTTATTCAAGACAGACATATCCGAATAAAATTGATCGATGCCGCCAGATGGTGTGTAGTCAATCCAAAAACGATTAACTCGCACAGACCAATCTTTCGGGATTTTTGCGGCTAAAGGGCCAGCATCGACAATATTTGTTACTTGAAATGTATCGCCACTAGCAACCATTTCCTGGGCCAAAAACCCAGTCATCGCTCCCCAAATTCCCCCGATCAGAATAGCGACGATACCAATATGAACGATAATTGGGCCGATGCGTCCGACTATTCCTTTGCGGGCGTAAAGGAGATTTTCTTTGTCTTGATCTGGAAAAACTTTATAGCGGCGTTTCTGTAATATTTGGCTAAGAGAATCCAAGGAACCAGTATCTAGTTCTGCACTTAAAGCTAACTTTTGAAATTGCCGTGGTTCGTCGTAATATTTCCAGCGTTGGGCAGCTTTTAAGGCTGGTAACTGTCGGGTAAATGAACAAGCAGTTAAGCTAGTGCCAAATAAAATGAGTAATGCTAAAAACCACCAAGTACGATATACATGGTCTAACCCAACTACCTGAATTACCTTCCAAGTTAAGAAACCAAATAAAGCTGGATGTTCTGGGTAGTTAGCCTGGTAAAATGCGGGTGATTGACCTTGCTCAATTACAGTACCCGTGGAGCTAAAGATTGCAATCAATAGCAATAGTGCGATCGCTAGTCGTAAGTTAGTCAGTACGGGCAAAAGCTCTTGCCGTAAAAACTGCCCAGGTACTGCCCACCATTTTAATTCTTTCGACGCTGAATCTTCTAAAGTCATTATGTGTAAAATCTAACAAAGGTGTTGAAAAAGGGACTGAGGATTAGGGAGTGGGGACTGGGAAAATTGTTTGGGGATTCAGACCACTACCCAAGTTTTGTTGCAAGAGCGTTTGCACGAGAAGAAAACTTTTCCCAATCCCCAGTCCCCAGTCCCAGAGCGCCATTTCTCCCTGATAAAGCCGTTGTTGGGGAGGAATGGCGCGACCCGTTGATATTAAAAACTGTTAAGGGGAATTCGAGAAATTAAAGAAAATACACCGAATCCTACCAACAGCGCTCCGCTAACTGGGTTAATCCAACCAGACCAGCGACGTAATTCTAGTAACTTTTTAATTGAAGCTGTAAAAGTACCCGCCAAAATTAATGGTGCTACATAACCGGCTGTATAAGAAAGTAGCAAAACAGCCCCTAAAATTAAGTCTTGTGTATTGGCAATCCAACCCAACAAACTAGCTAAAACAGGCGTGCTACAGGGGGAGGCGACTAAACCGAAAGTCAGCCCCAGCAAATAAGAACGCAATCCGGCTGGTAAATCTTGCGAAATCCAATTCGTTTCGCCCAAGGATGGAAATTGTAGAGGTAGTGCTTCTAATAAGTTCAGCCCCATGAGAATGGCGATAATGCTGACGATAATCGGCAAACCAATTCCTACTTGACCGTAGACTTTTCCTACAAAAGCTGCTATGATACCAAGCCCTGCCAAGGTAGTTGCTAATCCTAAAGCAAACCAAGTTGATTGGGCAGCTGCTTGCAAGCGACTTTTAGCTTCATAACCGCCGATGTAACCAATAGTAATTGGCAGCATAGAAAGCATACAGGGTGTGAGACTGGTAAGCAAGCCAGCAGCAAAGATGATACCAACACTCATCACGCTAAGGTGTGTCAATTGGTTAGAAACAAGGCTGTTGGCAAATTGTTCTAGTTGGTAAACTTGGGTTTGCAGGTTATCAAGCATGGGAGTTTTTGAGCGGGAAATGCTTACTCTGCTTGAATTTTAGCTTATTTTTCGTTTGGGAGTTAGCAGAACGTAAATTATCCAAACTTAATATCATTTAAATTTCATCTGCCCAAGGAAATGTATCTAAAATACATTAAGCTCGAACTATATTTGAAGAAGCACGGCTGGAGTATTTGGCATGATGATTGCATTACCCGGATTTCAAATTGTCACTTTGTTAAAAGCAGGGGTAAAAGCAGTCATATACCGTGGAATTAGGGTTAAAGATCAGTGTCCGGTAATTATTAAAGGGTTACGTCCAGAACAGTGTACACCCAATAATATTGAACAAATCAAACATGAGTATGCGATCGCACAAAGGTTAAACACCGCAGCCGTAGTTAAAGCTTACGCCTTAGAGATGCATCAGGGAATCCCTTATTTAATTATAGAGGATTTTCAGGCGCGATCGCTCGACCAGTTACTAGATCAATTTCAACAGCCTGTCTCGTTTCTGAAAATTGCCATTGAAATCACTAGTAAACTTGCACAAATTCACACTTATCATATTGTCCACAAGGATATTAAGCCGCAAAATATCTTAATTAATCTCGAAAATAATCAGGTTAAAATTGCCGATTTTGGAATTGCTACCTTCATTCCATATCAGCAGCAAATAATTAGCAGTTCCAGTCGAATTGAAGGTAGTCTACCATATCTATCACCTGAGCAAACCGGGCGAATGAATCGAGGAATTGATCATCGCAGCGATTTATATTCTCTAGGAATCACCTTTTATGAAATGCTTACAAGCCAGCTACCATTTCAAGGCAAAGATCCCTTAGAGTGGGTGCATTGTCATATTGCCAAATCTCCACCATCTCCAAAAAAGTTAAATTCTGATATTCCCCAAATCCTCTGTGATATTATTAGCAAATTGCTGTCGAAGGTTGCAGAACAGAGGTATCAGAGTGCTTTAGGTTTGCAATTCGATCTGGAACGGTGCTTAAAACAGTTGGAGACAACGGGAGAAATTCAATCTTTTATTTTGGGTGAGCAAGATATCTCAGAGCGTTTTCAAATTCCTCAAAAATTGTATGGGCGAGAACTAGAGATTGGCAAGCTTTTACAAGCATTTGAGCGAATTATTAGCCAAGGAAAACCAGAACTCGTTTTAGTTTCTGGCTATGCTGGGGTTGGTAAATCTTCTTTAGTAAAAGAGATTCACAAGCCTATTGTGCGAGAACGCGGAGTTTTCATCTCTGGTAAGTTTGATCAATACAAACGAGATATTCCTTACTCCACTATTGTTCAAGCTTTTCAAACACTTGTTAGACAAATTTTAACGCAGCCCGAAGCTCAACTTCTCACTTGGAAGAAGCGAATACAAGCAGCGTTAGGGAACAATGGTAGACTAATCACAGATGTAATTCCAGAAGTTGAATTAATCGTTGGAGAACAGCCTCCTATACCAGAGTTGGGGCCTGCCGAATCTCAAAATCGATTCAATTTGGTATTTCAGAATTTTATCAGCGTCTTTGCTCAAAAAGAGCATCCGCTTACTGTTTTTTTAGATGATATGCAGTGGGCAGACAGCGCAACTTTAAATTTAATTCAAACCGTTATTACTGGGTCTAGTATCCAATATCTTTGCTTCATTTTGGCTTTTCGAGATAACGAAGTAGATGTTGTACATCCCTTTAGTTTAATGATAGAGAAAATTTGCCAGTATGGAGCCAGAATAACTGAAATTATCCTTACGCCCTTGAATCTTGTTTATGTAAATCAGTTGATTGCTGATACCTTGCATAGTTCAGTAGAACAAGTAGAACCTCTTGCTCAATTGATTATCCAAAAAACTGATGGTAATCCTTTTTTTCTCAATGAGTTTCTGAAAACACTGCATCAAGAAAATCTGCTGAGTTTTGACCGCCAGCATGGTATTTGGCAATGGAATTTAACTCAGATTGAAGCCCAAGGTATTACAGATAATATTGTTAGTTTGATGATTGGGCGGATGCAAAAACTGCCAGCCGCAACTCAACAGGTACTTAAGTTAGCCTCTTGTATTGGTAATCGTTTTGATTTAGAAGTTTTAGCGATCGTTGGTGAACAATCTATTGAAGAAACAGCGAATGCACTTGTTGATGCAACTTTAAGAGGATTAATTATCCCCATAGAGTCAGATGAAACTGCCCAGAAAAACTATCGTTTCTATCATGACCGAGTTCAACAAGCTGCATACTCGTTAATTGCTGATGAATCAAAGTCGGTAGTTCACTTGAAAATTGGACGGCTTTTGCTAAAAAATGCTAGTCCTGAACAAGTAAACGAGCAAATATTTGATTTAGTTAATCAACTCAATTTTGCTGTGGATCTAATTATTGAACAGACAGAAAAAGATGAATTGCTACGGTTAAATTTAATTGCTGCGAATAAAGCAAAAGCCTCTACAGCCTACACTCCTGCTAAAAAGTTTTTTAGCGTTGCCATGAATCTTTTAGCTGAAAATGCCTGGATTGAACAATATGAACAAACATTTACGCTATTCAGAGAGCTAGCTGAGTGTGAATTCCTAACAGGAAATTTAAAACAAGCGGAAGAATTATTTGAATTACTATTCATGAAAGCAGCATCTTCTGTAGATAAATCTAATATTTATATGCTGCAAATCAGACTCTATCAAGTTGCAGGAAGATATGAAGAGGCGCTGACATTGGGATTAGAAGCTTTAAAACTTTTTGGGGTGACATTCCCTGATACAAATGAGGAAGTGCAAGGTGCGATCGCAATTGAAAAAAACCAGGTATTAACCAATTTAGGTAACAGGCAAGTCTCTGATATAATTAATGCTAGATTAATCCAAGATCCAAATATTAAAACAGTGATTAGTCTTTTGACAACTTTGGGATCACCAACTTATCTTGGTAGACCTGATCTCTTTCCCTTAGTTGTACTTAAAGCAGTTAACTACTCACTCAAGTTTGGTAATACAGAAAATTCCTGTTTTGCCTACAGCATGTATGCCATGTTGTTGGTTTCCATCTTCCATGATATTCCTACAGGTTACGCATTTTCTGAAATGACAATTCAATTAAATGAAAAGTTGCATGACTTGAAACTTAGAGGAGTTGTTCTGCACATTCATGGAAGTCATATTAACGTTTGGCGTAACCATATTTTTACCGATATTTCATTTTTAGAACGCGGATTTATCGGCTGTGTGGAAGCTGGTGATGTGACGATGGCGAACTATAACGGTTATCAAGGCTCCTGGCAAATTATCCAGTTAGGTTTTCCACTTGCAGAAACATACAAATCTCTAGAAAAATATACTGTATTCGCCCGCCAATCTAAACATGAGACTGTCTATCAAACAATCAAACTACAGCAGATGCTACTGATGAATCTGCGCGGACTAACTCACCATAATCTGACTCTTAGTAATGATGAATTTGATGAAGCATCAGCTTTGTCTATTATTACCGATGCAGGTTTTGTCAGTGGGATTATTTTTTATCATATTATTAAATTAATTATATTTTTTACTTATGGAGAATATACAGAGGCATTTAATTCTGCCTTAAAATTGTCTAAATTTCCAGTTAAAACACTAGCATCACTAATTGAAACAGATTACATTTTATATTACTCACTAACTCTCACGGCTCTTTATCCAGCAGTATCTGAGCAAGAACAAAAACAGTTCTTACAATCCCTGGAATTCTATCAGCAGCAATTGCAATACTGGGCTAATCATTGCCCTGCAAACTTCTTGCACAAATCTCAATTAGTAGCTGCCGAAAGAGCTAGAATTGAAAATAGAGACTTGGAAGCAATGCGTTTGTATGAGCAATCAATTGCTTCAGCCCGTGAGCAGGGATTTGTGCAATATGAAGCTTTGGCTAATGAGTTATGCGCTAAATTTTATGTAGAACGGAAGTTTGAATTAATTGCCAAAACCTACTTGCAAGAATCTAAAAATGCTTATGTACGCTGGGAGGCATCTGCTAAAGTTAAACACCTTGAAGAATCCTATCCTCAGCTATTGCCACAACAACAGTTTATCTCTAACGGCACGTTTTTCAGCACAGGTGAACAGCTAGATTTTTTATCAGTCGTTAAAGCGTCCCAAACTATATCTAGTGAAATTGTGTTTTCGCGGTTGTTGAAGACCTTAATGCAGATTGTTCTTGAGCAAGCAGGAGCAGAAATTGGTTATTTATTGCTTGAATATGAGCAAAATTTGGTTATCGAAGTAGAAGCTAAATTTAATCTTCAAGCAGAAACGCTCAATGTTTATCAACCTGTATTAGAAGGTGAAATTTCACAGGTTATTCCGCAATCAATGCTAAATTATGTTCAGCGAACTCAAGAAGCAGTGATTTTGCAAAATGCCACTGAGCAAAATCTGTTTTCTAAAGATGAGTATATAATCCGAAAGCAACCTAAATCTGTACTTTGTTTACCGATCGCGCTTAAGTCAAAATTAATTGGTATTTTATATTTAGAAAACAATCTTATTTCTAGCGCCTTTACACATGACAAGCTTTACGTACTAGAAATATTGACAGTGCAAATTGCTATTTCTCTAGAAAATGCTCGTCTTTATCAAGGTCTAGAAAATAGTCAAGAAAAACTCAATTTAGCGTTGAAATCTGCCCAAATCGGTGTTTGGAGTTGGGATATTGCCAACGATCGCTTTGACTGGGATGAGCAGATTTATCAACTATTTGGGTTAACACCTGAAACCTTTGTTGGCACTGCTGAAGCAATTTTAGCTCGTCTGCATCCAGATGATCGGGGATTACTGGCTCAATCGTTGAGCCGAGCGATTAACCAAGGTGTAGAGCATGATTTAGAATACCGAATTATTCGAGATAATAACAGTATTCGCTACCTAGCCTGCCGAGGAAAAGCCTTTTTCAACGAAGCAGGTAAAGCAACACACATGAGTGGTGTTGTGCTTGATATCACAGATCGCAAACAATCTGAAGTTGAACGTATCCAACTGATTCAAGAGCAAACCGCGCGACAGGAAGCAGAAGCCGATCAGCAACGGGCAACATTCTTAGCTCAAATCAGTGCAACCCTTACCTCTTCCCTTGATTACGAAAGCACATTAGCAAGTGTGGCAAAGCTGGCTGTGCCTTACTTCGCTGATTGGTGCGGCGTCGATCTGCTGCAAGACAACCAATCAATTAATCGGGTAGCAGTTGCTCACCGAGATCCAGAGAAAGTGAAACTTGGTTGGGAACTTTATCAGCGTTATCCTCGAAAGTTAGATGCACCTGAAGGTGTGCCTAAAGTGCTGCGTACTGGACTTGCAGAAATGGTAGCTGAAATTTCAGATGCAGCTCTAGCAGAAGCTATCCCAGATCCAGAACATCTGCGGATTCTGCGTGAACTTGGCTTAAAATCATGTATTATTTTGCCCTTGATGGCCCGCGAAAGAATTTTTGGGGCAATTTCCTTTGTAACTGCTGAATCAGAACGTCGTTACAGCACAGCTGACTTGTCACTAGCAGAAGATGTTGCCCATCGAGCTGCGATCGCCATTGATAATGCCCGCCTTTACCAAGAAGCGCAGCAAGCACAAAAAACAGCAGAACGAGCATTAGAGCGCATTGCCCGTCTTCAATCGATCACGGCTGCTCTTTCAGAATCGCTGACACCAGCCCAAGTATCTGAAGTCATTGTAGAGCAAAGTATGGCTGCCTTGGGAGCCAATTCTGCCCTCGTCGCCTTGGTGAATGAAAGTAAAACTGAACTAGAAATTGTGCGTGCGGTTGGCTATAACCAAGAGTTGGTAAACACTTGGCGGCATTTTGCTATTGATTTACCCTCTCCCTTAGCAGAAGCTGTGCGGACTGGGCAACCTATTTGGGCTGAATCAACAAAAAATCGGATCGCTCGTTACCCTCATTTAGCTGAAGCTTACTCCAAATATAATTTTGAAGCCTGGATTTCTATTCCATTGATGGTAGAAGGTTGGGCAGTTGGCGGTATAACTTTAGGATTTGCCCAGCCTCAACAACTGAGTGGAGAAGATCAAGCGTTTCTTTTGGCGATTGCTCAACAATGTGCCCAAGCGATCGCTCGCGCCCATCTTTACGAAGCCGAACTAACGGCGCGAAGTGCTGCTGAATCAGCAAACCGCATCAAAGATGAATTTCTCGCTGTGCTATCCCATGAATTGAGAACACCGCTTAACCCAATTTTGGGTTGGACAAAACTGATGCGAACCCGCAAACTTGATCAAGCAACAAGCGATCGCGCCCTCGAAACCATTGAGCGCAACGCCAAGTTACAAACCCAATTGATTGAAGATTTGCTTGATGTCTCTCGCATCCTTCAAGGTAAACTTAACCTCAACTTCTACCGCATTAATTTGATATCAGTTATTGAAGCTGCGATCGAGACAGTGCGTTTATCAGCACAGGCTAAGTCCATCGAGATTCAGACAATTATTCAGCCTAGTCTAGGGCCAGTTTTAGGCGATGCCAATCGATTGCAACAAGTTTTTTGGAATATCCTTTCTAATGCCATTAAGTTTACTCCTACTGGGGGACAAGTAAAAATTAAATTAGAGCAAATTGACTCACAGGTACAAATCTGCGTCACTGACACAGGGAAGGGGATTGCGCCTGAGTTCTTACCTTATGTCTTTGATTATTTCCGTCAAGCAGATAGTGCCACAACTCGAAAATTTGGCGGTTTAGGTTTAGGATTAGCGATCGTCCGGCATCTTGTAGAACTTCATGGGGGAACTGTTCAAGCCCAAAGCTTGGGCGAAGAACAAGGAGCAACTTTCATTGTCAAAATTCCATGCTTACAGGATGAAAGTAAAGGAATCAAGGATGCAAAAGATAACTCTTTACTTGTGGAAGATCAGTCCTTACCCTTGTCTGGCTTAAAGATTCTCGTGGTGGATGATGACGCAGATATGCGAGAGTTTTTGCCTTTCATGCTGGAGCAATATGGTGCAACTGTGACTGTTGTAGCCTCAGCCATTGAAGCTTTAACTGCACTGAGTCAATCCCAGCCAAATTTGCTCATTAGCGATATCGGGATGCCAGAAATGGATGGTTACATGCTGATGCGACAGGTGAGGAGTTTGCAACCAGAGCAAGGTGGGACAATTACAGCGATCGCTTTAACTGCCTACGCTAGTGAGATAGATCATCAGCAAGCGATCGCTGCTGGATTTCAACAGCATATTTCCAAGCCTGTAGATCCAGAAGAATTGGTGAAGGCGATCGTATTATTAATTAATGGTGCTTTGAAGCGTCAGGCATAATTGCCTCTTGAAGATTTACGCCATTGAGGTTAGCTCCTCTAATGTCGGCTCCTCTGAGGTTAGCACCTCTGAGATTCGCGCCTGCCAAATTTGCGCCTCTAAGGTTAGTCCAACTCAAGTCAGCTTCACTTAAGTTAGCTTCACTTAAGTTAGCTTGCAATAGATAAGCACCACTGAGGTGAACCTTGTTTAGATTGGCTTTGTACAGTTCAGTTTTATAAAGATAAGCCCCCAATACTTCTGCCTCATACAAACTCGCCTCGCACAGATCAGCCGCAATCAAGTTAGCTTCAATAAGGTTAGCAAAAGAGAGATTAGCCCGTATTAGCTTCGCTGCACCTAAATCGGCATCTCTCAAGTTAGCGCCTCTTAAGTCAGTTCCAATTAGATTAGCATGAGCGATCGCAGCTCCTCTAAGATTTGCCTCACTCAAGTCTGCTCCAATGAAATTAGCATGACTCAAATCTGCCTGTGTAAGTACAGCACCACTCAAGTTAGCAACACTGAAGTTAGCATTACTTAAGTTAGCTTCAATAAGCAAGGCATTGTAGAGGTTGGCACTACTCAAATCAGCACCACTGAGATTTGCTCGCACAAGTAAAGCATTACCCAAATCCACCTTGCTCAAATTTACCCCCTGGAGATTCGCGCCTCTGAAGTTATCCCCTTGCAGGTTTGCGGCGCTGAGGTCTGGTTCAATCTGAGGATTTTTCTCTCTCCATTCAATCCATGTAACTGCACCTGCTTTCAGTAAAGCTAGATGCTCTCGATTTGCCATTTTCTCTCCTTTACTCCTGACGACCACCTAGAGGATTTGCCCGACCAGCTACACTTTCAATAGCCGTTAACGCTCCCGCCGCACCTGCTAGAATATCCTGTTCTTGTCCACCTAAGTAAAGCCGTCCAAAGCTACCTACAGCTTGAACTTCAAGAATATTAATCCTCGCTGCTTTCTCCGCTTCATTGGCAGCCAGGGCGGCATAAGCAGCAGGCTCCACTTCTAATACATATAGTGTTTGTCCTGCTAGTAATAGCTGTCCCCGACGCGTGCGATTAATGAGTTGTGTTTGATAAGCATCAATGTTGCGGATAATCTGGCTAGAAATAACACGCGGTTTGAGACATTCCTCTCTTCGGACTCCCAGTGCCGCCAAAATTGCTTGACCAGCAGCTCGCGTTTCGCCTTGGGAGCTAGAATGAACTTCCAATAGTCCGTACAGTCGTTCAACTACCTGTACTCCCGGACGGACAGAGGCAGATTTCAGAGCTATATCTGTAATTTTATTAATTTCGATACCAGGAGAGATTTCAATCCACAGTGATGTATCCCCTGGTAATGGTAAGAAGCCTTGAGCTACTGTTCCCATATATGCTGCATGTTGAGGTTGCAGGCTGTCGAGAAATACGAAACTGCGTAGTTCTATTCCCAAGATTTTGCTCTCCAGTCATAAGGGTAAAAGTTATCTATTGCAAGATAGAAGCGCCTAATTTGGGGCATTTTTGCCACAAGTGCAGGATGGAAAAACACAAAGTAGAAAAATTTTGCTGTCGATAAATTTTACGCCTGAGAAGTATTCTGGCAGGAAAAACCGCCTTGACAATTGTACAAGCTTTATTACACACAAATCGCTGTCTGCAATGCCCAACTGGTCTTGACTTACTGATAAACTTGATGTTACAAAAAAGTCCAATAGCTAAACTGATGCGGGAAAAGTCCACTGGACTTCTGCGGATATCTTCAAAATGCTGCCAAAATCCCAGCTAATCAAACTCACAGTACTAGGATTTATACATTGACAAAGTAGACAAGTAGTGGCTTTGGTGGAAACAAGAAAATATCCGAAAATCAGCAACTTCAGTTTGGAGATTAAGTATACACCTACCAAAATGAGATGCACTCATTGCTAAATCATGGTAAATACAAATTTAAAACTAAGATTTAAACCCGTTTCTCACAGTTGGGTTGCTCTGCATCCACAACCTAAAGGAGTAATTCAATTTATTGCAGGGGCTTTCTTTGGTACATTTGGCCCCATGATTTTTTATCGCTATCTGCTGCAATGCCTATATGAGCAGGGATATACAATTATTCTTTTGCCGTTTAATTTTACTTTTAATCATTATGTAGAAGCTGGTTTCCTCATGAGAGAGCAGTATGAAATTCTGCCAGAGCTTGTGAGGATGGCAAGCGTTGAAGGATATGATTATGAAGCTTATCTAGATGATAAAAACTTTTCTTGGATTGGACATAGCCTTGGCTGTAAATATATCTCCCTGTTAGAAGGATTTACTGCTTTACCTCCAGAGCCTCAAGATAGAGAAAAGTTTATTCGGAATCTGCTATCTTATACTTCGGATGAGTCACAAATAGAAAGTGTTATTGCAGACATTAACCTTCTCTTTGAGGAACTTAAACAAAAAATTGTAGAAGATCGGAAGCTAATTTACAGTTACGTAAATCGGGAAATCAAAATTAACAGTGTCTTCATTAAAGGGCAGGCTTCTGTCCTATTAGCACCTGCCATTGCTGATACAGGGAGCGCAATTCGTCCTCAGTTTTTAGCGAATCTCATCGATAATCTGGGTTGGGGTGTGAAACCAACCGTTGAAGAGACCCAAAACTTAATTAAGGATAGTGGTTTATTTAATATCATGGGTTTAGTTTGTTTTCAATCTGATAATATTGCTAAAGTAACCTGTGAGTGGTTTACTAATATTCTAAAAAAACCACCCCAAAAATTTGTACAAACTGTAAAGGGTGGACATTTAAAACCATTAGGTATTCAACTAGGCAAGGTTGTAATTAATCTTTTTAATCGACCTTTTATTGAATCAGTGGAAGAACGAAATAGAGGCTTTGAATCTCATGTAATTCAATTAATTGAGGAACTAAAAAAGAATAAATAACAAAAGTACTGAAAGTTCCAAAATCATTAAGTTAATAATATAGCGCTTCTTAAGCAAAAAGACAGATTGCTTTCTCAATTTGCCTTTTTGCTTTTTAAAATGAGCAATTTACCCACTGATCATAGTTATTGCTGTTTTGTACAAACCATTAGTTATTGAGCATGAAGTAAATTACTGCTTTTTCTCTATTGTCTCACCCTCTTTTATAACAATCCTAACTCTTCTGGAAAGCCTAGCATGATGTTTAAGTTTTGGATTGCGGCTCCCGATGCACCTTTGCCCAAATTATCGAGACGAGCAACTAGCAATGCTTCTTTGGTAGTGTCATTGGCGAATACAAATACCTGAACAGTATTAGTGCCGTTCATTGCGTAGGCGTAGCCCGTCGTAGACATCGCATCCAAAAATATTCCGTCTCGCAGCAGTGTAGAATCTTGGTATGGAGCAACCTGGACAAATTTTTCACTTTGGTAGTAGTTAACAATTGCTTGATGAATAACCTCACCTGATGGTGGATTATCCAAAATTCCTAACGGCAAAGGTATCTGAACCAGCATCCCTCGCTCAAAATCCCCTACTGCTGGTACGAATAGCGGCGGCGATGCTAACTCTGAATAATAATGCATTTCCTTGACATGCTTATGTCCAAACTGCAAACCGTAGATACCATAAGGATAGAGCGACTCTCCTCCAGCCTCCTGTTCATGGAAGGTATGGTATTGCTTAATCAGATTCTTTCCGCCACCAGAGTAACCTGACACTGCATTGACGGTGATGGGAAAATTGCTCTTTAAAATTCCTTTAGCAATCAACGGACGGATACAGGCTAAAAATCCTGTAGGATAACAGCCTGGATTGCTGACAAACTGAGCGCTGGCGATTTTCTCTCGCTGTCCTGGATTGAGTTCAGGAAAACCATATACCCAGTTATTAGCTGTGCGATGGGCACTACTAGCATCAAGGATTTTAACCGTAGTACTACTTACTAAGCTAACAGCTTCGCGGGCTGCATCATCAGGTAGGCAGAGAATGACAACATCAACGGCATTAATTAATTTAGCTCGCTCAGTTGCATCCCTACGTTTAGATGCCTCAATGCTAACTAACTCGATATCATCCCGTTGATTGAGGCGTGAGTAAATATGTAAGCCAGTGGTTCCTGATTCCCCATCAATAAAAATCTTAGGTTTAGCAATCATGCGTCCAGCATCCTGATCTGTGAGTAGTATTATGCAGTAAATCAATTCATGCTGGTCAAATTGCTTGCTTTTTGCTCAGTCAGGAGTTGATTTAGGGAGAAAGCCAGGGCAAACGCATCTAAAGTATAAGAATCCTTTGACAAGGTTAAGGCGTTTAATTCCCCTGTCTAAAAAGGGTAGCACGTTCAGGGTAAGCACGTTTCAAATAGTAGCGATCGCTTGATTAAACCAAGTCTTAACCTACCCATAAAGTATAGGATAATTAGCTTTAAGTACTAAAACGTAATCTGCGGAAGCATTATATATTTGAAAAGATCAGATTTATTAGCTTTTGGAATTTCTTAATTATGAAGCCTAACTTAAAAGACATTGCTGGTAGTTCTCCCCGCCGTCAAATTCTCAAAACTGCTTTTACCTTTGTGACTGGTTTAACCGCCACATCACTGGTTTCTTTTTTGATGCCCAAATCCACAAAGCCAGCACAAGCAATTGTTGTGCAACAACCAAATGAGTTTGAACTTGAGGGCGAAGGTACTAAGATTGAGTATTCGATTCTCAAGGGAGTTCCACAGCTTGATTACAGAACTAAAAACATTTCCACTCGTTTTAGTGGTAACGAAATTCAGACATTAGCTACTGATATCGGTACACTAGTGACAGTTATTATTAGCAAGCCACCAAACCCTGACTTTGGAGGAAATGTAGTTAAACTGAGCTTACTTTTGCCAATTATTAACCTATTTATCGGCAATGCAGAAACTCCTGTCCAAACCGAAGCCATTTTAACTACTCAAAAAACATCAGGATTTATTCGTACTCCCCTGTCTGGACAATTACAGTCATATCAGACTATAGTACTCCGGGGAACTGCCAAAGCAAACGCATCTTAAAATTGCATCCAAAAATGCAGTATAGATTAACGCTGCTCTGGATTTACACCAGAGCAGTTTTATCTTGTACAGGCTCTCTGACCACAGCTAAAAACAACTAAATCGGTGAATCAACTAAAAGTTCTGGGGTGGGAGTGGTTTTCCTTGGCTCTTAGAAATATTAACTACATTTAAAGCTTTGGCAATTGCAATAACGTCATTCGCAGAGGTAAAAGTTAAATTTAAATTTTTTGTGTTGCTCACGACATCTAAAAAATAATGAGTATGTTATGTTACTGAGCGAGATCATTAATTATCTCATTTTCAGCAATTAACTTAAGTGTGAATACAGCCCTTACGGTATAGTCATCCAAAGGATTTCTAAATCCTTCCTGACCAAGACTATACTAAAATTTCTGGTGATTTCTCACTAAAAGCTAGTTATGAATAACGAATTGAGAGTACCTAATTTTACAACTAATTTGTGAAATCAAGTACTACAAAATCCGTTACTCCAAGCCATTCAAGCTGTTTTCGATTGTATGGAATAGATATCTGTTAAGGAGCAAAGTATTGCGTCCCATAGCTGGTTGCATCCATACGAAAATCGCTATACCCAGTTTGAGGGATATCCATAAAAATAAATCTCCAGCTTTATTAAAACGAATAACCGACTACGCCGACACTGAAACTACCTTCGGCGGAGCAGTTCTCAAAGAGTAGGTTGGAGATTTATTTCTGGTTCGTGTCTGAGCAAATTTTTGTAGGAGTTAAGTGAACAAGATGAACCTGTACAAACAACGTCAAAGCAAAAATAGCGTATTGATTTTGACTTCTCTGGCTGTGTTGGCGTCTCCATTAGTATTGCCCTTACCACAAGCCTCTGCACAAACATTAACGACCGTCGTAAATTTTAACGGTACTAATGGAGCGGCCCCAAGAGCAGGTGTGTTTGCAGGGAAAGATGGCAATCTTTATGGAACCACTTCCGCAGGTGGTTCGCAAGATAGAGGAACAGCATTCAAATTAACTGGTACTAATTTTAGTACTCTGACCACACTAGTTAACTTCACTGGAACCAATGGAACTAACCCAGTTGCTAGATTATTCCAGGCAAGTGATGACAATCTATATGGTGCAACCTTTACAGGTGGTACAAATAACCTCGGTACATTGTTTAAGTTGCAAAAACCGAATTTTACAAACTTGACAACTCTTTTAAATTTCAATGGCACTAATGGAGCCAACCCAGCAGGTCGATTGATTTCAGGTAGCGATGGCAGCTTGGTGGGGATAACTTCTGCTGGTGGGGTCAACAGCAAAGGAACTGTATTCAAGATTCCTCTGACTGGTGGTGTCCCTACTATCTTAGTTAACTTCAACGGTACTAATGGAGCAACTCCATTAGCAAGGTTGCAATTAGGTAGTGACGGAAACTACTATGGCAGCGCCTCAGCAGGTGGAGCAACTAATGATGGTGTGGTATACAAGTTAACTCCCGCAGGAGCAATAACTTCATATAACTTTAGTGGCGCTAATGGGCGAAATCCCCGGTCTGCATTAATTGAAGATGGTGGATTTCTTTATGGCACAACTTTTCTGGGTGGAGCCAGTAATCGAGGAGCTATATTTAGGTTTCCGCTCGGTGGCGGTACACCAGTTTTAGTTGCCAGTTTCAATGGTACCAATGGGGCCAACCCCACAGCTGCACTCACAAAAGGAAGCGACGGTAACTTTTACGGTACGACTTCTACAGGTGGTGCAAATAATAAAGGAGGCATCTATCGGTTGACACCTGGAGGAACCCTCACTTTGTTGTTTAGTTTTAATGGCACGAATGGGGCAACGCCAGAGTCCACCCTAATTCAACTTGCTAATGGTGCATTTTATGGTACTACCTCTGCTGAAGGCGCTTCTGGACAAGGAACTGTGTTTAAATTTACACCATAGCCTCAAATACAATCTACTTGCTAAATAAATAGTAGAACGTAGATTAGATAAATTTAGATTTTTCCATTTTCAGATAGTTAGGCTGACTGACTATCTGAAAGTGGAAAAGACATTCGCAGATAACCAAATACCTTCATGATGAAGCAAAATAATTAATCAGATTGTTACTGAGAAACTGTCAAAAGTACAATCTGATTTTTTGTTTTAAGAATAGACCTCTTGCATAATCAAAAATAATAATCCCACGCCGCCAAAGCTACACTTTGTCTCTCCTGCTTATCTGAACTAAGGCTACTCCTCCCAAGCGAGAGTGCGTTTCACTGCCTTTTGCCATGTAGCAAAATTGGACAATGGAGCATCGCTCCCCGGCTCAAACACACGTTCAATTTGCCGTTGTTCCACCAGTGCTTTATAGCTCTGCCAAAATCCTACAGCTAAACCTGCTGCAAATGCTGCACCTTGAACGGTCGTATCACGCATTACCGGACGTTCAACTGGAATACCTAATACATCCGCTTGGAACTGCATCAGAAAATTATTCTCGCAAGCACCACCATCTACCGTTAATCGCCCAACTGGAGTACTACTAGAGGCATTAATCGCCTGTACTACTTCCAGAACTTGATAAGCGATCGCTTCCAACACGGCGCGAACTAGATGCTCTGGTTGTACACTGGCGGTAATGCCGAAAAAGGCTCCCCTGGCGCTCATATCCCAGTAAGGTGCGCCTAGTCCACTAAATGCAGGCACAAAGTAGACTCCGCCATTATCTCTTACCTGATTTGCCATCGCTTCACTTTCAGCAGCAGTTTTAATCAGCTTCAGGCGATCGCGTAACCATTGAATACAAGCTCCACTAGTAAACATACTACCTTCTAAGGCATAGCCTACATCTAAAGTTCCCTTTGGATTTGCTTGTGTCCATGCCACTGTAGAAATAAGTTGATGGTGTGAGCGCACAATTTGATCGCCTGTATGAGCGACTAAAAAGCTACCAGTACCGTAAGTACATTTCATCAAACCGGGGCGATCGCAGCCATGACCAAATAGAGCAGCTTGTTGATCCCCCAAAATCGCAGTAATCGGAATTTCAGCACCCAACAAGGTAGCATCAGTGACTCCAAATACTCCTAAACTAGGCTGAATTTGGGGCAAAATATGCGCCGGAAGCTGAAATAGTTCAAGTAAGTTCTCATCCCACTCAAAGGTTTTGAGATTCATCAACATTGTCCGGCTGGCGTTGCTGTGGTCAGTAGCATGGACTTTACCACCTGTGAGGTTCCACAGCACCCAGGTATCAATAGTGCCTGCTAAGACATTATTCAGGTCAATATCTGTAAACTTGTCTAATAGCCACCTAAACTTAGTAGCAGAAAAGTAGGCATCGATGATTAATCCGGTGCGATCGTAAATTTCATTAGCGTAGCCTTGCTGTTGTAATTGGTGGCAAAGGGGAGCAGTGCGGCGATCTTGCCAGACGATCGCTCTATGGAGTGGTTTACCAGTAGTTTTGTCCCAAATCAAACAGGTTTCACGCTGTACAGTTAGCCCCAAAGCTGCGATCGTAGATGGAGTAATCTGGGCATTATCAATTGCGGTTTGCATTACCCAACACGTATCCTGCCAGATTTGTTGAGGGTCATGTTCTAACCATCCGGGCTGAGGATAATACTGAGTTAGTTCTTTGTATGCCTGTCCAACAATCTTGCCGTCTGCGTTAAACACAAAGGCGCGGTTACCTGTCGTACCTAAGTCCAGTGCTAAGATGTAGCCCAATGATTGAGTTATGTTGCCAAGTGTGTGCATAGCTGCTTTGACATGCTGCGTAGGCGATTTTAGCAATACACGTCAAATTAGATATACATTATTTTGGGTACATTTTGAGTTACCTGTTGAGATAGCGTTGCGCTTACCTTGCTGTGTCCGCCTCAAATCCCAGATCCTTCACAACGTTGCAGGACGCTGTGCATTTGAATTATGTGTAAGTAAATCGACACAAAAAATTATGATATAAATGCTGCGATCGAGGGAACATTACACATAACTTTATACTAGTTTTAGTATTAATTTCTGTGACAACGTACAAAGTGTCACGTTCTTCAAGTTTGATTACGATACTAAAGTTTTATACTTCGCATATCAAAAGTAATACTAATAATAAAAGTTAAAACTATCAAAATACAACAAAACTTTAGCATGTTCAAACTTCACCTAAATCGAAATGCACTACTAGCTTTGTTATTGCTTGTGCCAGTTCCGAGCATTGGTGTTGCAACTCAACTGTATATGCTCCCCGGCTTGAAAGGACATTTAGTAGCTTTATTATCTAAAATCTGGATGTTGGTACTACCCATTATTTGGTTGTTATTTATCGATAAAGAGAATTTAAAAGCCCAATATCCTAAAAGACGCGATTTGTTGGCTGGAGTTGGATTAGGGCTACTGATGCTATGCATCATGTTGATTGTTTATTGGCTACTGGGCGCAAAGTGGATAGATGTTGAATATGTTCGTGATAGAGCAACGCAAGTTGGATTGGACAGTTTTGTGGTTTACTTAGTAGGTTCAGCCTACTGGATATTTGTCAATTCTTTACTTGAGGAATTTGTCTGGCGTTGGTTTGTCTATCGCAAATGTGAAATGTTGGTATCGAGTCCTTTAGCTGTAGTACTATCTGCACTGTTTTTTACGATTCATCACATTGTTGGTTTGGCAGCTTACTTTGACTGGCGTGCAACAACATTATGCTCATTGGGTGTGTTCCTAGCAGGGGCGATTTGGTCATGGTGCTACTTAACTTATTGCTCAATCTGGCCTGGATACATCAGCCATATTTTTGCAGATATAGCAATTTTCTTAATTGGCTGGCAACTTATTTTTGCTTAATAAAGATGTCACATTGCTTCTTTGTATAAGTACGCTCAAAATTCAAAATTCCAAGTCATCAATCTACAAGAAAGTAATTAATCAAAATCTTTCAATATCATGTGTTTTTTTAAGTCAAAACTGATTACACCTTCTTCTTGTAATTTGCCGATCAATCGTGTAATTGTTACCCTGGTAGTGCAGCAAGCGCTAGCAATATCTTCGTGAGTAAAGCGAACACTTAGGCGAGTTCCCTCCGGCACAGTTTCACCAACTTCCCGTTTCAAAAGTTGTAATAGATGGTGCAAGCGCTCTTGTACCCGTCGTCTTCCAGAAATGACTAGAAAAGATTCTGTTTGGCGTAAGCGCTGATTAATTTTTGGTAAAAGGATATGGCTCAGGTTGGGAGAAGCTGCTATCTCTGCTGCATAAATTGACACCAACTCAACATCAGAGAGGGCTGTTGCTTGGTAAATGTTTAAAGATGTTAAACTAGAGCCAAAAACCATTTCTGCTGTTGCCAATCCTATTAAAATTTCTTCACCAGTTTCACAGTAAGTACTAAGTTTGACCAAACCCTGACAAACATACAAAACTACTAATGGGTTGAGGGGAATAGTTTCTCCTTTAGAGAATTTCTGTACAGGACGATCATACAAGAGGTTGCTATCATTTTTAACTACTGCTGATTCTACCCCTTTCCGTTCAGAAATATTACGTAAGATCCAGCGTAAAGAGGTTGCCTTACCCTGCGGATTCTGGGCAACTGCCACTGTCAAAGCTGCATCAAATAACTCACCATGATGTTGTTGCAAGCGTATCAATAGCTCTTTAACTCTGTCTGATTGAGATAGTTCTATAAGTTCGGTACGAAGGTGCTGACGTTCTTCTAGAGGGACGAAGTTAATCATTGGTTTACCCACCAAAAATTGCTTTGAAACATTGAGCAATTTAACTGCGGTGAAGTTAGCTTCTTGGATAATTCCTTCTGTATTAGTCACTAAATAGGCGTCAGGCGCAAAGTCGAATAATTCTTGATAGTGTTGGCGTTCTGATTCTAACCAATTCCGTGTTTGTATTAGTTCCTCATTTTGTTGATGGAGTTCCTCTGCTGCTAACTGCACTATCTTTGAAGTGTTATAGAGTTCTTTAAAAGCTTGCGGCAGCAGTTCAGGTGAAATCCAAGGTAATACACTAGCAGTTTGGTATAAATCTGCTAAACGATTGTGCAATGTTTCTGAGCGTTGGATAAATTTTTCTATGTTCACCTTAAATTCCCGCTACTTACTTGCAAAGTTGAAGCAAAAAATCTACTAGGTAAATTATTGGAAAAATTGCAGTATTTCATATTATAAATTTAACTAGTTCTAAACTGCAATTATTATTCAATAGAACCTATAAGAATATGTCTATATCTAGGTTTTCAACAAGTTATGTCTCATAGTACTACAGACAGTTGGTATAGTAGTGTAAATGACATGTATTGTATTTAACCTAGATGAGTAAAGCAGATTAAATCTAGGGAATTAGAGAGTGTGCATTGATAACTTTTGCTACTCAGATGGTTTTTACAAAAAGCTTACAACATTTTGCTAAGTATTATTTCTACCTTTAGTGGGAAGATTTGGTAAACTTAGCTAAATACGAATGCAAAATCGGTTGACCCCAGATTATGCTAATTTGTGATTAAGCTTAATAAGCCAGTCATAATTATGACTCGGAGAGAAATTAGATGAAACAGCACAGTTAGAAAACTCTGAATCTCAACTTTAAGTTCCTGTTCTTGTTTAACCCAATTTTTCATTTTCCCAATGAATGATTTATTACTAATAATAATTATTTCCATGATTACTTAGAATAACTAATAATTTTTTCCCCAACTTCCATCACAAGCATCAACCTACTACTACCAAAGATATATAGTTTAAGTTAAGTTTATTTGTAATTATGAATACATTTTTTCCACAAAAAGATTCGTGACTTCTTACCAAAAGTCAGAAATCTGAGCTTTTGGACTTTCACAAGTCTATGAAGTAACTATATGGCATAAGCAAAAGTAAGACTAATGGATATTAATAAATTAAATTTATTTGTATAATAAATTACATAACAAGTTAACAATTATCCGCCTCTTTAGTTAGAGGATAAATCAACCAATAAGCTGGTGTAATTTAAAAATGCGTAACAGCTTATCAACGCGCAAGTTATTAAGGAGTGATGGGTGAGGTGTAAATACTATAAAATCTCATCTCGTCACTTTTTTTACTTACTTCAGTTCACAAGGCTTATCAACTAATTAAATTACACACAAAACTATATTAAGTAATATAAAATTATTGTAATCGATTTCGTAGTAAGGATTTCAGTCATTATTTTGGGACTAGAGTTCTTACTACAAACCTTTAATTATTTACACCGTTTTACTTAAATATTCATAATTCACCATACATATACTTAGGTTTTTTAAAAAATCAAATCTGATTGCTATAGACAGATGAGTATCCATTCCGGAACGCATACAGGTACTTTGATAAAAGTCACTTCATAAAAATCAGGTTTTATTAAAACTTTATATATTTTTGGTTGTAGTTCATTAAATATACGATTTATTGGCTAATTTACTGAAAATCGCGTTTTTCAAAAACTTCAGTAAAATTCCTATTTTAATAATAAAAAAATACGACTAAATTATTAATAGTTAGTGCTGACTTAATTGATGAATAAGCGTCAATGATTTCAGGTGTATCTAATTGCAGGCTTTCTGTAAGCTCAATTCCATAATTCTAGAATAACCTCTTTCTTAAAAGAAGAGCAGAGTTTAGCTTTCCCCAACCCTACAAGGGTTGGGGGTGTTTTGTTAGGTCTACATTGCAATACGCTTGGGTTAAAGATTTTAGCTATGTAGAGAGGTTGCAATGCAACCTCTCTACAAAGGATTTGGGGCTTAACTGAAATGTATTGGTCTAAATGTGAGGCATACTCTGATTTGCTTTATCCTTGCAGTTGACAGAGCAATAAACCAAACCATTGATTTGAATCTGTCCACACTTGGAGAGGTAATAAACCTTGTGCGCTGAGTTGCTGCTTGATAATATTGAGGTCAAATTTACGGGAAATTTCGGTGAGGATAGTCTCACCTAATGCAAAATTAACCTTGAGGTTAAGAGCGCGTAATTCTACAATTTGCGATCGCAAGCTGCGTAAATGCATTTCTATTTGATGTTCATTTTCATTGTAAAATGCCCAGTGTTCAAACTGGGTGGTATCAAAATTCCCCTCAAACTGTTGATTTAAATGCTCCAGTATATTGAGGTTAAATGCTGCCGTTACTCCCTGACTGTCGTTATAAGCTGGTTCCAAAATCTGTTTCGGCTTTCGTAAATCTATCCCCAACAAGAAATACTCACCTACTTGTAGGGCTTCTGTAATTTGAGAGAAGAATACATCACATTCATTAGGCGTAAGATTACCTAAACTACTACCAATAAAACAAATCATCCTGCTGGGTAATTGCGTCGGTAGGAGTTTTGCAAGGGCTAATTCATAAGTTGCCGCTAAAGCATAAACTTGCAGTAAGGGATAATCTCTTAATAACTGCTTGGCGCTACTTTCCAATATACCTGCACACACATCAATTGGTAAGTAGTGCAAGGGATAGTCTAGCTGCTGGTAGGCATCTAGTAAAATGCGGGTTTTGATAGAATTGCCACTGCCAAGTTCTACTAATTCACAAGCGCCAGTTATCTTGGCAATTTCACCAGCATACTGTTGTAAAATCGTTGTTTCTGTGCGTGT
This sequence comes from Nostoc commune NIES-4072, assembly GCF_003113895.1. Lineage (NCBI taxonomy): Bacteria > Bacillati > Cyanobacteriota > Cyanophyceae > Nostocales > Nostocaceae > Nostoc > Nostoc commune. The sequence continues at coordinate 3,231,385 of NZ_BDUD01000001.1, read as the reverse complement.
GAGATAATATTCTGGTAAATCACAGATTAGCTCAAATAGCTCAGAACCACGGTCATCATAAAAGTAAGAGGGGGGTAGAGATTTAGATGTTTGAGTTAATCCCTTCACTACATCACTCCCAGTACTAGGTGCAACTATTTGAGTTGCTCCTATCAAACACTGCATCTGCAAGCGTTTTTCAACGGTGTTTTGAGAAGTAACGTTCCTGTTGAGAGCTTTAGATATCGACATTAAACCTCCGTATGCTTGGCGTAATAGATTACCTGTAATGGCAAACCTTTACTCTAATTAGTGAAACACATAGCCATAGCTAATAAAATCATGCTTGAGCAATATTGCTCAAGCTTTAAAGCTATTTTTAGGAATTTCCTGATTCAAATGACAATATAGCGGTTTTCCTTTATATAAGGTACATCGGTAGGGGGACGAATACTGCCGTGCCCCTATGTTGTGTTGTTGAGGCTCTGAACTCTAAGTTCTATCCTTAGAACTCGGAACTTCATGCTCAGAACTATTTAAGCTTACCCTGAGAACTCGGATGTTCTAAACTGGAACTACATTTAAAAATTAGATAGGAGGTAAACAACAATGCTACGAACTATTGAAGGAATTTATAAAAATGGCAAAATTGAACTAGCTGAAACACCACAAGGTATTACTGAAAGCAGAGTCTTTGTTACTTTCTTAGAAACAAAAGCCACGACTTGGCCAGAAACAATTATGCAACATCAACGTGTAGTAGAAAGTATTATTTTTGAGTCCTACCGAGACGAACTCCTACCACCTAACGAATTCGAGTTGCAATGAGGGGTTATTTAGTTAATACCTGCGTAATTAGTAATTTTTCAAACGAGAAAAAATACTATAAAGCTATTAAAATCTACTACCCAAATTAGAAGTATTTTAAATACAACAGGTACTACTATCGGTTTTTATGAAATATTAATTGCAGCAACAGCACTAACTCATAATCATATTTTTGTAACATCTAATGTTCGATAATTTGAAAGAGTACCTAGCTTGCAAATAGAGAATTGGCGTTCTTATTAAATTACATATCAATGTATTGGAAATGGGGCTTTAGACTATTAATTGTATTTTTAGGGCTGTGGCTACTCCTGGATCTGGGTTCTCGCATGGGAGCAGAGATTTTTTGGTTTCAGGAAGTTGGCTATCTCCAAGTATTTTTGTTGAGGGTGGTAACTCGTGGTGTTTTGTGGGTAGTGGTGGCTGGGATAACTGCTGCCTATCTACTGCTAAACCTGGCTCTAGCACAACGGCTAAAATATCCCCAGTCGCTGAAGATTGAAGAAGTCAGGCGTGAGGAAGCACAACTGAGCAGTGAATTAAAAAATTTTCTCAGTCCTCATTATCCGAGAGGCAACGAAACCCGGACACTTACGCCGCAACCCTTTAAACCATTCAGATTGCGCTGGTTATTACCCCTAGCTTTGGTACTAAGCTTGTTGATCGGGTTAATGCTGGCTCACTATGGTCAAATTGCTTTTTCTTACTGGCATCCTCCAGTAAATAAAGCTAGTCAACCCATTCTTGCCTTATTTCGACCAGAGACAATTTGGCACCTCTTGAGGCAGATTTTCTCTCAAGTATCGTATCTCGGTTTAATTGGGGGAGTAGCGATCGCAATTTTAATCTATCCCCAATTTTTACTAACTGCGATCGCACTTCTCTTCAGTCCAATTTTTGGGTTGATCGTATTCCAAAACTGGGCGAAGGTGCTGCAATATTTCCACCCCACCCTTTTCAACAGTACTGAGCCTTTATTTGGTCGAGATATCAGCTTTTACGTCTTTTCTTTACCCTTTTGGGAACTGTTAGAACTCTGGCTGATGGGATTATGTTTGTATGGCTTTGTCGCTGTTACCCTTACTTATCTCTTGTCGGCTGACAGTTTGAGTCAGGGGATTTTCCCCGGTTTTTCACCCCAGCAGCAGCGTCATTTATACGGTATGGGTGGCTTGTTGATGCTGGTAATGGCTTTTAGTTATTGGCTGAGTCGCTATGAACTGGTGTATTCTACCCGTGGAGTAAGTTATGGTGCTAGCTATACCGATGTGACAGCCCAGTTGCCAGCTTACACCGTCTTGTGCATCGTGGCAGTAGCGATCGCAACTTATCTACTTTGGCGAACATTTTTCTGGAAACCCAAATCTCAATATCGTCGTTTAGTATTTTACGGTTTAGGGGTTTATCTAGTACTAGTTGTAGCAGCTGATGTTGTTATACCTGCTGTGGTGCAATCTTTAATTGTTCAACCTAATGAGTTACAACGAGAGCAACCCTACATTCAGCGAACTATAGCTTTAACTCGCCAAGCATTCGATCTAGAGGCGATCGATGCCAGAACCTTCAACCCCCAAGGAACACTAACTGAAGCTGATATTCAAAATAATGACTTGACAATTCGGAATATTCGCCTTTGGGATCAGCGCCCACTGTTACAAACTAACCGTCAGCTGCAACAAATCCGGCCGTATTATCGGTTCCCCGATGCCGATATTGATCGGTATACTCTGAAAACAGATGTAACTTCACGCCGACCATCAGCTCCCCAAAAACCGCCAGAACCGGAGCAGCAAGCAGCTGAACCAACAGAACGGCGGCAGGTACTGATTGCTGGACGAGAACTAAACTACAGTGCAGTACCACAGGAAGCTCAAACATGGGTTAACCGCCATTTAATTTATACCCACGGTTTTGGGTTCACTGTTAGCCCAGTTAATACAGTTGGCCCGGGTGGGCTACCAGAATATTTTGTCAAAGATATTAGCGGTAATAGTAGCGCTCTCACAACTTCCAGTGAAGCCATTCGTGACAGTATTCCCATTGGGCAACCCCGAATTTATTACGGTGAAATAGCCAATACTTACGTGATGACTGGCACAAGAGTTAGAGAGTTAGACTATCCCAGTGGTAGTGACAATGTTTACAACTCTTATGATGGTCTAGGTGGTGTTGAAATCGGTTCAGCATGGCGACGCGTGCTGTTTGCCATGTATTTGAAGGATTGGCAAATGTTATTCACACGGGACTTTTTGCCTGAGACAAGGGTGTTGTTCCGGCGAAATGTGAAGCAACGTATTCAAGCGATCGCACCTTTCCTCAAATTTGACAGCGACCCTTATTTAGTGGCTGCTGCTGCAAATCTTGATTTACCAAGTAATCCCAGTTATCTTTACTGGATTGTTGATGCCTACACAACAAGCGATCGCTATCCTTACTCAGACACTGGTAGCGATGGGATCAACTACATCCGTAACTCAATCAAGGTAGTGATTGATGCATACAACGGCAGTGTTAATTTTTATATTGCTGATCCCAGCGATCCGATAATTGCCACTTGGTCAAAGATATTTCCCAACACCTTCAAACCGCTCAGTGCCATGCCAGTTAGTCTCCGCAGTCATATTCGGTATCCGGTGGACTTTTTCAAAATTCAATCTGAGCGGTTGATGACCTATCACATGACTGATCCCCAGGTATTTTACAATCGGGAAGACCAGTGGCAGATTCCTAACGAAATCTATGGCAGTGAAGCCCGTCCGGTAGAACCGTATTATGTGATTACTAGTCTACCCACCGTACCCTTTGTTGGCGCAGCCTCTCGTAGAGAAGAGTTTATCCTGCTTTTACCCTATACTCCCAGACAACGGACTAATTTAATCGCTTGGTTAGCGGCGCGATCGGATGGCGAAAACTACGGTAAGTTATTGTTATATACTTTTCCTAAAGAAAGACTGATTTACGGAACAGAGCAAATTGAGGCGCGAATTAACCAAGACCCAGTAATTTCTCAGCAAATTTCCCTGTGGAATCGCCAGGGGTCGAGAGCTATTCAGGGCAATCTATTAGTAATTCCCATTGAGCAATCACTGCTGTATGTTGAGCCAATCTATTTAGAAGCCACACAGAATAGCTTACCTACTTTGGTGCGGGTAGTTGTGGCTTACGAAAACCGAATTGTCATGGCACAAACCTTAGAACAAGCATTGCAAGGAATTTTTAAACCAGAGGTTACGCCAGCCCCGCCGATTATCCGTCCCTTTGAAGAAGCAGCCCCACCAGGTTAAGTGATTTTAAGGCTAAATAGTTACATAGCAGGTAATAGTGAGCGATCGCCATTAACAAAATTTATTGGAACAGACATAGTTTAATGGGTCAACATAAAGTAATAGACACTAAAAGCTAATGGACATGGTACAAAGTAACCAACTAGAGATTCGCCACATTAGTCCTGAAGTGAGGAAGTTGATTAAAATGTACGCCGATGTTAATAACTGTACGCAGTCTGAGATGTTGGAACGCATGATTTTGGAGTGGGATTCCCAACAAAGCCAGAGCGAACGACCGCCAGGAGATGAAGATGAATAGCTTTCTTGGACAATCTTTAGTCAGCTTCTAGGGAGAGGCTTTCAGAAATTTGGCTCTTTAGTTGGAGAAAAACTTTTTAGAGATTGGGTCTTGTTTGAGGGACTGAATAAAATCCCTCAAAGTCATCATGCTGCCTGTTAAGGTGAATTTAGGAGTGCCATTTTGAGCAACGATTCTCACTTCACCATCTTGGATCTGAATCTTATTTTTAATACTATCCCATAGAGTCTCGAAGCTCTGATCATCGTTGCAACCACTGGCTTCAAGGAATCTTTGGCGTACTTCTGTTTTTAGTGCTAGTGCTTCTGCTGCTTGAGTCCGCGCCTCAAAGTGCTTAATTACATCCTCATAAGCACTCTCCCTAAGAGTTTTGTTTTCAGCCTGGACTTGCTGTAACTGAGTTTTTACGGCTTGCAGTTGGGACGCTAAAGCAGCTGATTTGTGGTATTCAACTTTTAAGGCTTGCTTTGCATTGGCTAACAAAGTTTTATAATCTAGCTGATCTTGATTTTTTTCGGATTGCATTTTTATCTCTCGATCAACAGATTTTTAGTTATCAACTCTCGTCAGTTATATGATAAAAACTGGCGAGAGCTTAGTAAATATTCTCTATGTTATCTAAGTATTAGTTAGTTCACCAATAATGGTGATTCAGAGCTAGGATTCTCTTGAATACTACTCAGACTAGAACTAATGTGGGAGCGGATAGCTCGTTCATAAACACTAGTCTGCTGAGTGCGTACCCCTACAGCTTGATATATTAAGTTAACATCTGGGAATTCAGACCAATACATCAAAAAAATGTCTTTAGCTGGAGTAATAATTTCATAATTATTCTCCTGTCTTTTCTTTCTAAGTTTACAATTATTTAGTTGCAATTTTTGTCTGAATAGTTGTTCAAATTCTGAAATTAAATCTGAAGTATTTTTCATGGTTTATACACGTTAAAACGTGTTAATTATGCAAAGACTATCTGGTGATATTACTAAGTATGACACTTCAGATACCTCTTACTATATAGTGTATCAGTTATCGGGTATTTGAGAAGAGGATTCAGAGGCAGGCTCTGGTAGAAAAGAGGCTATGCGATCGCTGCGATCTGTTGATCAGGATTTTACTTAGCACAACTTTGGTATTTATTCACTTATACTTTAACAGTTTGGCTTAGATCCATATTCCTCGGTCGAAGCAAGCTATGCATAGCCTCTGGTATAGAAGCGGCTTGCCGTGAAGCATCGCTGTTTCAGTGTAGCTAGTTAGCAGAGACACCCTATATAATCACACAGCTAAATCATATTCTCTTTAGAGCTTTAGGGGGCAATCAGTACTTACAGGCTACAGCCTGGGACTTCAAGACCCTCTGCAAAGCTGATTAATTCCAAGTATTCTGGATTTTCTACGAACTTTTTGGCTGCTAGCAATCCGGCAATGCTCCAAGTTTGATAAGTTCTAGCTTCTTTGCCAATCAAACGACCATTGTTGCCATCGTAGTATTCTGGGAATTTATCCTTAAATAAACGCCTTTCGGCAATGGCGATCGCTGCTTGGGCAAGTTCTGTTCGACCTGCTTTCAGTGCCGCAGCAGTAAATAACCACAGTAAAACGGGCCAGTTACCGCCGTTGTGATAAGACCAAGCCCTGTTTTTAGAATCACATCCTGTAACAATTCTCCACTCTAAACCTTCCATTGCTGGAAAGCAGATTTTAACAGGCATGTAGCCGATCAAGTCTTGCCAACGTTGGGCAAATAAATTCATAATGCTTTGAGATTCTTTTTCACTTGCTAAGGAAGCTAAGATTGCCATCAGATTTCCCAGAGCAAAAAAGCGAAAATCTATCCGTCCCGGCCCCAAATTTCCCGCTAAATATCCTCCAGTTTCGGGCAACCACTCGGTCAACCAAGTGGGGATTGATTCTGAGTTGATGTTGAATTTATTAACAATTTCTTTACCAAATTCGTTATCCTTGTAACGATAAATTTCCCCCAATCGCTTCAGGTCTAACCAGTAATAGTTGCGGATATGATATTTCAAAGATCCCAATCGCCTATTGACTTTGCTAAGGTAGGTATCACCATCCCCATCTGGTAAAACCAATTCACTAGCAGCCCTGAGAGACGCATAGAATAATACTTGAATTTCTAGAGGATGTTCGTAGACTCCCATGCGACGGTCAATCATAAACGCGCCATCGGGAACTAACATTGTTGGGTACATAGAAAAGCGATGTACCAAACAAAGATCCAAAATTAACTTGATTCCCGCTTGAAAATCTGGCTGACGCGCTAGAGTCAAATCGCCGGTAGCTTTTTCATAAGCGCGTAGCAAGAGAATCCACCACATACAAGAATCAATTGGGGGAACACGAGCGATCGCCAGTTCACCAAAATCAGCGACTAAAAATTCCTCATTCCCATTAGAATGTACTTTGAAACTTGCAGGCATTAATCCCGCTCCTGGTTCAAAGCAGTCTATCTGCTTTTCATGACTTTGTAATTTCAGTGTTTCTACTAAGAAGTTACGCACAATCTCTGCTTTGCCGTGCATGAGAAACACTAAGGCAGAAGGGACAAAATCGCGGAGGAAGCACTGATCATAATTGAGTGCATCTGACTCCGCATCTCTGGCGGCTACAGTACCAATGGGTTTTCCCTGGTAATAAATTATCGACTCTTCCAACAATTCCCAGGCTTCTGCTTCGAGCAGACTGTTCTTATTGATCGCGCTAGTCATGGGCGTTTAATTCCACTAATGGTATGTATCGGCTCAATTGTGGAAAGTACGCAAGCCTTACTTCAACGAACAGGCAGGGGGACATGACTTCATCAAGAACTGCTGTGGAGCAGAGCAGAATATAGGTCTGAATCTCCCACAACAACCAAGCGTAGTTCTCGTACCATACGGAAAGCTAAGGCAATAGGCAGGGTGTTTACGTAGCTCTACCTTTGGCGCAGCCTCTCCAAGAGTTGGGTCAACCGTCGAATCCCCTTTCTGTTCTATCCCCCTTGCTCCCTGCTCCCTGCTCCCTTGCCTCTCTTTCAAGCTGACCAGCTTTCTCGGAAGTCAGCATACAGAGTCAATCCACCATCTATGAATAGGGTTTGTCCGGTGATGTAGGCGGCTTCATCCGAAGCTAAAAAAGCTACTGCGGCTGCCATCTCCTCTGAGGAGCCAGCACGCCCCATTGGGATGTGACTTTCCACGATCGCCTTTTTTTCAGGATCATCTATCCAGGCTTGATTTATTGGCGTGACTGTTGCTCCGGGGGCAATGGCGTTGACACGAATACCTTGCTTGGCATATTCCAATGCTAAAGTTTTGGTTAGGTTTTCCATACCGCCTTTGCTAATGGAATAACTGATATACATGGGTCGCGGAATAATTTCGTGAACGCTGGAAATATTAATAATCACCCCCGGACGATTAACAGACAAGAGGTGTTTAATAGTTTCACGGGCGCAAAGATAAGCACCCCGGAGATTGACTGCAATTACCCGGTCAAAGTCTGCTGTGGTAACTTCGTGGGATGGACTTTCTGTTTGAATGCCAGCATTGTTAACTAGAATATCTAAACTGCCAAATTCCTTGACTACGGTGTTAACCATCTCAACAATGTCTGATTCTTGGGAGACATCTCCCTGAACCGGTAGCGACTTCACACCACAAGTTTCGATATTTCCGCAGGCTTTTTGCAATGCCATCTCTTCCGTGTCTGCCGCAGCTTCGGGGTCTTTGCGGTAATTGATGGCGATGTTGCACCCTTCTTGAGCAAGTCTGATAGCGATCGCCTGACCAATACCTGAAGTTGCACCTGTAATTAAAGCATTCTTTCCTTTTAACCCTATCATATTTCCTGCCTAAGCTGCCCTTACTTGAATTTGCACCAGTCAAAAAATTTTGGATTTTAGATTATTCTTTTTAGTATTAAACTTGCTGTTGTCAACCCCCAATAGAGGTAATTTAAAAATATAAAGGTTCTCGTTTGCATGAAGTACATTTCATCCCTAACAGCAATTCTTTGCAAAGAGCTACGGTGTAAACACAAATTATACGATTACCTAAAAGTCTTCTAAAACCTCACCGTGCCCTATGGGACATCTCTCTTCTTAGTAAGGAAAAGCACAGGTTTTGCATAAGCAAAACCAGGGTGAGGTATCTCAGGGGCAATGGTATTAGTCCCTAGCGCAAATTTGCTGGCACTTTGTCAGGAACTACCCAATAGTAAATAGTTTTACCCTCTACAGTCAGCGTCTGGTCTGGTTTCCAGTCGCCCATATCGAAGGCATGGGAGACAATGCGAGTACCAGGTTTGAGTTCACTCAATAGCTTGGGACGAAGTTTGAGGTTAATTTCAGGCAGCAAGTAAAGTGTAACTACTGTTGCTTTACTAAAGTCAGTCTTGAACAAGTCTTGTTGGACAAACTTCACGCGATCGCTTACTCCTGCCTTCTTGGCATTTTCATTAGCTTCTTTAATGCGTTGGGGGTCAATATCTATGCCAAAACCCTGCGTACCAAACTTTTGTGCCGCAGTATTAACAATTCTGCCATCACCGCTACCAAGGTCGTAAAGCAGATCATTTTTACCCACTTTTGCCACTTTCAACATTGCATCTACCACTGGCTGTGGCGTAGGCACATAAGGAACATCGCCAGGGCGTTCTTGTGGTTGAGTTGTGGGAGTTGTCGCAGCTGGTATTTCGGTTTCGGTCTGACCTGTTAAAGTAGAAGGTTGTGTCCCGGCTTCCAAATCTTGCTGTTGCGGCGCACATCCAGCAATTCCCAAGCTGGTAATACTAACGCCTGTAACCAGTAAAAACAGAATTTTTTTGAAGTTCATCAATTTTCTCCTTGATTCAGTAGCTTGTGGTTAGTAGTTAGTAAAACAACTGATAGTGATGGAATTTTGAATTACTTATAGTGTGAGGCTTAGGTTGCAAAATCCAAAATCTTTCGATTTTTTAATTGAAAGTCTTTTAAGTCCTACCTTGGCGATAGTTATTCCAGAACAACAGGGGGATACCTGCTGCCACAACTAAAACACCTGCAACTGCTCCCACACCTGTATAAACCAAGCTGGAATAAAGCAAGTAAGCGCAGACGGCACAAAAGAGTAATGGTGTGAAAGGATAAAATGGCACGCGGAATGGGCGCACTATGTGGGGTTCGCGGATTCGCAATACTAAGAGTGATATCCCGGAAAGCAAGAAGAAGAACCAAAATATCGGGGCGGTGTAATCCACCATTGTTTCAAAGCCTTTGCGAGTGAGCGTGCCTAAAAAAATCAGTGCTAAGGTGATCGCAGCTTGCAATAATAAGGCATGGGTAGGACTACTAGGACGTTGTTGCCAGCGTCCCATAAAACCAAATAGCGAAAAATCCTGTCCCAGTGCGAAATTGGTACGCGCTCCGGTAAAGATTGTGGCGTTGGTTGCTCCTAAAGTAGCGATCGCAATCAATACACTGATAAACAAGGCTCCCGGTTCGCCCCAAAGAGAGCGCATTAAATCTGCGGCTACTGCTTCTGACTGGGCCATGTTTGCTAATCCCAACCCCCGCAGGTAAGCCAGATTGATGAGTAAGTAAATGGCAGTTATGATGCCAATACTCCACATTAGCGATCGCACAATATTACGTCGTCCATCTTGAATTTCTGCCGAGATGTAAGCTGCTTCATTCCAACCGCCGTAAGAGAGTAGCACAAACACCATCGCCAATCCCCACGTTCCTGATGATGCAGATTCCACAGGGGCGGCAGAATTGGGAATGGCGGTAAGCCCAAAAATTACTACCAGCAACAAACCCAGAACTTTTGCAGCACTCAGCAAGTTTTGTGTCCACTTACCCTGCTGCAAACCGATGATGTTCAAAGCAGTCAAAAGTGCGATCGCTATGGCTGCATAGATAGAAGACGAAAATGTTCCTAGCCGCCATATCTGAGAAACATAATCGCCAAAAACAAATGCCAACAGAGCAATGGAACCAGTTTGAATCACTGTCATGCGCGCCCAGGCAAATAAAAAGGCGACTCTTTGCCCGAATGCACGTTTCAAATAATAGTAAGCACCACCAACATCGGGATAGACAGTGGCTAACTCTGCATAGCACAGCGCTCCTATCAGAGATACCACACCACCAATTAGCCAAAAAAGCATTACAGCAATATCACTCCCTGCTTGATTTGCCACTAAAGCAGGGGTTTCAAAAATCCCCGCCCCAATGACAATACCGACAATCAGAGCCACTGCGTCTGGTAATCTTAGCGATGGCTTAGGTGCTGCCACTTCTGTTGTTGCTGACTGCTGAAGCAAACTATAGTCTTTACGTCTACTCACATTAATTCCTTATTAGTGTTGAGTGGGGACTCGCCGCTTTGTTTCATCTTTTTTTGCACTGTTTTACCTATATCTCTATAGTTCAAAACAAATGTGACTCAAAAATGACAATCCTCAGTGATATGCCTGCAAACGGGAATATCCATCTCGCCACATTCAGAGCAGTCTCTCTACAGCGATCGTTCCAATTTCTATTGCTAGACAACATCTATGGTTTTGATAACAATAGCAACTTAATGTGAGACAAGGAACAATGCCCCAGTTTACTGTTAAGCCCCTAATGTCATCTATCTACCTCTGATTTTTTTCAGAAGTATTTACATTATTAACTTGTCTTAATTCTGGTAATAGGCTAGAAAATCTAACTCAATAAAACGTCTTCCTTTAGTGATATTTATACTAGTCTAGAGAATGATTGACTAATAGTAGGTAATCGTGCTTCGTTTTATCAAATAGCTAGAGACAGCGATCGCCTAAAACTTCAGATTAAATAACAAAAATCTTTTTTTACCTTTATTCCTTTAGTATCTGCTACTGGGAAAAAGTAAAATATCTATCAATTCGCCAATCACCAAACCTAATATTGCTACGACTGTTAAAACCCAAAATGAATCTGGCTTGTCGAAGCCAGAAAAGCGCATTTCCAAATCAGCTAGAAGCGTAGTTGCTAGGGGTATGAGAAAAAGCCTTAATAATAGCGACCAAGTTGCTACAAAAGCAATTGATATACTCAAAAATAATATAACAGCTAAAGTTCTAGACCCAAATTCAACTAAACGCTCTAACCAAGAAATACTTTTCCGCGCTACAGCTATAACCATAGCAGCGACAAAAGCTCCTACTAACCAAATAATATGATGAGCAGCAAGATACCATCCCAGGAGAGTGTAAGCCAGCCATAGTAATACTAAAGGCATCAAAGGAATCCTGTTAAAAAATTCCACATTCATACTGCTAGGGCTTGTAAAAATACCAAGTTAATATCTTAATTGTAGTCAAACATTTGTTACTACTTAAACATCTAAATATATCAACTTTGCTCAGGATGTTCCTCTACCTACAGGACAAATTTAAATTCTTTGTGACAAATGATCTACTTAATGTTTCTATTGGGATATCTGAACCTTAGACGCTTAGAAGGTAATACGCTTGGGTTAGTGTAAAAACCTTAAGTTGCGTGGGTTTGGTTGAGGAATAAACCCAACAGATCGGGGACTTTGTTGGATTATGCTTTGCTTAACCCAACCTACAATTTTTCATAAAGCCAAGCGTATTGGCTTACAAGGTCTATAGCAACAACAGCTTGCTAAATCAGAAAATTTATACTTAGTAAATCAAAGTTATATTTAAAACATATATAACTATATTAAGAACAAAAGTACTAGATTATAAAATACTACTAACGTATAAGTAAATTGATTTTGATTCTCAGCTATTTGCCATGAAATTTAAACAAGAGGTAGTTATAATTCACCGTGTACAACTTTGATAACTGTCCACAATAGTGTTGCATGTCTCAAGCTCATGGTAATATTATTTTACTGTTAGGAGATATTATTTTATACATCAACTTTTAACCATGCTGAAACAGTTAGTTAAGTGCGCTACCTCCAAAAAAGAAAAATTATTCAACCCACCAAGGAAACCCACAAAAGCGCCAACGTGCAAAGCACAGAGCTTTTAAAATTATGCTTATATAAGGTACTAGATAGCTCACAAAATCTTTTTTGAGAAATCATTAGAGCTAGCTAAGAAGGTATAGAACCCTCTTAAAATGGCAAAAAATTAGACAAGAGTAAATAGAAAAATTTTGACACTAAGTCAGTTGTTTTTCGGATATGTAAAAATATCGAAAAGCCAGATTTGTCTTGTAAATAAGACATTAATATTGTGTGTTTTATTTTAGATATTGATTTCTCTTTGTGGGTAGTTACCTATATAAAATCCCTATTTCATTGTCGAAAACTTAAGTTACCTCGACCAAATGAAGGAAACACTTAAATCTAAAAAAGGATTTAGAACTGCTAGATCAATCTTGATTTAGTAATGACTCGATTCTTAACAACATCACCAAAAGTAACAGGAAAAACATGAATATTATTGTTCGTTTGCTTGGAGCGATCGCTCTCCAAATATCTGCGATCGCTACGATGTCTACTATGGCAATAGCTAATGACAAGCCTCTGCCTGTCGATACCCAGCAGACTCCTGCTGCTGCTCAACAGAAAACAACGCAGAGGATTTGCTCTTTAGATCCCATTGATAATTTATTACCTCCAGTACAAACAAAAGCAAGTAATTCTTTGCTTTCTTACCTTGGAGAACAAGGTTTTATACAGAATCAAGAGGGTTCTTGGGTCTGTTATGCGAATGATCCTAAAAAAGAAGGGCGTTACTTTACCCTATTTAAGGTTAAACAAGTTGATGGCAGGCTCATAGCAAGTTCTTTCCTAGATGAGGGCAGTCTGATTCAGGGACAGGAAAATCGTAGTTTGGACTTCTTTATGATGCTGATTAAGCGTCATACAAATACTAGTCCAGAGAACCGTCAAGGTATACGTAGGTATTTAGAAGCCTTTGTCTCGTTAGTAAAAGAAGGCAAGATCAAACCCACACGTCGTGGGTTTCTTTTCGATCAACCAAACCGGGGATTGGTGTTATATCACACGCTCTCATCAGGAAATCTCAAAGGTACCGGAATTACAATCAACATTTCTTTACCTAAGAGTTGAATGAACTAGGGAGTGGGGAGTCGGGAGTGAAATAAGTATAGATGGGGATTCAAACCTCACTCAACTCGTAAAGAAATTTTCTCCCAATCCCTAATCTTAACTACCAAGGATAGGAATACTGTTTGCAGACTCGGTGAGTCTGCTGTATTGCTGCGACCCATTGGATTTATAGAGCTATTAATATCAACCCCACGGACTGAAAGAGGGACGTGAACAATCAATAAAATTGCTGTCATTTAATGGAGGTGCATCTTGCCTAAATCAATCGTTCAAAGAATTGCAATGCCGTTTGCGGAGCATTTTGTAGAGAAGGGGGTTCGGTTTGCGACCATCGTATTTTCATCTATTGCAGTAGTACTCACTACGTATCAATCTGCTTTTGCACAACTCAATATTGGACGCTATGGTATCCAACCAGGACTGGAGTATGAGTATCTCCAGTACCAAATCAATAACCAGAATCTGAGCCAGATGCGAGTCATTCCTGGATGTGATGTGGGATTTGGTCTGACTTGCAATAAAACTGGATCGGTAATCCAGCGATTACTAGATTCAAACGAGGGGACTAGCTATCAAAACCTCTTGATCCGAGCAGCTGGTGGGGAAAAAAACTTCCAGAATTTCGCTAGCTTTTACGGTAACAATCCCAATCTCTCTAAAGTGCCTTACGCCTCATTTTGGAGAAACCAATCCCCCGGAATCATGGATAGTTCTCAATACCTTCTTGGACAACCAGTTGGTCGGAATCCAGTAGAAGGACTCGGACTTGTAACCAAGCAGTTCTACTGGTCACCATACTCAGGAACCAATAACTCGGTTAGCCTCCGTAATGGATTACTAGACTTGAAGTTGTCATACGGACGACTACTCTTTGAGGAAGCCTCAAAAATTCCCAATATTAAGGAGCAGATTCAGTCTTTAGGTCTGTCGCCAGAGATGACAAATTTCTATTTCAATAAAATCTCTACAGGCTTGAATGCGTTGAATTCTGGAAATCCAAGCCAACTCCAACAGAGGATTTTTGAAGTACTATCCTTTCCATACTCTGAAAATGGTGGGGAACTCGGACGTCCCATAAACGCGATTCCACAGGAATTTAGTCAGCTCTTGGGAGAAGATATCCCAGGAGATATATTGCTGAGTGATAATTCGCTACCGTTGGATGGAGAAGTAATGAACCTCGATACTTCCCCTGCCTCTATGGGAGATGTTTTGGTACAAGACAGTCCTGATTCCTTTCCACTTTGGCCAATATTCGGAATTGGGGGTCTTGCTTTAATTCTGCTTCTACTACTGAATGGCGATAGTTCTTCAGCTCAAGCATCTGTTTCATCTGTTTCTTCAGGAAATCCACCTTTGTCTCTCACCAACACAGGCGAATGCGATCTGACTCCTAGTGGTAATGGTTCTGATCACACACAGATCATTGAGGTTCCGTGTAATGTTACTCCTAAAACCCCTACGGAAGTGAAGAAGGTAGTGGAGCCATCAATGATCAAAGCGCTTTTATTGCTAATTGTTCTACTATGCATAGTCGGTTACAAACACCGCTCTTTAAAAATCCGTAATTCATAATTCTTACAGCAGCTTTAATTTCTGTAAGGGTACAGTAATGCTCATTGGTGTCAACTTAAGGTAAAAGTCATGTCTCGCCTGGAACTGATGTTTCAGGCGGGTGAGGAAGCCAACAGTTAAGGTATTTCTAGGCTTTTGTTGACATGTATGAGAATATTGTGCCCCTACAGTGCAAGTCTATTTACCTGGCGATCGCTCGTAAAAGTATTCAGGACTTACGCAACTGGCAATACTGGGTAGGTTTTGCCTAAAAAATAACTCTAATGTATGTTAGGTTGAGGAACGTAGACCCTTTCGCAAAGCGTCTGCTAGAATCGTCTTTAGACAACCAACTTTCACTATTAGACTCAGAATGAATTCTGAACCGGGCTAGATCACAGACAATGAAATAGCCATGGACTTATTTGTCAAGTAATTCGAGCAAAAATACTCAAAAAAATTAATCACTGCCAATGTATGGGGCCATTTACATGCACTCCAAAAGCCCCATCTTCAGCGAAAACCTTCTACTAAATAAGCTACCAATGCAAAAATCATTGCATTCAAAACTTTTGTAATAAATATAACTTACAAAGTCGCATGGTTTTGATGTTAAGAAACTTTATAAAAATATTTTTGCATATATTATTATAACATAAAAGCATCTATAGGAATCCGGTTTGATTTGGAGAAAATATCTGTAGGATGTGTTAGCACAGAGAGTACGGCATCAAACCCTTGATAATAGTGCGTTACGAACTCCGTTCTAACACACTCTACAATACCTAATTCCGTTCAAAAATCAAATAGTAATCCTATAGTTAAAAGCTCATAATCTAATTTCTCCCCTTGGGTATATAACTTAAAAATATAAGCAAAACTCTTGACAGATATGGCTGAAGTTTTATTTTGTTAAACCTATAATTAAACCCTTATAAACATTAGAACTTGAACTACTGAAAAATGTGTAGTGATTTGTTTATTAAAAAACAGATCAATAAACATAAATCCTAAATATCATTATTTTCCAAAATCTTTTGATGTTTACATCTGTAATATGGAAGATTTATAATTTTGTCATGATTTACGTAAAATCAAGTCTTGTCTATAGAATTATGCTGAATTTTATTCCTAAAAAAATGTCTAAATGTTCTTAAATAAACAGTGCTATCAACATAATTACGATGACACAGTAATAATAAGTATATGTTTCCAAATAACTAGTTGGCTAACAAAAATCAAAATCCTAAAGACATATAGTAAAGGTAAATAATATGTATCATTCTCAAATGTTGCCGAACAATGTAGCAGCCAATAGTAACTTACATCAAGTAATCGTGAGTGAAGCAACAAAAGATAAAGCACAAACACATGAATTAACTATTACTGATATAGTGATATCTTTATCTCCTGTTGGCTTTGTAATTAGTTGGATGGTTTTTTTCCTAATATTGCGAAAAATCCGGGCATTTTTAGATTATAAAATGGTGTTTCCTACCAAATCTTTACACAAACTTCCCTGTAAAAACTGTAGTTTTTATTCTAATAATCATTATTTAAAATGTGCGGTAAACCCTTCTATTGTTCTCACTGAAGAAGCGATGAATTGCTCTGAATACTCGCCCAGTAAGAAAAATTCTTCCTCCAAAAATCCTTTTGTCTAGATATAATAATTATTAATCTGATACCGCATAAGTAACAAAAGCTACATCTTAAGTAAGTTCCTTGGCTAGTAACGCCTTGGTTCGGATAGCGATCGCTTGTCTTTTTCCATCACGTTTATCTAGCTGTACCTTGATTAAATTGAATTACTAACCAAGTGAGATAAGTACCGAAAGCGCTATATCTTCCTAATGCACCGCAACAGTTGAAGATGGTACTTTACTATTTACCCATTATTCAGCTTACTTTTAATCTGTCTGTAGATAGCTGCAATGTTGCGAGCATCATCAATGCCACGATGGTGTATACCTTTTAATTCTATCCCCAACTCATTGAGAGCCTGTGCCATGCCAAATTTTTTAGACACACTAAGATATTCTGAAAATTCTTCTTTGATATTGATGTGTTCGGAACTAAAAGGATAAGGGAAATTATGAAACGCGCAATCTTGAATAAATTGCTTCTTGTCGTAATTGCCCCAAGAGCAAAAAATATGATTGGGAAATGAATAAATCCATTCTTTGAAGCGAGAAATTGCCTTTATAAATTTTGGCGCTTCCTCAACATCTTGCTGCCGAATACTAGTCAATTTGGTACAAAAATCTGTCAGTTGCGGATGTCTTACAGGTTGAATGAATTGCTGAAACTCAGAATCAATTTCCCAGGTTGCTCGATTGAGCATCACTGCACCAATTTCGATAATTTCCATTTCATGACGGGGAATAGTCCCACTATCACAGCACGTAGCCTCTAGATCGACGATAAGATAATAGTGGGATATTTTAATTTCCATATTAGATATTAGTAATAAATTATATTTTTATTTAGGGAGATAGGGAATTTAGATTGATGAAAAAGGTTTAACCCAACGAAGTTGAATAGCGACATTAAGAGCGATCGCACCTAATGCAAACCACAACACACTTTCTCCCGCCAACACCAAAAAAGGCCAAATTGTGCTGTTGGAATTCCAGCCAAGTTCTATCTGAGTTAATCCCCGTACCAAGCCAAAGGCTAGTACACCACCAGCTTTGAGTTGGAGATTTTTATCTGAGCGGATGATATAGCGGTAGGTGACACCAAATAATAAGCCAGTAAAAGTTGCAACTGCACCACTTACCCACAAGTGCCAGTCAAGATCATTTTGCAGACATGCGAGTGTCTGAAAATGCTTTGCCAGTACGAAAGTATTCAACAGACTAGAAAGAGCAAAAGCAAAACACACAGATAAACCCCCAATTATTCCAGCTTTCAGGGATTCTAGGCGTTCTCTCATCAGTTGAGCATCTAAAATTGAGTTCACTCTATATAGAAATTAGGGATTAGGTCTTGAGATTTTCCTTCCTCTTCAGTATGATAAATGCTAAAGCAGCTTTGTAATTAATTAAATCCTGCCCTTATGCGGGAATTTTGATAATAAACTCGCTTCCCATACCTGGTTGAGAATTTACTTCTAATACACCTTTGTGTTTCTCTACAACTATTTGATATGCGATCGACAAGCCAAGTCCAGTACCTTTACCAACAGTTTTTGTGGTAAACAACGGCTCAAATAAGCGCTTTTTTAACCGTTCAGGAATACCAATCCCATTGTCAGCAATCCGAATTATAACCAATTGTTCAGAATCTATTTCTGTTGCAATTTTAATCTGAGGAATTAGATTGCTCATTTTGCCTAGCATTATAGCTTCATCAAGGGCATCAATTGCATTTGCCAAAATGTTCATAAATACTTGATTCATCTGCCCGATATAGCAGTTTACCTCTGGCAATACTCCATAATTTTTAATAACCTCAATGCCGGGACGTTCGCCATTAGCTTTGAGGCGGTGTTGCAATATCATTAGTGTACTATCTAGACCTTGGTGTAAATCAGCAGATATTTTGGTATCACTATCCGAGCGAGAGAAGTTGCGGAGTGAATTAGAAAGGTTCTGAATTCGTTCGCTTCCTACTTCGAGAGAGTTCAAAATTTTTACCATATCTTCAAGAACGAAATTAAGATCCAAGTCCTTAATAGCAGTAGTAATTTTGGCTGTTGGGTTGGGATACTCTTGTTCATACAGTAAAAGCAACTTTGTTACTCCTGAAATGTATTCTTGCAAGGGTGGAATATTGCTGGAAATAAAGTTGATGGGATTGTTGATTTCATGCCCAATACCAGCGATTAACTCTCCGAGTGTTGATAGTTTTTCTTGTTGCACTAGTTGGACTTGGGCTTGTTGCAAAGCCTTGGTGCGATCGCTAACTTGTTGTTCCAAAGATTCAGTCAATTGTTTGAGTTGTAAATGTACGCGCACTCTAGCAATGACTTCCTCTTGTGCAAACGGTTTTGGGATATAATCTACTGCTCCAAGGGAAAATCCCTTCGTTTTGCTTTCCGTATCCGCTAAAGCAGTGGTGAAAATAATCGGAATGTTTTGGGTAACAGGATTGGCTTTAAGGCGGCGACAAGTTTCAAAACCGTCAATACCAGGCATTTGTACATCCAGCAAAATCAACTCTGGTTGATTACGTTCGGCTTGAGCGATCGCAGTTTCTCCATCGACTGCAACACGGAAACGAAATCCTTCACTATTGAGTGCTTCACACAGGACAGATAAATTTGTCGGATTATCATCCACAATCAAAATAAATCCGTTATTTGCAGTTTTACCCATGATTAATTTTAAATTGGAATTTAACTGAAATTAATTGATGTATTCTTGAATAAAAGAATTCAGAAGTCAGGAGTTAGAATGGGCTAAACGCCCCGTTATCGCTAACAGAATCGAATCAGCATATAGCAATCCGATTTGATTTTTGAATCACTTGTAGAAGTAAGGGACTGGGGATTGGGGACTGGGGACTGGGAAGAAGGAATAAAAGTGTACTGAGTTCTGTTCAAAAATCAAATATGAGTCCTATAGTAAATTAGTAATTTATTAACTTACTGAAGCTATTGATTAGGAAATTGGTATAGTAATAAAACGAACTGATGCGCTTTCTGCTAAACCATGAAATATTGAAATATTTTTGCAGATTGTCTCATTTATTCTGACTCTTGAATACTTACAATAAAAGTTTCCAGACGTTTGAGTTGGAAATTACTAGCAAGTTGGACAATATGCTGGGTAAAAATGCTTAACTGCTTATCAGATGCAAAAAGTTTTTCAGCAAGTTCTAAAACTTTTTGAATATCGCCGTCTTGTGTCAGATCAAGTAACTCTTGTAAAACCTCTTTAGCAGGATAAATCATCTCATTTGATTGATTTAAACCACCTGTATAAGTTTTTTTTTATTGCGTCTACCTTAACGTTAAAAATCCATTCCAGTTGCAAAAATTGTCGTAGTATTTCCAGCAGAGTTTCAGCTTCTATAGGCTTTGGTAGAAATGCATCTGCACCGATATCAATACTCTTGTGCTGGTCGATAGCAAATACGCTGGCTGACGAAGCGATAACAGCAATCTCTTTAAATGGCCCAGACTGGCGCAAACGTTCGATCAACTCAAATCCATTCAATACAGGCATCACTAGATCAGTGATAATCATGTCCGGTTTGTAGACTAGAGCCTGTTCCCATGCTTCCTCACCCTGACTAGCTTCTACAACAGTAAACCCAACAGGCTCTAGTAAATTTACAATTACTGATCGGTTTTCCCATTTGTCATCTGCAATTAAAATGGTGCGCCTTTCTCCTTGATAACCAATAATGGTTCCCTGCTCAACCACTCTAGAAACCTTTGCCCAGTCTTTAGATTCTGGCAATTTTGCCTCAAACCAAAAAGTGCTACCTTTACCTAAGATACTTTGCACCTGAATTTGACTACCCATCAACAAAACAATTTGTTGGCTAATTGCTAATCCCAAGCCTGTACCTTCAGATTGTCGTTTCTGATTTCCCACTTGCTCAAAGGGCTGAAAGATTTTCTCGGCTTGTTCAGGGATTATACCCGTGCCAGTATCTATTACCTGAAAGCGAATTTTGTAATCAGTTTTTCCATTGGCGTTTGATTCTTGATTAATGACCTGAACTTTGAAAGTGACACTACCTTGATTAGTAAATTTGATCGCATTACTAAGCAAGTTAATCAGTACTTGCCGCAAGCGTTTTTCATCAGCATGAATGCCTATTGGCAAATCAGGATCGAGTTCGACATGAAATGCGATGACTTTTTGTTCTGCTCGGATACGACAAATTTCAGTCACGCTATCTATAAAGGCAGGCAGGTAGAAATCTACAGGATACAATTCTAGTTTTCGGGCTTCTATTTTAGAAAGATCCAGGACATCATTAATTAGGGTTAAAAGATGGGAACCACATTGATAAATAATGCCAACTCCTTTGCGTCCTTTCTCACTTAAAGATTCTGTGCGTTGGAGAATTTGTGTATAGCCCAGAATACCGTTAAGAGGTGTGCGTAGCTCATGACTCATATTGGCGAGAAATTCACTCTTGGCTTGGCTGGAGTTTTGAGTGACTTCCTGTGCAACGCGTAGTTCTTTCTCGATGTGCTTGCGTTCTACAATTTCAGTTGAAAGCGCTCGATTGATCACTTCTAACTGCGCTGGGCTGGGTAGTGTTAGAGCTTGAGGCATGAGATAAAATAATGCAAATGCCGTATATATTGAAATAATGGCAGTTAAAGCTTTTAAACCACCTGCAATCCAATAGTCTGGATGCCAAAGCGTCCAAATATCCATCAAGTGTCCAGTACCGCAGGCAATGATAAAAGCACCAAATAACATAAAGACTCCATTGAAAGGAACGTCTTTGCGCTTGGAAATAAAGTAAATCAGTAGGAAAGGAATGGAATAATAGGCAAGAGCGATCGTGGCATCAGAAGTAATGTGAAGCCAAACTAATCCAGTTTTCCACAGATAACAATGTCCGTGGGCAACAAAACCATTAGAGTGGAAAGGATAGTTGAAAAACGTCGGCATGATACTAGGGGTTCCTGGATTTGAAATATCTACGCATAAGCCTAGTATTCCCAAACTATCAAGTGGGAAAGCGCGATCGCTAAGTTTTTACATTTGTCTTTATTAACGAACTTTGGGGGTTTAAGTCCCCAGCAAGATAGGCAGCACGTTTTGTGTCGGGGTCTAAATCCCCGTCACAAAACGTAATTGCGAATTGCGTTAGCGGAGCGGGGCGTTAGCCCATTGCGAATTGCGAATTGGTTTAATGCCTGAAGTACCAGCGTACCAATAAAAAATGGTGTAGGCGCAGCCCCCACTTCGGCTGCGCTCAGTACAAGTCAGTGACCATTGTAGACATCGCACGTCCAACTTATAATCTCATTTATAAACAAATCTGAGCCTGCCCAATCCCTGTATGATAGATATTAGAAACCTTTTGTAATTATTTGAAAAGCGGGACTATGGAGATTTTGACACTAGGTTGGGTATCACTGTTAGTTGTGTTTACTTGGTCAATTGCAATGGTAGTTTGGGGACGTAACGGACTGTAGAGGCATCGTGGAAAGTCCATTTTTGAGTATTTTAACAATAGTAGCCCTAGTGCTACTCGTAGTAGTCACTGGTGGTATTGGTTATTTGACCGTGGCAGATTGGCGCGATCGCCGTCGCCGAGATGATGACAAACGCAGTAGCCGCAGCGCCACTCCCAAGCGGCGATAATTTTCTCGTGGTTGAGAAATGTTTTTGTAGGGACACGATATTATCGTTTCCCTACACTATTTTTTATGGGATTTCCAGAAAAGAACTGTTACCTTTGCGATCGCAACGGGAATCATGAGATAGAAGACTTCCAATATTTAAAGTCCCACTGGGAATGGAAAACTCCTCTACGACTCAACCCATAGAACCAAATTCAGAACAGCAAGAATCTCATTCAGATGTGACATCCTCCTTACATCAGAATGAGCAACAAAAAGCATTATCTGGAGTTATTGCCCGCATCCGCGAGTCTCTAGATATAGAAACCATCTTCAAAATTACAGTCACTGAAGTTCGCCAGCTTCTGAAAAGCGATCGGGTTGGCGTGTTTCGTTTCTATCCTGATTTGGCATGGGAAGGGGAATTTATCTATGAAGATGTGGCAACAGAATGGGATTCGGCACTAGCAGCCAAATTGCGCGACCACTGCTTTAGTGAGGAGTTCGCAGGGCTATATCAGCAAGGTCGGATTAGAGCAATAGCTGATATTTATCAAGTTAATGCTAGTGATTGCTACATCCAGATTTTAGAAAGATTCCAAGTACGTGCTAGTATAATTGCCCCCTTAATCAAAGGTAAAGATTTATGGGGATTGCTGTGTATTCATCAGTGTAGTAACCCTCGGCAATGGGAAGCATCAGAAATTGAGTTTGTGCAATTAATCGCCGAACATCTGGGAGTTGCTTTACAGCAAGCAGATTACCTAGAACAAGTAAAACTACAATCAGCAGAACTAGCACAAGCAAAAGCCAGAGAAAAAGCAGCCCAATGGCAAAAAACCATCGCCATAACCATTGAGAAAATTCGTCAGTCTCTAGACTTGGAAAACATTTTCCACACAACCACCGGAGAACTTAGGCAACTGCTAAATGCTGACCGCGTGGCTATTTATCGCTTCAATCCCGATTGGAGCGGTGAATTCGTGTTTGAATCAGTAGCAGAGGGTTGGATTTCCCTCATAGATGAGCAATTGCAGCGACCGGAAGTGAGTGAAAACGTCAGTGAATGTAGCGCCAAAGATTTAGCTAAACCTCCAGTCGCTGACACCTACTTACAAGATACAGAGGGTGGTAGCTTCAGTCGCTGTGAAGTGTACCGTGTTTGTAATGATATTTACAATTCAGGCTTTAGCGATTGCTACATTAAAATCTTAGAGATATATCAAGCAAGAGCTTATGCGATCATTGCCATTTACCACGGTCAGAAGCTCTGGGGCTTGCTAGCAGTGTACCAAAATGCCAAAACTCGTGATTGGCAAAAAGATGAGGTTTACTTGCTTACCCAAGTGGGTACACAACTAGGTGTAGCTTTGCAGCAAGCGGAATTTATCCAACAAATGCAAACCCAAGCAGCAGAGATTAGCAAAGCTGCCGAAAGACAAAGAGCCTTAGCAAACACAGTAGAAAAAATTCGTCAATCTCTTGATATTGAAGCCATCTTTAAAACCACAACTCAAGAAGTCCGTCGGTTATTAGAAGTAGAACGAGTAGCAATTTATCGCTTCTATCCTGATTGGAGTGGCGAATTTGTCGCTGATTCTATTGTTGATGGCTGGACACCAGTGGTTAAGCCACAGCCTGTGACAGAAGGCGTTTTTGTACAAGGAAAGCAAGCAGGCAAGTATGCACGAAATGAAGTTTTCGTCCCAATTTCTCAGGGCGAAAAATTGTGGGGATTGCTAGTAGCTTATCAAAATTCCCAGCCTCGTTATTGGCAAGATGAGGAAATCAACTTATTGGCACAAGTTGGCGCTCAATTGGGGGTAGCATTACAGCAAGCTGAGTCTTTGAAACAGATGCAGGTGCAAGCCCAAAAACTGGCTCAAGCTGCTGCACGAGAACGGAAAGCAGCCGAAAGAGAAAAGGCATTAGCCGCAACGGTGGAGAAAATTCGCCAGTCTCTTGATATTCATACTATCTTTGCCACCAGTACAGAAGAAGTCCGGCGACTATTGGAAGTTGATCGAGTCACAATCTATCGATTCGGGGCTGATTGGAGTGGCGAATTTGTTGCTGAGTCTTTAGCCCAAGGTTGTATACCAATAAGGGAAATTGTACCTGTAGTTGCAGATGATTACTTACAAGAAACGCAAGGCGGAAGGTTTGCTAATGCCAAAAGTTGTGCCATTAAAGATATTTACAGCGCCAATTATTCTATCTGTCATATTGCCCTGCTTGAGCTAATGCAGATTAGGGCATATATGATTGTGCCGATTTTTCAGGGCGAGAAACTTTGGGGATTACTAGCAGCTTATCAAAATATCAAGCCCCGTGATTGGCAAGAGGATGAGGTAGATTTGCTGATGCAGATTGGTACTCAGTTGGGGGTAGGACTTCAACAAGCGGAATTACTCGAACAAACTCAACGTCAAAAAGAAGAAATTACTCAGACTCTTAAAGAATTACAGCACACTCAGAGCCAATTGATTCAAAGTGAAAAAATGGCAGGTTTAGGGCAGTTAGTTGCTGGTGTAGCACATGAAATTAACAACCCGATTAGTTTCATCTATGGCAACATTACTTATGTTACTGAACATGCCGAAAATTTATTAAAATTACTGCGCCTCTATCAAAAACAGTATCCTAAGACAACAGGAGAAATTCAAAAGCAAGCAGCAGCACTGGATTTAGATTTTATTAGTGATGACTTGCCTAAAATTTTGACTTCAATGAGGATAGGGACAGATCGCATCTCTCAACTAGTCTTATCATTGCGAAGTTTTTCTCGACTCGACGAAACAGGAATGAAGCCCGTTGATCTTCATGAAGGCATCGACAGTACTTTGTTGATTTTACAACATCGACTGCAACCAGAGACTAATTCTTTTGCTATTGAGGTAGTTAAACAATATGGTGAATTACCTCCATTAGTCTGCTATGGGGCCCAGATGAATCAGGTGTTTATGAATATTCTTAACAATGCGATCGATGCATTAGAAAACACAGAAAAAGCTGCAAAAATAATTGACAATCCTAAAATATGGATTCGTACAGAAGTGATATCCGGGAATACGATTCTAATTTGGATTGCTGATAATGGTTGTGGAATTCCAGAGGTTAAGCGATCGCGCATTTTTGAACCTTTCTTTACCACCAAACAACCTGGACAAGGTACTGGCTTAGGGTTATCTATTAGCTACCAAATTATTGTGGAAAAACACGGCGGTAATATCAAGTGTGTTTCTGAACCTGGCAAAGGCTGTGAATTCTGGATAGAAATCCCAATGAAACGAACAGTTAGTTAAAAAAATCAGATGATGCCAACTCTACCAGACAGTACGCGTAGCTCTGCTGTTGCAGATATTCTCGTCAATTCAGGCGATTCAATTGGATAACATCGAAGTAATGTTAAAATTATATATCCATAAAGGAGAAGATTATGAACAATCAATCTGTTCCTAAAACCAATAGTCTCTATGCACAAGATTATCATTTGTGGTTAGAACACACTGTTGATTTATTAAAAAACAAAAATTTTTTAGAATTAGAGTTAGAAAATTTAATTGAAGAAATTGAAAGTATGGGAAGAAGTGATAAAAATGCTTTAAGGAGTAATCTTAGAGTGCTTTTAATGCACCTTCTCAAATACAAATTTCAACCCCAGAACCGATCCAATAGCTGGTTATATACAATCTATGAACATCGTCAAAGATTACAAGAAGCATTTGTAGATAGTCCTAGCTTAAAATACTATTACACGGAAGTTTTTGACAGTTGTTATCAACACGCTAGAAAAGAAGCATCTATTGAAACAGGGCTTCCTCTGTCTATTTTTCCTAAAAACTATCCTTTTTCTATTGATGAAACTTTAGATTCTGACTTCTTCCCAAATTAATTATAATCACAGAGTAGAGATTTTGCTGGCGATGCCTTTGGCGGGCTTCTCTACGAGACGCTACCCGAACGCCTACGCAGTGTGACGATTTTTCAGGCGATCGCTTATTATAATTTCACTAGCATTAGTAATATAAGTTGCTCTATGAATTAATATGGAAACTAAAGAAATTCTCCAAGCACTCCCAAACCTGAGCATAAGCGATCGCCTGAAGATAGCTGAGTCAGCCCTGCAATTAGTTCTTCAAGAAAAACACTCACTTACCAAAGATGAGCAAAAACGCCAATTAACACTAGCGGTAGTGACAGCTATTGCAGATTATGCACCTGGTAGTGAATTAAATATATTCTCTGACTTAGAGGGAGAAGACTTTTGTCATTATCCAGATAAAGACTTCTACAACTCAGGGAATTAGGAGGCAACAAATGACTATACAGCTACAATTGAAACCAGAAATAGAGGCTCGGCTGATTGCTGAAGCTGCTGCACAAGGTTTATCAGTAGAGGCTTATCTTGCATCTCTGATTGAAAAAAGTTTAACCAGCCATGAAGAAAGTTTTTTTTATCAAGTATCAACTCAGGAAGAATGGGAAACTATATTAACAGATTTAATAAATAGTCCTGCTTTTTCTTTAGCACCAGCACTTTCAGATGCAGCGATTAGTCGAGAGAGTATTTACACCAGAGAAGATGAAATGTTATGAGCTATTTGGTGGATACTAATATTTTACTGCGTTTGGTGCAGAAGAATAGCTCAATGCACTTTGATACTCAAAAAGCGATATTGATGCTTAAGAGACAAGGGGAATTCTTATATATAATTCCACAAAATCTCATTGAGTTTTGGGCTGTTGCTACAAGACCAATTAATAGTAATGGTTTAGGTTTATCCACCGCTCAAGCAGTAGAAGAAACTGATAAACTTAAGAAGATATTTATACTACACCTTGATACACCTGCTATTTTTGGTGAATGGGAATCTCTAATTATTAAATACCAAGTCATGGGAAAACAGGTGCATGATGCACGTTTAGTTGCGGCGATGATAACACACCAGATTACACATCTACTTACATTTAATATTGATGACTTTAAACGTTTTTCTGCAATTGTAGTTGTAGATCCGCGCAGTGTTACACCGCAGTCTTAATTATATTGCTAGAGCGATGCCTTCGACGGGCTTCTCTACGAGACGCACTCGCGGTATTCTTTGTACTTTTGCGTCAGATGTAATTTTTCAACAAAAAAACTTGCCTTAGAAGCATCATATCCCCAAGGCAAGCCAAATCTCTAATCGTTTCTTTACTTTGCGCTCTTTGCGCCTCTGCGGTTCGTTAAAGTTGTTTCACTTCCGAAACCAACTTCGCCACCATATCCTTCGCGCTACCAAAAAGCATCGTAGTTTTATCCTTGTAGAACAACTCATTATCTACACCGGCAAAACCCGTACTCATCCCGCGCTTAATTACAATCGTCTGCTTCGCCCGATCTACTTCCAAAATCGGCATACCATAAATCGGGCTATTTGTATCACTCCGTGCCGCCGGATTTACCACATCATTTGCCCCAATTACTAAAGCCACATCCGCTTGATCGAACTGGGGATTAATATCATCCATGTCGTATAACTGCGTATAAGGCACATTTGCCTCTGCCAGCAACACATTCATGTGCCCTGGCATTCTCCCAGCAACGGGGTGAATGGCATACTTGACATCAACGCCCATTTTTTCTAATTGATCTGACAATTCCCGGACGCTATGTTGCGCTTGGGCAACTGCCATACCATAACCAGGCACAATTACCACAGAACGCGCATAACCCAACATCATCGCCCCTTCTTCGGGATCGATACTGCGGACGGTTTGATCGATCGCAGCACCACTAGCAGCAGCACCACCAGAACTAGATCCTGTACCAAAAGCGCTGAACAGCACACTGAAGAGAGAGCGGTTCATCGCCTTACACATAATTTCGGTGAGGATTAAGCCAGATGCTCCTACCAAAGCACCAGCGATGATCAACATATTGTTCATCACCACGAATCCAGCAGCAGCAGCCGCCACACCTGACAAGGAGTTCAACAGCGAAATTACCACCGGCATATCGCCGCCACCAATGGGGATGACGAACATCACACCCAGCACTAAGGAAACAGCTACCACCCCCAAGAATATGGGTAAGCTATCTGGTGTAATGATTAAATAGACACTGCCTACCAAATAAGCACCCAGAAGCAACAGGTTAAATGGTTGCTGGAAAGGAAATGTAATCGGGGAACCGCTAATTAAACCTTGCAATTTAGCAAAGGCTAAAAAACTACCTGTGAAGGTAACACCACCAATTAACACGTCCAATAGCATGGAAATGTTCACATCTAGGGGTACGGGTGCGCCAGAATCCAATAATCGCCAAAATTCGGCAACAGCTACTAATGCTGAAGCCGCACCGCCTAAACCGTTGAGTAAACCCACCATTTGGGGCATTTCGGTCATTTGGACTTTGTAGGCAACGATCGCACCAATTCCCGATCCAATCGCCAAGCCTAACAATATCATCTCGTAGTTCAACACATGCCGATCCAGCATTGTTGCCACAATTGCCAGCAGCATCCCCACAGATGCAATCACATTACCATTTCGCGCTGTAGCTGGTGAACCCAGCTTTTTCAAACCAAAAATGAATAAGGATGCAGCGACTAAATATGTCAGCTGAATGCCAGTTGGTAAAAAGTCGCTCACGCCTTAATCTCCTTCTTCTTGAACATTTGCAGCATTCTATCTGTGACTAGAAAGCCACCTACAACATTTACTGTAGCTAGTACTACAGCAATTAAACCAAGAATTACTGATACACTTGTTTCTCTAGCACCTGATGCCACTATTGCCCCAAGTACCGAAATGCCAGAAATCGCGTTTGAGCCTGACATTAAGGGCGTGTGTAAAGTCGGTGGGATTTTATTGATGACTTCAAAACCGATAAAAGATGCCAATACAAATACAAACAAAGCAGCAAGTAATGCCTCTGTCATGAAATCAAAACTCCTTTTAGGAATGGGTATTGGGTACTGGGGATTGGGTACTGGGGATTGGGTATTGGTGTATTGGGTACTGAGAAAGTATTGCTAAGTATCTATTTCCTAGTCCCCAGTCACTAGTCCCTAGTCCCTAATTCCCAGTCCCTAATTAACCGCCGGTTGTTGAGTATTCAAAGCTTGTAGCGCATCTCGCACTCGTTGATTGCGAATTTCACCAGCATGGGTAACGCACGCTGCATCAACGATGTCGTCGCTAAAGTCCACCTGCAAAGCTTTGTCTTTAATTAGCAATTGCATCAACGAAGTTACGTTCTTGGCATACAATTGGCTGGCGTGAATTGGCATCGATGATGGGAGATTGATGGGGCCGATAATTGTCACGCCGTTCCAGACAATATCTTTACCGGGTTCGGTGCAAGCGCAGTTACCACCCTGTTCAGCAGCCAAATCCACAATTACTGAACCTGGTTTCATTTGTGCCACCATTTCTTCTGTAACTAGCCGTGGTGCTTGTCTCCCAGGTACTTGGGCGGTAGTAATTACGACATCAGAATTTTTGATGTGTTCAGCAACAACTTCTTGAGTACGTTGTTTGCTAGCCTCAGAGATTTCCTTGGCGTAACCGCCAGCAGCAACGGTTTCTTCGTCTAATTTGACTTCAACGAATTTTGCCCCTAAGCTTTGCACTTCTTCTTTGACGGCGGGACGGATATCAAAGGCTTCTACTACTGCTCCCAAGCGTCTGGCGGTAGCGATCGCTTGCAATCCGGCTACACCAGCACCCATAATAAATACTTTCGCTGGAGCGATCGTGCCTGCGGCTGTGGTTAACATCGGAAAATATTTCGGTAATGCAGCTGCGGCAATTAATACAGCCTTGTAACCTGCTAATGAAGCTTGCGAGGACAAAGCATCCATACTTTGCGCCCTGGTAGTACGGGGAATCATTTCCATACTCAAGGCTGTAACTTTCCGATTTGCTAGTTGCTGTGCTACAACGGGGTTTCCCAAGGGATTAAGGAAACTGACTAAAACAGCCCCTTCCTTTAACAAATCAATTTCTGAGCGTCCATCTTCTCGTTCTTGCGGTGGGCTGACTTTCAACAGAATATCTGTTTCGCCCCATAATTTGGCAGTATCGCTGATTATTGTGGCTCCTACGGCTTCATAGTCAGAATCGCCAAAAAATGATCGTTCTCCTGCACCTGCTTCTACCCAAACTTCCAAACCTTGTTTTACCAATCGAGCAACGGTGTCAGGAATTAATGCCACACGACGTTCACAAACTTCAATTTCTTTAGCAACTGCTATTCTCATGAAATCTCCTGAAGATAAATACCTAATCTCTGCCAAGTAAGCGATTGTCTAGATGAGGGATATCCTGCACTCACAGTACTTAGACAGGAACATCACCCATGAATTTTACTTGTAGATTGAACAAAAGAAACTTTCCTCTCCCACTCTTAGCTGTCCAGGCAAAGCCTGACTTTGCCGTTCGCAGATGTCATATTTTCAGATAGTTGCAAACAGGGTTACGTATTGCACATCCTAAATTGATTCCCAAATTTTGCATCTTTATCTTCAGCTTGTTTTCGGGATTAAGAAATTTTGGTATTCCTTTCTTATAGAGTAATATTGACCAAATTTTGAAAGCTTTATAATTTCCAAATCAAATTTTAATAATTACGACTCTGATTCCAACTTATTTTAATCAATTTAGTCCAACTTAACAGGCGATCGCTGATAGCACGCCTCAATTTTTATAACAAAATTCTCAAATTTAGATACACTTGTACATATTTGGAAACACAATCTAATCCCAACCGTGTTTATATTGAGTTCAAAATTTGACCAACATACTCATCAAATCATTACTCTGTAAGGGTAATGAAGTCAATCGAGTACATAGTAAATTTATGACTAAGTAATTTTGCTGCCGCCTAAAGCTCAGTAAAGATGGCACTTTTTTTTGTTATAGAACGTCAATTGTCAGGAAGTCAGTAGTAAAGTTTAGTAACGAATACTAACACACAGTTATTTTAGATAACAGATTTATATTTTGGTAGAGGAAGCCTGATTATGCGACGTTTACTTTCTGCTTTAGCCGTGACTAGCTTTCTGGTTACTGGATTACCAGCCTTGACTTGGGCGCAAAGCTTACCTGGATTTACACTGTTTAGCGGTGTCAAACAAGAAAATCAGCTACCCTTTAGGTTAGATTTTGGTGGACAAGCCAATGGTTGGGATCGTTACATATTAAGGATTCCAGCCCAAAAAATGAAATTGGCTGTTGGTCAATTTGCCATTACTTACCCTGATTATTACAAAGGAACTTTTGACCAGAAAAAAATTGAAGTCCGAGTCAAAGGTAAAGCCGTTCCGCTTTCTGAGGTGAAATGGGACAAAGAAGGTAAGCTGATTAATATTTTTCCCGAAGAGCCAGTACCAGCAGGTAGTGGAGTTGAGGTAGTCTTATCTAACGTTAAAAATCCAGCCTTCGGCGGAGTTTACTATTTTCGCTGTCAAGTTCTCTCCCCTGGCGATGTGCCACTATTGCGCTACATGGGTACATGGATTTTGAGCATTAATTAACTTTGGGGAGTGGGGAGTAGGGAGATGAGGGAGCAGGGGAGGCAGGGGAAGCAGGGGAAGTAGGGGAAGCAGGGGCAGGGGAGACAAGGGGACAAGGGGACTTAAATTAGAACTTGCAACAAGTGTTTCCCCTTGTCCCCAATTCTCAAGAGTCCCCAAGTCCTCTTTCCAATGCCCTATTCCCTATTCCCTAATAAAGTAATATAATTGAAGATTGTGGGTTTTTATAAAAATCACCTAACAGGAGAAGAGTATGAAAAGAACATTAGGCGGCACTAGCCGTAAGAGAAAAAGAACCTCTGGTTTTCGCGCTAGGATGCGGACACCAGATGGCAGGAACGTGATTAGCGCCAGGAGAAGAAAGGGGCGTCACCGTCTAAGCGTTTAGGGCTTATCTAAGCTAAAAGAGCATCTGTGGCTTTGCCTAAAGCAAATCGGCTAAAATCCCGCAAGGATTTCCAGGCAGTTTTCCGGGAAGGAATTCGGCGTCATGGCTCTTATTTAACATTGAGAGCCTTAAAGCCTTTATATTCAACAAAACCTTCTTTGGACACTGCCACCCAGACAACACAAGCAACTGACTCAGCACATCTTGCCAGCACGCGGATTGGCATTTCGATAAGCACAAAAGTAAGCAAAAGGGCAGTGGTTCGCAACCGAATCAAACGGCAAATTACTTCTGCTTTATATAGCTTGCTGCCCAAATTATCACCAGGATGGCGGCTAGTGTTCATTGTTAAACCCACAACAGCAGAATCTAAGTGCGTAAGCCCACAATTTCTGCAAGAATTAGAGCAGTTGTTGGCACAAGCTGAGGTGTTCGATGGGAATTCGTGAAGATGTTTATTATGAAGGTGGCCCCCATATTGGGGATTTGATTGTCAACCTGTTGATTGGGCTAACCATTGTCGGGATACCATTAACAGTTGGGGCAATTGTCAGAGCATTGTGGCTGCGTTTTCGCATCACCGATCGCCGAATTACCGTGACAGGAGGTTGGCAGGGACGCGATCGCACTGACATAATTTACTCAGAAATTGTCAAAGTCGTTACAGTTCCACGTGGCATTGGCTTGTGGGGAGATATGGTACTAACCCTAAGAAACGGCAGTCGTCTAGAATTGCGGGCAATTCCTAAGTTTCGGGAAGTCTATGACTACATCAACGAAAGAATTGCTGCAAAAAATCCCGAATATAGCGCTGCTGCTAACAAGTGATGGGAGTAGGGAGCAGGAGAGCAGGGGGAGCAGGGGAAGCAGAGGGAGCAAGGAAAAAATAACTAATGCCCAATATCCCAATGCCCAATGCCCAATGCCCCTTTTGGATGTGCGGCTATCCGTAGCAAAGGGTAGTCGCACATAATTTATGATTTAGATAAATTAGATTCAGTTAGTTTACAGTACCTCAGGTTGAATTCAGAATAATGGATTTTGGTATCGGCTTTCTCTCGAACAACGTGATGCTGCCAATCATAGATTTTTTCTATGGTATTGTGCCTAGCTACGGATTGGCGATCGTTGCTTTGACCCTGATAGTCCGCTTCGCGCTCTATCCCCTGAGTGCTGGCTCAATTCGCAACATGCGGAAAATGCGAATTGTACAACCTCTGATGCAGAAGCGGATGGCAGAAATCAAAGAGCGCTATAAGGATGATCCGCAAAAGCAGCAAGAGGAAATGGTCAATGTTCAAAAAGAATTTGGCAATCCTTTAGCAGGCTGTTTTCCATTACTAGTGCAAATGCCGGTCTTATTAGCGCTGTTTGCCACTTTACGGGGTTCGCCTTTTGCAAGTGCGAACTACAGCGTTAACCTGCAAATCTTTCCCGCAGAACAAATCGAACAAATTCAACCGCAAGCCTTTGCCACTGCTCCTCAAAATATTTATATTGCTGATGGAGAACACGTTAAAGTAGCTGCCATCCTTCCTAGTGGTAACAAATTAACGGTGGGAGAACAAACTAAGATCCAATATCAAACCGTTGAGGGCAAACCATTTCAGGTACTCTTAGCAGAACACCCAGAAAATAAGCTCATTCCTGATTGGAAAGTCACCAAAGGTGAAGATAGGATAAAAATTGATGCCCAAGGTAATGTAGAAGCCTTGCAACCAGGAGAAGTCACTATTCAAGGAACAATTCCTGGATTAGCAGCAGACAAAGGCTTTCTATTTATTGATGCTTTAGGAAGGGTTGGCGCAACTGATCCAGATGGTACAATCCACTGGGATATCGTCGCTATGATCGTCTCCTTTGGAATCAGCCTTTATGTTAGCCAAATGCTTTCTGGGCAAAATTCCAGTGGTGGCAATCCGCAGCAAGATACAGTTAACAAAATCACTCCAGTTATTTTTTCTGGAATGTTTTTGTTCTTCCCCTTACCAGCAGGGGTACTGATGTATATGGTGATTGGTAATATCTTCCAAACCGCCCAAACTTATCTTCTATCCCGCGAACCTCTACCAGAAGAACTGCAAAAAATTGTAGCAACCCAAGAGAAAGAAGCAGTAGTCGCAGAACAAAAGGCATTGCCATTTGAACCAAAAAGTGCTAAGAAAAAGGCAACAGGGGGATCATGAGCAATATTTCCATGCAGCGAGGTCAGCAGTGGTTAAAAACCCTGCTGGAACTCACTGGAATACCTTCTGAAATTCAGGGTCATTTAGAAACTGCCCAATCTCAAGACGGCGATTCTCCAGAACCAGATAACTACTGGTTAACAATTGACCAAACTAATTTGACGACAGAACAAATCCAGGGCTTAATTGGTGCTGATGGTTCTGTGTTAGATGCGATTCAGTATCTAGCGAATTCAGTTTTAAACCTAAGTCAACCCCCGGAGGAACAAGCCTCTTACACCATTGAGTTAAATGGCTACCGGGTCAAAAGAGAAGCCGAAATTCGCGCATTAGCAGAAGCAGCAGCCGATGAAGTGCGCTTTTCTGGTAGAGAAGTGGAAATCAAATCCCTCAGTTCTGCTGAACGGCGACAAATCCATACCTTCTTGAAGGAGTTTGGAGATTTAGAAACTTTCAGTCGCGGTAAAGAGCCGCATCGTAATCTGGTTGTCCGTCCAGCTTCGTTGGAAGGAGTTGGGAGTTAAGAGTTGGGAGTTAGGAGTTAGGAGTTAGGAGTTAGGGAGTTAGGAGTTAGGAGTTAGGAGTTAGGAGTTAGGAGTTAGGAGTTAATTGAAAACTCTTAACAATATAATTTCTTTCAAAATTTCTCTTGTTCTTAAGAGATAAAATTAAAAATGTAGTACCAGTATTATTGCTGGTAATGAAGATAAATTTTTAGTGAGGATGTCTCACAAATCCTATGGACGCAATTTTTATTCCGCAGCTAACTAGAGCATCGGAGCGGACAGAGGAAGTTCAGGTTCAGGAATTTCTGCCTGGTCTGGAAACGTTGACACCAGTTCGCGGTCATGTGCGGGTTGAGCATCATGGCAATTACCTGGAAGTGTCCGCTCAGGCAGAAACAATTATTACTTGTACCTGCAATCGCTGTTTGCAGCAATACAATCGACGTTTAGGGCTTGATACGAAGGAAATCATCTGGTTAGACGAAACTGCAAATCAGGTAAATGACTTGCCCTTAGAACGGGAAGTAATTATGGAAGAGTTGGTTGAAACCCTGCCACCTGATGGTTATTTTTATCCCAACGAATGGCTGTATGAGCAGATGTGCTTGGCAGTACCTCTGCGCCAGTTGTGCAGCCGGAATTGTCCAGGTATTCCTGTAAGTAGTACAGTTGATAATTCTGATATTCCTGAAACTCCAGTTGATAACCGTTGGGCTTCTCTGGAAGCTTTGAAAAAGCAACTTCCAGGGTAGTAATTTGGTAATTTCATCAGACTTAAATCTGCACCTAGATGAACTAAGCCTGTTTATACAGGCTTATCGTTTTATATTTTATTAAATACTTCTTATAGCGTTTTCTAAGCAACTAAAGTAAAATCAAATCTTAGTTTACCCATTTTTTTCCGTACTGCAAATACAACTTTATTTGCTCTTCCTAATGTTAATGTATTCTTTGAGTAAGCGCATCTTAAATACTATTGAAAAGCGGGTTTAGAAACATAATATTGGGATAAACAAGCAACTATAATATTCAGCATATAGTTATTATCCATAGCGGTTTGATTTGATTTTTGACGATTACTACGTTTGCCAAAATTAAATGTTATCAATCACCTAATGATTTAAATTCTGCTGACCACAAAAGAGCGATCGCCTTTAAAAAATATCTCACACAGAGCGATCGCACTCGTAACCGCTATAGACTGGCCGATGTTGGTTTTTTAGTTGTGAGAGGCGATACAAACCTGAACAATGAGAGAAGAACTAATAACGATAGCCAAATATGAACTTCCGTGAAGAGTTTAAACTGCTGCTACGCGCCCGCTACCCTTTGATTTATATTCCAACTTATGAAGAAGAACGGGTAGAAGCAGCTATCCGGGAAGAAGCAACCAACCAGGGTAATCGCCCAGTCTATACTTGGGATTTTGTCGATGGCTACCAAGGAAACCCCAATGATGTTGGGTTTGGGCGACGTAACCCGTTGCAAGCTTTAGAATTTATCGAAAAATTACCAGCTTCCGCACCTGCGGTATTGATTTTACGAGATTATCATCGCTTTTTAGATGATGTAGCGATCGCTCGCAAACTCCGCAATCTGTCCAGACTTCTGAAGTCGCAACCAAAAAATATTGTACTATTGTCGCCACGCATCGCCATCCCTGACGATTTAACCGAAGTGTTGACAGTCGTAGAGTTTCCCTTACCCGCCGCCGCAGAAATTAAAACTGAGGTGGAACGCTTACTACAAAGTACTGGTAACTCACTTTCTGGCAAAGTTTTAGATGACTTGGTGCTATCTTGTCAAGGGCTTTCGATGGAACGGATTCGCCGAGTTTTGGCGAAAGCGATCGCTACCCACGGTGAATTGCGACCAGAAGATGTGGATCTAGTTTTGGAAGAAAAACGTCAAACTATCCGCCAAACCCAAATCTTGGACTTCTACCCCGCCACTGAGCAAATTTCTGATATTGGCGGACTGGATAACTTGAAGGATTGGTTGATTCGGCGGGGGGGTTCATTTACTGATAAGGCACGACAGTACGGATTACCGCACCCCCGTGGTTTAATGTTGGTGGGTATTCAGGGAACTGGTAAATCGTTAACGGCAAAAGCGATCGCTCATCACTGGCATTTACCCTTGCTACGTTTGGATGTGGGAAGGTTATTTGGTGGTTTGGTGGGTGAATCAGAATCTCGGACTCGCCAAATGATCCAAGTAGCTGAAGCCCTCGCTCCTTGTATTTTGTGGATTGATGAAATAGATAAAGCTTTTGCCGGACTTGGTAGCAAAGGTGATGCCGGAACAGCCAGCCGTGTGTTTGGTACTTTTATTACCTGGCTAGCTGAAAAAAGCTCACCTGTGTTTGTCGTCGCCACCGCCAACGACATCCAAGCTTTACCGCCAGAAATGCTCCGTAAGGGGCGATTTGATGAAATTTTCTTTGTGGGTTTGCCCACCCAAGAAGAGAGAAAAGCAATTTATGACGTTCATTTATCCCGATTGCGCCCCCATAACTTAAAAAGTTATGACATCGAAAGGTTAGCTTATGAAACGCCCGATTTTTCTGGAGCAGAAATTGAGCAAACTTTAATTGAAGCGATGCATATTGGATTTAGCCAAAACCGCGACTTTGCTACTGATGATATTTTAGAAGCAGCCAGTCAGATCATCCCCTTGGCACGAACTGCTGTAGAGCAAATTCAGCAACTCCAAGAATGGGCTGCTGCTGGGAGAGCGCGTTTAGCATCTAAACACAATCCTTTAAGCGAACGCCTCCGGCGCACTACGTGAATGCATTCAGTACAATAATTGGTTAGTTAATAATTGCTAGTCAATAGTCAACAGTTAATCATGAATTACTATTGACTATTGACCACTGGTGATCAGGTTTTAAAAAATATGTTGTCTGGCTTAATAAAGTTTATACTTGGGTTTTTCTTAGCGATCGCTGTCTTAATCGGTGGCGGCGCTGCAATTGGACTCTATTTCATGAATCGCACCGGCATACCCCCTGCCAAACCCGTTTTTTCTAATGATAGTCCCTCGGTGAAAGCCCAAGCTCCCAAAGCAACTGAGCCTGGAGGAGCTAAATCCACTCCTAAA
Organism: Nostoc commune NIES-4072; assembly: GCF_003113895.1. NCBI lineage: Bacteria > Bacillati > Cyanobacteriota > Cyanophyceae > Nostocales > Nostocaceae > Nostoc > Nostoc commune. The sequence continues at coordinate 3,193,401 of NZ_BDUD01000001.1, read as the reverse complement.
CCTGGGACAAAGGCTGAACCGTCTCCAAGCCCAAACTCCACTCCCACAGAATCACCAAAGGCTACCCCATCACCAAAACCATTACCATCGGGAGCTTACCGAGGGCGCGTTAGTTGGCGTGAAGGCTTGAGTTTGCGATCGCAACCAAATCAAGAAGCTGAAAAAATTGGTGGGGTTGCTTTTAATCAAAAAATTATTATTTTGGAAGAAAACCAAGATAAATCCTGGCAAAAAATTCGTTTGGAAGGTAGCGAACAAGAAGGTTGGGTGAAAGCAGGTAATACTCAAAAAGTTGATGAGAAACCAGAAGATACACAACAACCAGAGCGATAACAATAATTTACAACTTTTCCATAAATAAAGTTAGTTGCTCTGAAACCCTTGCAAGAACGGCTGCCCTCCCCCCTGTCTCTTCTGGTTAATTACTTGTAAAGAACCATCAGCAATTCCAACACAACACAGAGCAAGCCGTATAATTAGGTGTAGTCATAACTTGAAAAAAACAAGTGGAAACAGGGGTAGATAGCTATTTAACCAAGCTTGCCTCAGTCTACGAGGCATCCAAAAGCGTCAAGGTTGTTCCTAGCGTAGCTAATTTCAAATTCAAGAATTTGGAAAAGTTATATAGTGGTGCAGCGATGCGTCTTTTATCCGTAGCGCTGATTACGTGGCTCCTGAGTATTGCTGGACAAGCCTTAGCACTTCAGAAAATAGGAAGTAATGGTGCTGAAGTTAGCACTAGTCAGAGATGTTTAAAAAAGTTAGGCTACTTTAACGGCCCAGTGACTGGCAAGTTTGCTAGCTTGACTCAGAATGCTGTGATCAAATTTCAGCAAGCCAATAGAATCCCTGCTGATGGTGTTGTGGGTGCTAGTACGCAAAGAGCCTTGCAACGAGCATGTCAAAGTAGAACTTTTAGCAGGAGTTTCTCTCCGACTCCAAGCAGAGCAAAGCTTTCTACTCAACAAGTGAAAGAATTACAAGTGCGTTTGCGGCAGCTAGGTTATTTTAATACTGCTGCCACTGGGAATGTTGGCCCAATGACCAAAAAAGCTGTCACCCGATTCCAACAAAATTACCGCCTACCTGTTAATGGCATCGCCAATGCTCAAGTTTTAGAAGCAGTACGTAGAGCCTCTACTGGTGGATATACTACTCAACAACCAGGCAGAAGTTATCTGACTGTAGGCGATCAAGGAGAAAATGTCAGATTAGTTCAAGAGCGTTTATCGCAGTTGGGTTTCTCTAATACCAATCCTGACGGCTTTTTCAGCGATTACACTAGAGGATCTGTGATTGCATTCCAGCAATCATCTCGCCTGAATTCTACTGGAAATGTAGATTGGCAAACTTGGGAAGCATTAGGATTGAATAACTCGAATGCAAGCAATTCTACTGAGACGAATGGTTATGTATTTTCTAGTAATAATGACTATGTAGCACCTCAGACTAATCGTTATGCATTGCCTCCTACCAATGGCTACGTTGTACCTGTGAGTAATGGCAACACATTAGTTGCTAATAATCCCTACAGAGTAATAGTGCCAATTTCCAATAATGATACTTTGAGTAAAGTGCAACAATATATACCCACTGCTGTCACGGAACAATCTCATCTAGGGGATTATGTGAATGCTGGGGCATTTAGCGATCGCGCCCAAGCAGAAACCCTAACGAAAAAGCTTCGCTCATTAGGTATTGATGCACGGGTAAAATATAATTAAATTGACAAACTCAACTGGGAACCCTCTTGAGTTTTATTCACTTCAATCCTGGCTTGGAAAGCTTCTTTGAGGTGGGGCATGTGGGTGACAGTGAGGATGCAGGCAAAATCGGATGCGATCGCATTAATCGCTGCAATCAAGCGATCGCATCCTTCAGCATCCTGTGTACCAAAACCTTCATCTACAATCAACAATTGCAAAGCCGCCCCCGCCCGTTGCGCTAATAATTTTGCCAAAGCCAAACGGATGGCAAAGTTAATTCTAAAAGCTTCTCCACCAGAGTAAGTTTCATAAGCTCGTGTTCCTCTAGAATCGGCAATTAAAATATCTAAGGTGTCTATCAGCTTGGCATTTTTCTTGGTTGATTTAGCACTACGCCCAGCTTTTTGAGTAATAAATTGTACATGGAACTGATTACCACTCAGCCGCGAAAGCAGTTGATTTGTCTCAGCTTCCAGTTGCGGTAACACATTTTCAATCATCAGTGCTTGGATACCATTTTTACCAAAAGCTTGCGCTAATTCCTGATAAACACGACATTCCTGCTTGCAAGATTGTAATTGCTGCTGCTGTTGTTCATACTGAATTTGTAGCGTTTCTAATTGATGCGCCAACTGCTCTAAACGCCCTAATTTGGCAATTTGCTCATCGAGTTGCCGTCTGCGGATTGCTAACTGCTGCTCTATAGCTTGAATTTGGGCAGATGGGTTAGCTGTTGCTTGTAATTGCTGGATAATGCTTTCGATTTGTCCGCCGAGTTTTTGCCGTTCGGTTACTCTGGCGCTTCTGGAATCCTCTAAGTCTTGCAATCTCGCCTGGAGTTGCGGATACTGCTGCTGGGCTGATAGGAGTTGTTGATACCGCAAATGCCAAGATTGAGCTTGGCGGACAGCTATACGTAGATTGTTGTGCTGCTCAGAACTGTAGCCAATTTCAGTAATGTGACGCTCAAGAGCCGCAATTTGTTTAGCACATTCAGAATCAATCTGATCCTGCTGGATTTTGGCTTGTAATTGAGCAATTTGGGATTGTAATTCTGGTTTTCGGGCTAATAGTTGCGCTTGTCGCTTAGTAGCATCTTTAATCTGCCCTTGTTTAATTTCTGCCCATCGCCACCGCTCAACTTCACTCCGGGCGAGGGCGTGGTCTTGTTCATTATAATTAACTTGTTGCAAATATTGGTCTAGCTGCCGGAGTTCGGCTTGTTTATCGGGAGCGTAATCACCAGCTTGGAGCGATCGCTCTAAATGTTGTTTTTCAGCAGCAATTTGTTGTAACTGTTGTTGCACATCAGTTGTAGCTTCTAACTGGGCTGCTAACTGTCCCCGTTGTTCGCGTAAACCATCGTAGCCCGCCAATTGTTGAGAAATTTCCCGATATTCCTGCCTAAGTACCTGAATTTCTCTGTCAGATACAGCCATTTGTTCTCTGACTACCCAAAACTGCCCTTGGGTATCCTCTAACTCAGCCTGAGTTTTTTCTACTACGCGACTCCAGTGATGTTCGTCTAAAGGACGCTCACATAATGGACAAAGTGCTTCAGGATTTTGCAGCATTTGTAATTTCTGCTCTAATTCTCCCAGCAGTTTTTCATAGTCGCGTTGATGAGCTTGCAGACGTTCGATAAAGTGCCGCCTTTCTTGCCCTTTTTCTTGCACTCGTTGTAGATAAACCCGCTTTTTCTCCAGTTCCTCAATCTGGATTGCTACATCCATCACCGCTTGTTGCAGTTGCGGTTGGCGGCGGTGCTGGCGTTGTAATTGGTTCTCAGTACTTTGGAGTTGTTCGAGTCGCGCTACTAAACCAGCATGAGTGCGATCGAGTTGGCTTTGTAAAGTTGCTCGTTGTTGCAATAAGGGAGTAACTTGCATTTGCAGTTGATCTAAACGCGCAACATGGTGACGGGCTGCGGTTAGTTGTGACAAAGCAGCTTCTACTTCACCTGATTTAGTCAGAGTTTGCTGAATATCTCGCTCTTGTTGCTGCAAAGCTTCAATTTGGGCTTGGGCTTGTTGCAGTTGCCGTTCGATTTCGTGAATTTGTTTGGTAAGCTGTTGTTGCTTTTGTTGGCGAGTCTGTTGGGTGCGAGTATATTCTTCAAATTTGGTAGCAAAAGCTTCTTCTTGAGATTGGAGACTTTGATATTGGGCGTATCCAGCTTTAATTTCAGCTTCTTGGTGTAATATTTTTTCTAAATCTGATAGTTGAGAGCCAATAGCTGATTGTTCTTGTTGGAGGCGATCGCAGTCTTGGCTAAGATTTTGATATTGCTGCTTTACAAAACTGAGTTGTTGTTCCCAGTTTTGGCGCTGGTGCTGGACAACTTGCAAACTTTGTAATTGAATATTATCAAATGCTTGTACCTGTTGCAGTTGGTTGAGTTCGGCTTCTAACTCGACTCTTTGCGCTTGGGTTGCCTCACGTTGTTGCAGCTGAATTTTAATCGACTCCAAAGAACGCTCTAACTCTACTGCCCTTGCTTTGAACTGACGAGAAGATTCCTTTGCCCGTTCTTCCAAATCATCATACTGATTGAGTTTCAACAACTCCGCTAAAATTTCTTTACGTTCCGTCGGGCGTTTGAGCATGAACTCATCGGCACGCCCTTGACGTAAGTAAGCAGAATTAATAAATGTATCGTAATCGAGCTTAATGTGTTCTAGAATCAAATCTTGGGTTGCTCTTACCCCTTTGCCAGTGAGTGAGCGAAACCCAGATGGTATTTCTATTTGAAATTCCAGAACGCTAGTACCTCCCCGAATTCGGGTACGAATCACCCGATATTTTTGCTGGTTGCTTTGAAAAGTAAAATCAACTCGAACTTCTTTCGCACCAGAATAGATCACATCATCTTCAGCAGTGGCGCGGCTTTCACCCCAAATTGCCCAAGTGATTGCTTCCAAAAGTGAAGATTTACCTGCACCATTGGAACCCGAAATACAAGCCGTATGCAAACCACGAAAATCTAAAGTTGCATCACGGTAACTAAGAAAGTTTTTGAGGATAAGTTGTACTGGGATCATTCACGCTATAGCGCCACATCTACTTTTAATAGTTAACAGTACAGATGCACTGTTTGTTAGTTTAGCTATCTAGATATCAGGTTTCTAGTCTTGAAGACATCAATTTTACAAAAATTAACAATAGAGCGAGTTAATTTTTCTTGTTGCATGAAGAAGTTTTGCTGTCTTCGGAAAAAAATGAAACTCATCTGGAGGCTTTTAGTTTTTTCTTTCTGTTGTCTGAGAAGAAAACATTCTTATTTGATTTGTGAGAATTGAAAGTTACAGATCCCTGACTTTTCAAATAAATCGGGGATCTTGTCTCTTAGGAATTATTTAGGATTGTCATTGGCTAATTGCGATCGCGATCGCTTGACCTTGACCGAGGTATTAAAAATTCAATATATGTACTTATAGCAAATTTTGTTAAATCTAGAAATTGAGGGCGACTCTTTTCGTCGATAACTGCAAGAGTGAGAGAACCAATCACCATAATCAGAGTTATAACAGCCAGCACTTCATCTCTTGAAGGAAATTTCTTAGATAACATTAGCCCACTCCTGAATTAGTTGATTCAATACATTTATTGTCTCAACTGTGACTAAGAGATTTCGCTTAAACTTAGGCTGACATCCTAACATTGCCTTACATATCTGTAATCTTTAGATGTAAACTGGCTTTTAGGTAATTGTGAGATTAAGCAATGCAACCGTTACCGCGTAACTTTTTAACTGATATGGCTCGTGAGCATAAGCTTTCTCCAGAGCAGGAAGAAGCTTTTGTAGAACTATATAGTAGGAAAAATGAATGCAAACTAGAGGTTTCAGAAGCTCTCCATATTTCGGAAAATGCTTTTCGCACTCGTATGACTGCTGTTTATAACAAGTTCAAGATTGATGGCAAAGGCCCAGGTAAATTTTATAGACTGCACAATTCTCTGATTCAGAAGTACCAGAAATCTAATACTTCACCAATTCCATCAGCTCCCGAAATAAATATAGATGCACTAGTCCAAGAAGTACGCGAAAAAATAAAACCTCAGATTCAAAAACGCTGCGGCACAATACGGGTGCTAGATATGAGTCAACCCATTGGATTGAATGACATTTACACCAGCGTCAATATATTAGAGAAAATCATTGGACAGCAATGGTTAGGAATTGATGAATTATTACAACACTGTAGCAGCAAGGATTTTGACCTCCTTGGACTTAACAGAATTTTTGAAAAACGAGTGCTAGGGCTGCAAGCGGTTAAAAAATGTTCCAAGCTGATGATTTTGGGTAAACCAGGAGCAGGTAAAACCACATTTTTGAAGTATTTGGCGATTAAGTGTATAGAAGGTGAGTTTCAGGCTGGAAGTGTACCTATTTTTGTCACTCTCAAAAACTTTGCGGAAGCTGCAAACCAACCAGGATTATTGCAATACATCAATGAAGAGAATGGAGAGGAGATAAATCCTATCTCTTCTATCCAAGATGTACTAACAAATGGCAAGGTATTATTTTTACTTGATGGGTTGAATGAAGTTAAAGAAGAGGATAGTAACCGTGTATTACGAGAAATTCGTGAGTTTTGCGATCGTTTCTCAAAAAATCAGTTTGTCATGACCTGCCGGATTGCAGCACAGGAGTATACCTTTGAGAAGTTCACAGAGGTAGAAGTTGCTGATTTTGACGATGAACAAATTTTAGAGTTTACCAATAAATGGTTGAAGGATAAAACTGTAAAATCAGAAACTTTTATCGAACGTCTCAAAGAAAATAAACGTATCAAAGAACTTGCCGCTAGTCCACTAATGCTGACCTTACTTTGTTTAGCATTTGAACAGTCAGGGGATTTTCCTGCAAATCGTTCTGACTTATATAAAGAAGGAATAGATACGTTATTGAAAAAATGGGATGCCAAGGGGGGAATTGAACGCGATGGAATTTACAAAAAGCTATCAGTCCAACGCAAAGAAGATTTACTCAGCAAAATGGCGTTGACTACCTTTGAGAAAGGTCAATATTTCTTCAGGCAAAAAGCAGCAGAGCAATACATTACAGAATACATCTATAATTTACGTGATGCTAATACTGACAAAGCAGTATTGCAATTTGATAGTGAGCAAGTTTTACGTTCAATTGAGCATCATCATGGGCTAGTTGTCACAAGAGCGAAAAGGATTTACTCATTTTCTCATCTGACATTTCATGAATATTTCACAGCTAGAGAATTTGTGGTTGTGAGACAGTCATCAGAGGAAGCGCTGCAAGATCTTGTTAGCCATATTACTGAGAAACGCTGGCGAGAGGTCTTTTTGCTGGCGGTTGGGATGTCTCCAAGTGCAGATCGGTTATTGCTGTTGATGAAAGAGAAAATTGATTTTATAGTGGCTGATGATCAGAGGTTACAGGAGTTTCTTCTGTGGGTAAAAGAAAAATCTCTTTCCGTTAATTTTTCTCACAAACCAGCAGCACTTAGGGCTTTCTACCTCTCCCTGTCCCTCTCCCGAAATTTTTCCCTGTCCCTCTCCCGATATTTTTCCCTGTCCTTCTCCCGATACCTCTGCCTTGATCGAACCCTCTCCCGAACCCTCTACCGATACCTCTCTCTTTCCCTATCCCGATCTGTCTCTCTGTCCCGATCCCTCGACCTCTCCCTCGACGACCTGTCCCTTGACCTGTCCCTCGACTTGTCCCTCTCCCTGTCCCTCTCCCTGTCCCTCTCCCTCTGCCGATCCCCTGACCTATCTCGATCCCTTGACCTATCCCGATCCCTTGATCTATCCCGATCCCTAGACCTATCCCTCTCACTTCCCCTCGACCCAGAACTCAAGAATTTGCTGCAAAAACTTCGAGAGCAACTACCCAGCAAACAAGACTCGGAAGAATCTCAGAAATGGTGGTTAGCTAATGGGAAGGTTTGGTGTGACGAATTAAGAGAAGTAATAATTAAATATCGTAATATCGGTCATGATTGGCACTTCAGTAACGAGCAAAAGGAATTGCTTCAGCAGTATTATGATGCCAATAAATTATTGGGAGATTGCCTAAATAGTGATTGTGATGTTAGCCGTGAAGTGCGACAGCAAATAGAAGATACTTTGCTATTACCGATCGCAGATATTAAACAGCGCCAACAGTAATCTTAAATACCCCTATAGCAGATCGTTTATCTTTCAGCCCCACAGGTAAATCATTTTGGGGGTGATTTGCGATCGCATGGTTTTATTTAAGTGAGGCATTAGAAAATCTCAATCGTGAATTAGACGCGCTAGGTGCTTGTCGCAATGCCCGTGAACTATTTCAGGCGATGGGACTTGATGCTAAAGTGCAGGATTGCAACAATGCAATTGAGCGTCTTTCTCAACCAAAAACGCCTGTAGTCTCCCGTCGTGGGTTTTGGGTGTGGTTGCGTCGGTTCTGGCGTTGGGTTCGCTCTTGGTTCCGGCGGTCAAAAAGAGATACGCTATAGTCACTCACAAGATTTCATAGAATTAACTATGACACCTCCATTGCTACCAAACCTTCAAAGTCTACCCGCTACCTTTCCTTTAGAAGGTGCAATCAGTATCGAGTTGCAAGAGGGAATACCTGTATTTAAAGCTTCTAACATTGTCCGAAATCGTATTGCAGCTTTACTAGCCAAACAACAAATTTCTCCACTCCACCCACAAGAAGAACAAGAGCTAGATAGCTATGAAGAAATTGACGATTACCTAAGTTTTCTCAATCGTCTAGCTAGAAATATTTTACAAAATCCCAATAATCAGACTGTGTAAAAGTGGCTAGTCGTAAAATTCCCGATGCAATTCAGCAACAAGTACGTCAGCGAGCCTCTGAATTGTGTGAATATTGCCACGCTTCAGAAAAGTGGCAGTATGTATTATTCACAGTAGATCATGTTATTCCCTTAAGTCAAAACGGCAAAGATACTATAGATAATTTGGCTTTAGCTTGTTTCCATTGTAACCGCAGAAAATCAGCCAAAACCAAAGCCATAGATCCTGAATCTGGTTTAGAGTTTCCTTTATTTAATCCAAGAGAAAGTCTCTGGAGTGAACATTTTATTTGGTCTGCTGATAAACTTAAAATTAATGGGCTAACACAAACTGGCAAAGCAACAATAGCTGCACTAAATTTAAATCGAGAAAGAATTGTAAATATTCGTGCTGCTGACAAAGTAGTTAACCGTCATCCTCCACCAGAAGATCGCATTGAGGATATAAGTTAATCATCAACATGATTGGAAATATAGCGGTTCTCGCTTGGGTGCAGTACAGTTTTGACCTCTCTCCAAACCTCTCTCCTAAAAGGAGAGAGGCTTTGAATCTTACTCCCCTTCCCTCGTAGGGAAGGGGCTGGGGGTTAGGTCTGTATTGCACTCAACAGAGAAGCGCTATAGTGCGATCGCAAGTTCAACAACCCATCATATACTCGACATTTTCGGAATTATGAGGCTTACCGCTCATTTGAGCCGTTATTATCTCAAGAGCAATTTTGAGAATAGCTATAAAACTATGCGATCGCTCTTGTCGATTCCCATCACTGACCCAAAAGCGATCGCAAGTGTTTTCTATTTTAACTGGTATTGACTTCCCCACATTACGAATGAGGTTCTCCCAACAATACAATTGAACACTTCAATTCCCGAATTAACTGCGTTGTCACTTCGCTAACAGCTAATCCACCTGCTGTGCGATAACGAACAGAACGTAACACCGCTAAATCAAATGACTGAGCTTCCCGAATTATGGTTCTAGCAATATCATCACCTCTGATTGTTTGGATATTCGTATTCACCTGTAATTGACTTTTAGAAGTAATATCAGATAATTGAGATACAAAGTTTTCTACTCGATTAGGCGGTGTTTTGCGCTCGGATACGTGTAACAGCACTACTTCTGCCTGATTAACATCAGCTAAAATCTGGGCAAACCTTAAAGCACCGATAGTTTGCCGCGTTAAGTCTCCAACTGGTACAAGAATTCTTTGAATTGTCTTAGGACTACTTAACAGGCGTGTTACTGCTACTGGACAGTGAGAAGACCAGAAAACGCTATCAATTACACTACCAAATAAACGGGCACGCAAACCTGTTGTCTGCGACCAACCCATGACTACTAAACTAGCGTTTTGTTCTCGACTGGTGCGGCTAATTCCCAAAGCTGCATCATCATCAATCCGAATTGCTGGTAATACTTCCACCTCAAATTCTTGACTGATTTCTTTAGCTAAATTCAATCTTTCTCGGCTTTGAGCGAGTGCTGTTACTAATTGCGGATCATCCATCTGAATATGTGCTCTAGTAATAGCTAACGGCACAATCTTTCCAGATTCATGACTAGCCAGTAGTGCTGCCATTTCTATTAGATAACGCTGGGTTTGGGGGTTGTATATTGGCACTAATACAGTAAATGGATATTGGTTTTTCTCTACTTCCTGATCTTCATTACCTTGCCACCAAGTTGTTAAACTATCTGTTTCAAAATCTGACTGAGCAAGCTGTAATGAAGAAGCAAATCGTGATGTGATCACTGGCCCCAAAATTGCAGTCACCAGCATCAGGACAATCACACTATTTAAAACACCTTCACTGATTAAGCGTTCACCAGCAGGATTTACTGTTTGATATGCAACTAAGGCTGCTGCTAGTGTGGCTGCTACCTGTGGTAGTGACAATGACCACATCGTTAGCAATTCCGCCGTGTTGTAGCGATACAATAATTTGGCTAAGAATGCTGCTATAAATTTGCTGCCAATCAAAGCTACTACAATTACTAGAGTCAGCCAAATTGAACTGAGGGTTTTGATAAATGCAGGAATATTAATCAATAATCCCATGTCCACAAAGAAACAAGGGATAAATAAAACACTACCAATAAACTCGATTTTTTCTCTAACTGGGCTACGTCCTAGAACATCGTTGACAGCTAAACCTGCTAAAAAAGCACCAACAATTTTTTCAACTCCAATTACCTGCGCTCCAACAGATGCCAAAAATAATGCTAATAATATAAACAAAAACTGGTTACTTTGTTCATCCCCAGAGCGACGAAAAAACTCTTTTCCTGCCCAGTCAAAGCCAAACAGGACAACAGCAGTATAAATTGCTAATCCACCTAATAAAATTGCTAAACTCATGGCGGAGAATTCTCCTCCATGAATTCCAACACAAATCGCTAATACTAGCAAAGCACCTGTGTCAGTAAAAATTGTGGCACCAATCGTGACGGTTACAGCTTCATTTCCTACCACTCCCAAACGACTCACAATTGGATATGCTAAGAGGGTATGAGAGGCTAGTAAAGAACCAATTAGGACAGAGGAATTCCAACCAAAATTGAATAATCGCCCTGTAGCAATGCCAGCAATCATTGGAACTAAAAATGTTAAGGTGCCAAACCCCATTGAGCGATTTCTAGTCTTACGAAACTGCTCTAAGTCAATTTCTAAACCTGCCACGAACATCAAATAAAGTTTACCGATATCCGAGAGCAGATTGATAGTTTCAGAATCAGGGTTTAATAACTTTAATCCATTTTGCCCTAGTAATATACCTGCCACCAACAACCCCACTAACCCAGGTAGCCTTAATCGCTCAAATATAGGAGGTACAGTAAAGATTACTGTTAGGAGAATTGTAAATGCAACAATAGGACTTTCTGTTAGCGAGTTCAGTGCCATGTTTAATAATTAAACCTAAATATGAAATTTACTTACATAAGAAATTTTACTTAAAATTTCTGGTTACTTTAGTTCTATAGGAATCCGGTTTGATTTGGAGAAAATATCTGTAGGATGTGTTAGCACAGAGAGTACGGCATCAAACCCTTGATAATAGTGCGTTACGAACTCCGTTCTAACACACTCTACAATACCTAATTCCATTCAAAAATCAAATAGTAATCCTATATTAGTTACAAACAATTAAATCTTTAACAGCATAAATGTTGCGATGCCTACGGCGAGCGAAGCTATCGCAATTACGATACCACCTTAAGAAGGGGTTGTCTACATCTACAGGTTGAAATAAGAATGGGGTTTATAGTAACGAAAAGAATGGATGAATAAATAAATAGTAGAAAATGGCTCATACCACTTATCATTTAAATGATTAAATGTGCAAAGATGTGCTAACTGACTTCTGTGCGCCATATCTATAAAAATCTGGAAGACCGTTCTTATGGGTTCCTATCAATGATAATTTTAAGCATTGGGAACCCCTAAAAATCAAAGTTTATGAACGCAGCCGACGATAAAACGATTGTTCGCGAGTATTTCAATTCCACAGGGTTTGACCGTTGGAAGCGAATCTACGGCGATGGCGAAGTCAACAAAGTCCAACTAGACATTCGCAATGGACACCAGCAAACCGTGGATACAGTTCTCGGCTGGCTGAAGGCTGATAACAATTTACCAGAGCTATCAATCTGCGATGCTGGGTGTGGTGTCGGTAGTCTCAGCATCCCTCTAGCGGTAGATGGTGCTAAAGTCTATGCCGCCGATATTTCTGAAAAAATGGTGGAAGAAGGTAAGGATAGAGCCAAGCAAACTTTGGAAAATGCTGAAAATCCCACTTTTGCTGTGCAAGATTTGGAATCGTTAAGTGGTAGTTACCATACCGTTATTTGCTTAGATGTTCTCATCCACTACCCCCAAGAAAAAGCAGATGAGATGATTTCTCACCTCTGTTCTTTGGCACAGTCGCGGATAATTCTCAGTTTTGCGCCGAAGACTTGCGCCTTAAGTATACTCAAGAAAATTGGCAGTTTCTTTCCTGGGCCAAGTAAAGCAACTCGTGCATATTTGCATCGTGAGGCTGATGTAGTGAAAATTTTGGAAAGTAATGGCTTTTCATTGCAACGAAAAGCGATGACAAAGACTCGTTTCTATTTTTCCCGCCTACTTGAAGCTACACGCAACTAAGTTTAGAATCGCAGCAAGATAAATATTATACCTCTGCTGCGATTTTAAAATCTTAAGCTTAACACTGGTAAGTATTTTAGTTGGCGCTAAGTTCTACTTTTAATTTTGGCGATTGCTCTGATCGGGAGCATGAACAATTAATTATTATAGCGATCGCACACCCTTACTTAAGTAACAAAGGCAGAATTTATACTATATTTTTGACATTTAATCTGATCGCTTTCCTCCGTGACAAATAAACAGTGGGAGAACCGTAAGCGCCTAGATGGTATCGAGAAAGGACTCAATAAGATAGAAGAAGCGCTGACAAACCTATCGTCAGGAATAGATTGATATATTGGAACCTTTGCGAAAGTCAGGTTAAAATCGCTAGCAAAGTGTAAATCTAAAGCGGAACTATGAAAACTGCTGAAAAATTGGCCGCAGCTTGGCTACTGACAATGGGATTCATGTTTGTAACTCTATCAGCAGCAGAGGTATTTAATAAAACGACTACAGAAAAATCAATCACGCTACCTTTAACTTGGGATGGTTCGATTGAGTTCTCAGAAACAAATACCCCTGTAATTGATGATACTACGGTAGAACGTTTAATTTTTGGCATTCCTAGTCTAACACTAGGGGCATGGTTAGCATTGGGATTATACCGTCAAAGCCGACAGGAGAAAAAAGCTCTTAATCAACAAGTTAGCGATCGCCTGCAATCAATTTTTTATAAAATGCTACAAGAAAATCATGGGCGTATAACTGTATTAGGTTTTGCCATGCAGTCACAATTACCCGCAGCCCATGCTAGGCAATATTTAGATGAAAAAGCTAAAGACTTCAATGCAAACTTTAAGGTAAATGAAGAAGGCGCCGTATCATATCATTTTGATGTCTAATTGTCATTTGTCATTTGTCCTTTGTTATTAACTAATGACCAATGACCAATGACTAATAACTAATAATTAACTTACGGCTAGGTCTAATGACGCAGATTTTTTTAAGCGTAGCTGCCATTTTAGGCGGTTTGTCAGTTGCTGCTGGTGCTTTTGCTTCCCATGCCTTGCGGGAAAAAATTAGTGAAAGTTTCCATTGCGTTGCAGCAAAACCAAGATAGTGATAACTATGGTGACGGGTAAAGCAATTTTTAGCAATAAATTTTAATTCTTCGTGTTCGGTTGAAGTGGTTAATATTAAAGGTGAATACAGTTGTTCTAATACGTAACCATTCTTTTTAAGTAGCATCAAAAAGAATTTTTTTACATCGTGAGTTACTAAATCAATTTCTAAAGATTCCTGAACTTATGAAACTTCAATAGTTTCATTCCCAGTCTTTAATCCCACCACTTCCCTAACTGGTAAAATATGCACACCACGCAAGTCATAATCAGAATCAGGTGACGGGAAACCATATAAGTGGGAACCACTAATGATGGCGAATAAAAGCGGGTAAGGCTGTTGCCGAATAATTGTGTCAAGTGAAGTTGGAATATTCATATATATACAGTTTACTCGCTTACCTCCGTGCGCCTGTTTCTTTAGAACATCTTGTTTTTTAAGCCTTCGACAAAACTAAACGTAAACGTCACCCTTGAGATTGACGCTTACACTTAACAAATTTGGGCTTTATCTTCTTAAGTTGACACCAATGCAATGCTGTGGGCTTACATCGTTGTGCCCCTTGAGAAAAATCACACATCGCGCTAGTCTTCATTGACGTAACTGCACAATGTAACATTAAGCGATGACAAATCAACTTTCTGTGAAAATTCCCTCTTGCACTTGGAGCCGTCCTATCGGCTTAGGGTGGGATAAACCTTATACCGTTCGCTACGCAAGTAATATCGATGATGGGCCTTGGCATGGTATGCCTTTGGGCGGCTTTGGTGCAGGTTGCATCGGTCGTTCTTCACGGGGAGATTTTAATCTGTGGCACATCGATGGTGGTGAACATACCTTCAAAAACGTTCCCGCTTGTCAATTCAGCGTGTTTGAGTCTAATAGCACATCTTCCCAAGCCTACGCTTTATCTACGCAAGCGCCTGATGATGGTACTCTCAAAGCTTGGCAATGGTATCCGACAACTTCCACCACAGAGGGGACAGGTAATTATCACGCGCTATATCCACGTAGCTGGTTTATGTATGAAAATGTATTTCAAGCACAGTTGACTTGTGAACAATTTTCCCCAATTTGGGCAGGTAATTATCAAGAAACTAGCTACCCTGTGGCAATATTCCTCTGGAATGCCCACAACCCTACAAATGCACCCATTACTCTCAGTATTATGCTCACTTGGCAAAATATGGTGGGCTGGTTTACAAACGCTCTAAAATCTCCTGAAGTGCGGGTGCGCGATGATGGTAGTCCGGTTTACGAATACCAACCGCGCTGGGGCGAAAGTCAAGGAAACTATAATCAAATAGTTGAAAATACACAACAGTTTGGCTGTGTTTTAGGTCATGTTGGTAGTGAGGCTTTGCAAGAAGGTGACGGAACTTGGTGTATTGCGACGCTGAAGCATCCCCAGGTGGAAGTATTTCACCACACCCAATGGAATCCTGAAGGAACTGGTAATGAGGTGTGGCAAAGCTTTGCTAAAGATGGTTCTTTGCCTAATTATTTAGATACGACAGCAACAGAGAATACACAATTAGGGGCTGCAATCGCACTCCGTTTCACTCTCCAACCAGGCGAAACTCTTGAAATCCCCTTTGTCCTCGCTTGGGATTTGCCGATCACAGAATTTGCCGCCGGAGTCAACTATTATCGCAGATATACAGACTTTTTTGGTAAAAGCGGAAACAACGCTTGGGCGATCGCATCCACTGCACTACAAGAATACCAAAGCTGGCGATCGCAAATTCAAACTTGGCAAAAACCGATTCTCGACCGTGAAGATTTACCCAACTGGTTTAAAATGGCTCTATTTAATGAGCTTTACGACCTCACTAGCGGCGGTACTCTCTGGAGTGCAGCATCAGAACTTGACCCCATCGGTCAGTTTGCGGTGCTAGAGTGCCTAGACTACCGTTGGTATGAAAGTCTCGATGTGCGATTATACGGCTCTTTTGCCCTGCTGATGTTGTTTCCAGAACTAGAAAAGTCGGTAATCAGGGCATTTGCACGGGCGATTCCTCAAGGTGATGATACACCCAGGATAATTGGCTATTACATGACAATTAAGGCAGAAAGCCCGATCGCAGTTCGCAAAGTTGCAGGTGCAACACCCCACGATTTAGGCGCACCCAATGAACATGTTTGGGAGAAAACCAACTACACCAGCTATCAAGACTGCAATTTGTGGAAAGATTTGGGTAGTGATTTTGTCTTGCAAGTATACCGTGATTTCTTGCTCACGGGTGCTGACGATGTAGAATTCTTAGCAGATTGCTGGGATGCGATCGTTCAAACCCTTGACTACCTAAAAACCTTTGACATTGATGGCGATGGGATTCCCGAAAATTCTGGTGCGCCTGACCAAACCTTTGATGATTGGCGGTTACAGGGTGTCAGCGCCTATTGTGGTGGGTTATGGTTAGCGGCGCTAGAGGCTGCGATCGCAATTAGCGATATTCTATTAACTCATAACCTTGGCGATCTTGGCGTCTTGGCGGTTCAAAAATCCACTTATGAAACTTGGTTACAACAATCTCTTCCTATCTACCAAGAAAAACTCTGGAATGGCCAATATTACAAACTTGATAGTAAAAGTGGTTCCGATGTAGTGATGGCAGATCAATTGTGCGGACAATTTTATGCTCGTCTGCTGGACTTACCAGATATTGTACCGAGCGATCGCGCTCTCTCTGCCTTAAAAACTGTTTATGATGCGTGCTTTTTGAAATTCTGCAATGGTGAGTTTGGTGCTGCTAATGGTGTTCGTCCTGACGGTTCACCAGAAAACCCCAAAGCTACTCATCCCCTAGAAGTATGGACAGGGATAAACTTTGGACTGGCGGCTTTTCTTGTGCAAATGGGAATGAAAGATGAAGCATTTAAGTTGACGCAAGCTGTGGTGCAGCAAATTTATGACAATGGTCTGCAATTTCGCACCCCTGAAGCTATCACCGCAGCTGGTACTTTCCGCGCTAGCACCTACTTACGAGCAATGGCAATTTGGGGCATTTACTTAGTTATTAATTAATTTACCATCAAAGCGATTCTTGTTTTGATCCAACAAACGTAAACACACACAGCTATCATGCGTGTCAACTCAACGTGAAAGCCAATCTAAAACAAGCTTTCATTGCAATACGCTTGGGTTAAGCATTTTCTCATTCTCTCTGTGTACTCTGCGCCTCTGCGGTTAGTTAAAAAAATTGACTTTCACAAAGAGTTTTAACCTTAACCCAAGTATATTGGTCTTTATCTGATAAAGCAGAATCTAAATTTGTGACTGTATTTTCCAAGTGTTTCCGGAAGCGAAGGAAAATTTCAGTAATGGTAAGAGTTGAAGCATTGAGAATTCGAGACTACTTTATGCCGACTATATCTTTGTTTTAGACCGAAGTATTCTTGTTGAGCAAGGCACTCATTGCGAACTTATAAAAATTGGTAGTTTTTACTAGTATTTAACCTAACTACTACAGCATCCGTAATCTCAGCTTTATAAAAGTTTTAAAGATTAAGACACATATAGGACTCCGGTTTTCTTTTTGAAATCTACGTAGGGTGTATTAGCGATAATGCAACTCACCAAAATCTTAGAATAATGGTGCAGTGCATTAAGCTCTGTTAAGACACCCTATAAGACTACTCATTGTTCAAAAACAATTTATTTATAATTCCTATAAAATTTACTGTTGAATAAACTTAACAGTCTTATGTGTTAGTTAACTTTATCTCTCCCACTAATTTTCTTAATATTCTACCTACTTAATCTGCCATATATTTTTAGTAAAAGCATCTAGCTATAGGTATTTTGCTTGATTTAAATTGATTAGTAATTTTATTTATATAAGCTGAAGCTGTATTTCTTGTAAATCAAGAAACATCAGCATAAAAATATAATTATCTCATTGAACTTATTAATAAAAATATGTTCAATGCTGTAGCTACGAACGTTTTCTACTATTTAAACTTTCTTGTTTTTAGAAGTTGTTTTACATCATAGTTAATGGTAGTATTTTCTAGCGACTCGACAATAATAAATGGTTTAAATTGAGATTGTATGGGGGGTCACACCCCTCATGAATTAGCAAAGGAGGACAAAATTAAAAGTTGCACAAGACGCAAGTACGTATCTAAATACATTCAGTAAATTTAGCTTAAAATCTACTAAATTAGTAGATGACATTAACCAAAAAAAATAGTATAAAGACGAATGGCATTATTAAAGTTCAAAGATAAATAAATTTTTCCCACTACTCAAAAAAATATGGAAAATTGCCGGAAAATGCTTAATTAAGCAGTAGTAAGAAATACAGGCATTTTAACAGAGAAAGTTTATTGAACTAGGAGTTGAGAAAGTTTCAAAGAACAAAACTGCATCTACTAAGAGCTACGCCGAGACTTTTGTCCTACCAATCAGATGAGAAGACAAAAGATAAATTTTTACCTTTCACTTACTAAGAAACTATAAGCACAGTTTCCTCAATTCATCGGAGGGAATCTGGATAGTTAGGACTGAGCAGCCAACAAACTTGATTAAAAACAATTAAGTTTTTAATCAAACGTTAGTTCATGAAAAAAATCATCAGATCAAATGCAGTCGAAACCTCAAGCTAAGGGGACAGTTCAGGAATGAATCTATATAATTTGTATCCTTACTACGAGCTAGCTCTTGCCAAAACTAGTTTACTAGGGGAGTTATCAGCCAAAATTACTAAAATGCTCAATAGCGCCAAGGTAAAGCTTAAACATGTATTTTTACCATTCAAAGCTACGAGAGTCAATCAGAGTTTAGGAAAATTATGTTCGCCTTTGTTGATTGATAGATTTTTATCCTTCGTCAACATCCAACACTGGTAAATTGCTGATAATTACCTGAAAGCGATTTAACAGCTACAAAAAGTTAGTGCGTTTGTAACCCTCAATTGAAACACTAACAATCGCAGAATTTTAACTAGTTTACTTCATTCAAGATAACTAAACACTATGATGAATCAAGACATTGCTGGTATTAGTAGTAACTTAGATACAACAGTCAAGGCTCAACAATTTGACAAAGTAGTTGAAGCAATTATTGCTGGAAAGTACTCTTGGGCATGTGTTTTAATGCTACGTTTTGCTGGTTATAATCCTCTCCATTACATTCCATACCGTACCTACAATCGCTTGCTCAAAGAAAATTCTCAAACCAATAGAACAAAACAACAGCAAAGTGAAAATATAAAAATGCTGAAAGATTCAAGACCTAATTATCTTGAGGTAGTTGGAAAGCAAAAACCAGAAAGCAGCCAAGATATTTCCTTGAAGCGCTGTGGAGTGAATTAAAAACAATTTGGAATCCACAGATTCTGCCCTAGAGTTGATTGATTGTCTGAGAACCTACTATGCTAATTTAAGATTTTTAGCATGGTAGGTTTTCTATAGTAGTAATTAAATTAATATTTTTTTGCAGAAATGTGCCAAAATGGCAAATATATACTGAGGATATTGGTAAACTAATAACAACTAAAACTTAAATTAAAATAGAGGTGATTAGCGGCAAACAGGTTAATTTTAATAAATAAAATCAATGATTAGTTCTGACTATGAAATCAATCAAATTTATTACAAAAGTAGTCAGCATTTCATGGAGTGAATAACTCCTATACCAAGACCAACGATATAACCGTTGCTACTGGTGGTTCTTTTTCTGAGGAAGTCTCAGCAAAGAGAATTTGGGGAGGTGGATTCCCCCAATCCAAATTTTACACAGCTTTCATCGACTGCAGACGATGGGAGTAATGCTAATAAAACTTTCTATCCTGTGGTTGGTGTTGCTTTAGTTAAATAAAGCAAACGCTTAACACCAATAACAGGAACGGAAACAGAAAAGTTACGGTAAAATCGTTGTCGTGGCTGGTAAAACTAGTAGGTCTATATGCTTCTCTTTCGACTATTGTAATCCTAGTCCTCCCAACCTGGATTATCTCTGGTTTCTAAATTTTCAATTTATATAACAACTACTGGAAGTTCAAAACTTGAATAGCTTCCAGTTTTTTATGTCTAAATAAAAATAGGGTGAGCAATTTGCCCACCCTATTTTTTGTAGAGAATGGTTAATCCAAAAATGAATTAAACCTTGGCTAATTCTGGAGTAGGACGCTTGCTGTTGCGAATTGATGTAATAGCCTCAGCATAATCTTTAGCATTAAATACAGCTGAACCAGCGACAATTGCATTAGCTCCCGCTTCTAAAACTTGCCAGGTATTATTTGCCTTGAGTCCTCCATCCACTTCAATCCAAGGGTCAAGACCGCGTTCATCACACATTTGACGCAGCTTGCGGATTTTGGGTAATACACCAGGGATAAAGCTTTGACCACCAAAACCAGGGTTGACGCTCATAATCAGTACTAAATCGCACAAATCTAGAACGTATTCAATTAGCTCTAGAGGGCTACCAGGATTAAGTACAACTCCAGCTTTCTTACCAAGCTCTTTAATTTGTCCCAAGGTGCGGTGCAGGTGTGGCGAAGCATTATGCTCGCAGTGTACAGAGATAATATCAGCACCCGCCTTAGCAAATCCTTCTACATACTTTTCTGGCTCCACAATCATCAAGTGGACATCCAGTGTCTTGGTCGTAACCGGACGAATCGCCTCCACAATCAGAGGGCCTATTGTAATATTAGGTACAAAACGACCGTCCATGACATCAACATGAATCCAATCGGCTCCAGCCGCGTCTACGGCGCGAATTTCATCACCCAGACGACTAAAATCGGCTGATAGGATAGATGGAGAAATGACAATGGGTTTTTGAGATAGGTTTTGGGTCATGGCTAGTGGGTTTTTAAGCGTCCTCGTCTGTAAGCATTGTAACAAAACATTGAGCAAGACTTATAATTTTGATCCCCGATTTTTTGGGAGTAGGGAGTGGAGAGTAGGGAGTCGGGAAGATGAGGGAGAATAATAACTTCTAACTCTTGACCAATGACTAATGACTAATGACCAATGACTAAATAACAAATGACTAAAAAACTAACCTGGATAATTTGGGGATTAAGTGCTTCTTGTCTGAGTGCGCCGGTAATTGCTTCGGCTTTAGAATCTGCTCTAGGAACTAATGGCATTGACGCTCTGAGGCTACACCAAGCTCCTTATAATTTAATCGGTCGTAAGATTGCTATTGGTCAAGTGGAAATTGGCCGGCCTGGAATGTTTGGGTGGGATAAGGCGGTGTCTAAAAATCGCGCCATTTCTTTAGCCGCCGTGTTCTTACGCAATGGCCCAGCTAAATCAAATAGTGGTGTTGACCCCCACGCTTACAATGTTGCTGGGATGATGGTGAGTCAAGACAAAGCTTTGCCGGGAGTTGCTCCGGGAGCGCGACTGTATTCGTCTGCGGTGGGTTCCACTAAAAGTATGGGTCAGCCAGAAGAGTGCTTATCAGCCCAGCACATAGCCTTACAAAATGGTGGCGATGTCCGGGCAATTAACTTTAGCTTTGGTGAACCTCTGACCCGCGATCCTCGACCGGAGGCTACTTTAGACGGCAATGCTTTACTCACTTTATGTGTTGACTGGTCTAGTCGCGTTCATGATGTTTTGTATGCGATCGCAGGCAATCAAGGTAAGGGCGGTATTCCTATTCCTACAGATAATTTTAACGGAATAAACGTGGCTTTTTCATCTCGCCGAGGAGGAGTTTTTAACAAAGTAGATGTGGCTAATCTGGCGGGTGCTAACCAAGGAGTGAGCGGAAGGCTAGCTGGAAAGGAATTTAATCTTGATGACCGTCGTGCTATCGGTTTAGTTGCTCCGGGGAATAACATTCCTTTGCTCAATCCAGATGGCAAAGCAAACAAGGTTACAGGTACTAGTTTTGCAGCGCCTCAAGTTACGGCTAGTGTTGCTCTGTTGCAAGAATTTGCTGACCGACAGATACGAACAAAACAACCACACTGGAGCATTGATGCTCGCCATCATCAAGTAATGAAAGCTGTATTGCTGAATTCAGCAGACAAAATCCAAGATAGCGGTGATGGCTTGCTGTTAGGAATGAGCCGGACACTAATTGATAAAAAAAATCAAAGTTGGCTAGATTCTGATGCTTATAAAGATCCAAAAATTCCCTTGGATGCCCAAATGGGAGCGGGCCATTTAAATGTATTTCGCGCTTATCAGCAACTTAGTAGTGGTCAATGGCAGCCATCAACAACTGTACCTGCCATTGGTTGGGATTATCGCACAGTCAATGCTGGAACGTCTGTTGACTATATATTAGCAAAACCGTTAAAACAGGGGAGTTTTGTTGCTGTTACTCTGAGTTGGGATCGATTGGTAGAACTCAACGATAAAAATAAAAACCAGCAATATGACGTAGGTGAAAATTTCCGCGATCGCGGTTTGAATAATCTCGACCTATACTTAGTAAAAGCTAATGCTCAAAATTCAGATGCTGGTGCTGTTTGCTCCTCAATCAGCCAAATCGATAGTATAGAACATATTTTCTGCCCCGTTGCTGCTGCTGGCAATTACAAAATCCGCGTCCAGTTTCGTCAAAAGTTAAATGAAGTGACTCAACCCTATGGTTTAGCTTGGTGGAGTGTACCGATCAATTGAAACAAGGTAACACAACTTTTATCTGTGTAAATTTAGAGCGTTTTTCATTTATTTAAATAACACTTCCCTGTAGGGTAGCACAGCCGTGCGTCCCTACAAAAATTTGGTATTTTGTGAACTAAAAAGCCTGATTTTATCTTTAAAAATCAAGAGCGCTGGTTATTTCGTAATTAAGTAGTCTACAATACTTTTATAGATAAATAGGAAAATTCCTAAGAATCGAGATTTTTTATAATTCGTCTGTATTGCCGCCTCAATTAGGAATTAGCAACTCTAATAAGTTGTGTTCAATTCCTCTGAGCTAATAACTTGCTGTTACAGTTTCTGTAACAGTCCCATTTTTCTATTGGAGCAAATGCAATAGTTAATCATTGACACAGTGTCTGCGTCACCCATGATCACAGTTCGGGAATCTTTCGCAAGTGAGGTGGTAAAATGAATCCGCAGAAATATAGTAGTATGAGAGAAAATTTCATGCAAAGACGTTACGGTGTTAGCCTGGGCAGACGCTATGCTATGGCAGCCGCAAGTGTTGTTTTATGCAGTGTATTAGGGTATTCTCAAGTCGATAGTAATAAAGGTGTCCTTGCCCAATCTGGTTTACCTCAACCAGAAACTCCATTGCAAAAAAAAACACTCAAGACTGATACTAAACTTGTTGAGTCTAGCAATAAGTTTGGCTTCAAACTCTTTTCAGAAGTTCTGAAAAAGGATCGGGATCAGAAGAATGTTTTTATCTCACCTTCTAGTGTTGCGATCGCTTTAGCTATGACCTACAACGGCGCTAGCGGCACGACTCAACTAGCGATCGCAAAAACTCTGGAATTACAAGGGCTGAATCTATCAGAAATCAACTCTTCTTACGCGGCGGCATTAAAGCAGCTTTTAAACAATTCTGACCCGAAAGTACAACTGAATATTGCTAACTCACTTTGGGCAAATAAAAATTTTAGCTTTCAGCCAGACTTTCTCCAAAGAATACAGTATTTCTATAAAGCTAAGGTCAGCAATTTAAATTTTCAAGATCCAGCCGCACCTAATATTATCAATAACTGGGTAAAAGATAATACTAATGGTAAAATCGATAGGATAATTGAAATAATTGAGCCAAGTCAGGTGTTATTTTTAATTAATGCCATCTATTTTAAAGGAAAATGGAGCCAAGAATTTGATAAAAGTCAAACTGCTCAATACCCTTTTTATACCATATCTGGCAAACCAAAACAACACCCAATGATGTCACAAGATGGTGACTATAGATATTATGAAAGCAAACAGTTTCAAGCGGTAAGTTTACCTTATGGCAAAGATGGTAAATTTAGCTTTTATATTTTCCTGCCGAAACAAAACTCTAACCTGAAAGCCTTTTATCAAAACTTGAATGTTGAAAACTGGGATAAATGGATGACTCAGTTCAGCAAACAAAAAGGGTTTATTCGCTTACCCCGCTTTAAAAGTGAATATGATGTTACTCTCAATGATGCTTTAAAAGCTCTAGGTATGGAGGAGGCTTTCAGCAACAAAGCCAATTTTTCCGGCATGGGTAAAAATTTTGCCATTAGCGAAGTTAAGCATAAAACTTTTGTCGAGGTGAACGAAGAAGGCACCGAAGCGGCTGCGGCTACTTCAGTGGCAATAGTCGCAACAGCTTTCAGAGAAGAACCAGAACCATTCCGAATGATTGTTGATCGTCCTTTCTTCTGTGCCATTAGGGATAATCAGACGGGAAGGGTTTTGTTTACGGGTTCCATCATTGACCCACAATGAGGAAACATGAAGAAAGGTACAAACCAAGCCGAATTGTAGGTAAAAAGTTAGAAACATTCTTTTCGAGATTCACTGCACGACAAAAGATACGTCAGCTCAAACCTCTACCATGAAGGGAAGAGGTTTTCTGCTGCCTCCTTCTCTTCGATAGGTTTCAAGGAATCCTGGTGTCAACTATTCAACAAATGAAGTCTTGAATCCCTTCTGATACCATTTCACGGAAAATTTGATGCAGATGTAAACCCTGAAAACCTTGCTGCATCTAAGTTTTTTAATTGTGTTAGCGCAGCGTAAAGCCAACTCTTAGAGAGGCTGCGCCTTAAGCGTAGCTATGCCGCAGGCTTTACGGCATGGTTTCGCGCGACGTAGGAGCGTCATTGCGTTAGCGTAGCGAAGCGTTCGCTTTTAGCGTCTCTAAGAGTTGCCCATTGCGTAGCTTGCTTCTCGCCTTTGGCGAGTATTGTGAATTGGTATGACTTTGACTTCTGCCTCCTTAAGGTAATGTCGCTTCAGAAATACTCAATGTGTTGTTAGCGTCAGCTTTCGAGGATTGGTTTGCTGCAATGGATGCAGTTATCTCGCCTGTGGTGCTGTCGTCTGTCTCGCTGCTTAAGCTCCCAAGACGCAGGGCATTTAAAGTAGTCTTAATCACAACAGCTGTAGGTACTGCCACAATTACACCCAAGAGTCCGCCAATTCTTGCCCCTGTCAAGACTGAAATTAAAATCCACACTGGATTTAAACCAGTAAAGCTGCCTAAAATTCGGGGGGCAATTAAGTTTTCGAGAATTTGCTGTACAATTACTGCTGCTATCAAGACTCTCACACCCATTGAGAAATCTTGCAGTGCTACCAATAGTGTAGTCAGAGCGATACCTACAGAACCGCCAAAGGGGACAAGAGCCATCAAACCAATAGTTAGGCCAAATAGGAGACCAAATGGCACTTTTAGCCACAAAAATGTAGGAATCAGGGCTGATGCCATACAGGTAGATAAAATTAGCTGGGTAATAAAGAAATTTTGAAAGCTTAGGCGGACTGTTTTGGAAAAAGGATCGCGAAATTTAGTGGGTAACCATTCTACTAAACTTTCCCAGAGTTCACCCCCATGCTGTAAAAGGTAGAAAGTCAAAACCATCGTCAAGAGTATATCTAGCAGGCTAGTGACTGTAACAACTGCCAGATTTAAAACTTGTCCAGCGATCGCTTGCAATTGTCCCTTGACGCGATCGTTGATTTGCACTACCAGAGCATCGAGGTTAATCGGTAAACCATAAGTCTCAGCTTTTCCGTTTAATATCATTAACTGAGAGCGTCCAGAGTCGATCAACTCTGGTAAACGAGCCACCAGTTGTTGAGCTTGGGTAAGGGCCAATGGAAAAAGTGTCACACCCAAGGCTAATAAAATCGACAAAGCCAAGAGAAATACTAAAATAGCGACTTGCTCTCGCCTAGCACCATGATGCTCCATCCAGCTCACGGGGTAGTTGAGCAGAAATGCTAGCACTGAGGCTCCAACTAAAATGACTATGAGAGAATGGAAATAATTAAAAAATACCGAAAGTGCCCAACCATTAAGAACTAGTAGCGGCAGGAATAACGCGATCGCGCCGATTCGCGCTATTGGTGTAAATGTTTGCCACCAGTCGAGTAGCTTGCGTGTCTGCATTTTAAGCTGATTGCTGGATAGAACTAAATAAAATCTTTCTTTACAGATTATTATCTCTAACTATATGAGTCTTATTCATCCTTCTAGTTTAGGAGTTAGACTAACCCAAATGAAAAATTTTGAACCGAAAGAGAATGGGGAGTGGGGAGTGGGGAGTGGGGAGTGGGGGGATGAGGGGGATGAGGGGACAAGGGGACAAGGAGACAAGGGAACAAGAATAACCCATGCCCAATGCCCAATGCCCAATGCCCAATGCCCAATGCCCAAAACACAGTTACTTTTACATTTGATTCCAATTATCGGCTTTTTTCCGTCCTTGTGGACTCTCTATCGGGGTCAAGGGAGTCGGGAACAACTTGCTGTTAGTCGTCTGTCTATTACTTTGGCGCTTACTTGGCTGTTGGGATATCTATTATTAGCTACCGGAGCAGCAACTTCAGATTTTTTTTCGCTACGTCTTTTTATCCTGAATAGCTTTCTGACATCGGGTTACTTTTTAGTAAGTGTCTGGTTGATTTTGCGCCTGATGCAGGGCAAATCTGGTCGTTTACCAGGGTTTACTACTTTAGCCGAACGAGTACTAGGAAAGTACTTATCTTAATTTTTTAAGGTGATAATTTTTCAGTAGTTTTACCTATTTCCTAAAAAATTACTGTTGATTTATCTATATATCTAGTCAAATCCAGTTTATTATTGCCATACTTCAGTAAAACATCTCTAAGTTTGCCCAAAAGAAAGAAAAATGCTGCTATAAGTGTTGTGGTTGACACTACATTAAAAAAATTAGCACTGATAATTAAGAGTTAGTTATTATGGGTTGATTTGTTTAGATGTTTTTAGTTTGCAAATTTACCGAATTTGATTATTGAGTAAGTGTGAGGAAGTCTGTGACCATTCAAAGAAGTTCGGCGGAAGAAAACCAGTCGGGAAAAGCCTCAAAGTCTAGTAAAAGAATTCCCCTTGCCCATAACTCGAAATCCGGGCGTTGGCTGTGGTTTTGGGTAGGTATGAGTGGGATTGCAATGGTGTCAGCAACAGCAGGGGCGCTTTTGGCGGTGTCTTTGACTAGTACACCTTTGCAACAAGCCCAGCTAAGTCCACAGGATGAGGCGGTGTTTGATAGCGATCGCATTTCTGGAGGTGTGCTGCGATTTTCAGAATTAACCCGCCCGGTTAATCTCTTGGTTATGGGCATGAGCGTACTTCCCCCGGATATCCAAAATCCTCCCGAAGAAACCAAAAACCTCAAATACCTGCCCCAGGTAAACTCCTTTGATGGTCTTTCCGATGTCATGCTCTTGCTCAAATTTGATCCAGAGACGAAAAAAATAATTATGCTCTCTATCCCCAGAGATACCCGCACAGAAATCGAGGGGTATGGGGTGAAAAAAATTAATGCTGCCAATGTTGACGGTGGGCCAGCTTTAACTGCCAGAACCGTCAGTAATCTCTTAGGTGGCGCGGGAATTGATCGCTATATCCGAATTAACGTTTTGGGAGTTGCCAAGCTAATCGATGCTTTGGGTGGTGTGACTGTTTATGTCCCCAAAGATATGAAGTACCAAGATGATTCTCAACATTTGTACATCAATTTGAAGGCAGGTAAGCAGCATCTCAATGGCAATCAGGCACTGCAATTGCTGCGTTTTCGCCATGACGAACTCGGAGATATTGGTCGGATTCAACGGCAGCAAATGGTCATCCGTGCTTTGATGGATCAAACGCTCAACCCAGCGACTGTAACTCAATTACCTAAAGTTCTTGATGTAGTTAAAGACCACATTGATACCAACTTGACGGTTGAAGAATTAGTGGCGCTAATGGGTTTTGGGGTGCGAACAAATCGCTCTAATATGCAAATGTTAATGCTGCCAGGTCGCTTTAGCGAGAAAGGCGAGTTTGATGCTAGCTATTGGTTGCCTAACAAAAATGGTATTGCCAGACTCATGGCTCAACACTTTGGTTTGGAGTCAGAACAGGAACAACAAGGGACTGCGACTGACCCACACTCTTTGCGTGTAGCAATTCAAGATAGTACAGGTGGCGATCGCTCTAACCTGCGACCATTGATTAGAGCCTTGGAAAAATCTGGATATCGCAATATTTATATAGCCAAGGCATGGGGTGAACCTCTAGAGGTGACTCATATTGTCGCCCAGCAAGGAGATGGTGAAAGTGCCGAATTAATTCGTGACACTTTGGGGTTTGGTGAAGTACGTGTGGAAAGCACTGGCAACCTTGGTTCAGATATCAGTATTCAAGTAGGTCAGGATTGGTTGCAACAAAAATCTATTTTAGAGAAGTCGCTGACACCCTAAAGTGATGAAATTCATATTTTTAACTGAACTGTTTACACTGGCTGAAATACTTCTGCCGAGAGTGAATTTACTATCTTAGGACTTACGCACACTCTACGAATTCTCGGCGCTCTTGGCGTCTTGGCGGTTCGAGAAATTAAGCTTTTTAGCAATTTTTGCGTAAGTCCTATATCTGACTGATTTCTTGGAGTTTAGCTGCTACTGCACCATTGGTTAATAATTCTTCTGCCTTAGCTAAACCCTCTGGCATATTTGGACAAATACCACTCCGCCATAGGTAAAATCCACCATTCCACAAGGCTGTTTGCATTAGTTCGCCTGGTTCACCTGCCAAAACCTTTTGCATATTCGCCACCAGTTCTTCAGTAGTTCCAAGAGGTACGTTCTTGGTAGTAAAGCCGTAATCACGCGGTACGAGGTGCAATCTTTCTACCTCTTGGGATGCTACGGATGAAGATAAGCTGATAATCGCAGTGCGATCGCGCGGTAAATCACAACTACCTTCCAATCCTTTCACTAATGTAAATTTTGTTATTCCCCGCAACCCCAAAGCTATTTGAAACATCCCTTCTGTCGGCGGATGCACAAACCCAGCAATTACATGAGCATCCCCGGCATAAGGACACCAGATTAGCTCCATTGTCGCCAATGGCGGACGTTTGCCAAGTTGGTCGCGGTATTCCCAAATACTGTTAGTTAAGGGAAAATGCTGAGGTAGATAAATAAAGCCGATTCCCGTTTGCTCAAACACTTGCTGGGTTTTTGCTAGTGGTAAGCTAGTCCAATCGACTCCTAAACCCTGCCAAATATCTATTAGAGGTAAGCCGTACTTAGTTGGGAGGCGATCGCCACCGTGCATTACCACTGGTTGTCCAACTGCGGCGAGTAGCAAAGCTGTTACCGGACTAATTGGTGCTGTGCGTGTTCTGCCATCATAAGGTATACCAAGAGCGATCGCTGGTCGCCGAGAGAGAATTGGTTGCAGTTTTGGCCCCAGTTCATAATACGCATCCAACATTCCCGCTAACTCTTCCCCCGTAGGACGTTTGATTCGATGAGCAATCAAAAACGCTCCGATTTGAGCTGGTGTAGCTTCACCCAGTAGCATCATTTTAATGGCCGTGGCTGCTTCGGCGCGAGTTAAATTCTCGCCTGTGTGGTTTCCGCTACCTACTTTTTGCAGTAATTCCCGAAATATATTGCTCATTTATGCCTTGTCCTTTGTCATTTGTCCAAAGTCCAATTGTCATTTGTCATTTGTTCTTTGTAAATAACCGAAAATCACTAATGACCAATGACTAATGACTAATGACTAATAACGTTTAAGAAGCCGATCGCTCTTGGTCAATTTGTGATGGGATATTTTCGCGCACTAGTTGCCAAAAGTGTTTGATGGGAGGAATTTGAAGCCGATCTTGAGTTGTTACCATAACTACCCGACGCGTCAAACTGGAACTATCTGCTAAACCACTAGTATTATTGCTAGCTAAGGAACGAATCGCTAGGGTAGGGTCAAGACGAGCTTCCATTAATGCTGATTGAGGTAGCAAAGCTATCAATTCTCCTTGGCGCACCACTCCTCGGAAGGCATCTAGGGTATTTACCTCTAAAGCTGCTTGGAGTGTAGCTTCCATTCGCTCAAATCTATCTTGTATTAAACGTTGCATCCCATAACCATCTTTAAAAACCACTTGGGGATAACGAATTAGCTCCGACCAAGGGACTACTTCATATTGGGCTAGTGGATGATTGGCTGCGGTTAGAACTTCTATAGGTTCATCATAAAGTACTTCTACCAGCATTTCTCTACCAGTGGTTAAGAAGCGATTATTCATCACAATTGCTAAATCCACCAATCCATCTTTGAGGACTTTCAGAGCGCGATCGCTTCCTAATGAAGTCACCCGCAATTGCACATCTGGATAATCATGACAAAATTTTTGTAACACTGGGGGTAAGTAAGAACCGCATATTGAGTGAATCGCGGCAATGCAAAGTTCTGGCTGCTTTCCGGCGATTAAATCGGCTAATTCTTCTGTAGCTGTCTGCCATTCTTGGCAAATTTTCCGGGCACGGGGTAGTAAACATTCACCTCCCAGTGTTAATTTTGCATGATTAGTTCTGTGAAACAGTTCTATACCCAAATCTGCTTCTAATGCTTGGATTTGACGACTAATTGTCGATTGGGTAACACCAGATGTTCGCGCTGCTTGTTGAAAGCTGCCGGTTTGTGCGATCGCCAGAAAGGCTTGCAACTGCTCTAGGCGCATTTTTATGTAGCCTGAATTACATTTATAGCTTTCATTAAGTTAACGGTTTTTTTTCCACAATTTAGTATAGTTTGTTACAGCAATTTTTATCTGATTTACATTTATGTAAAACAGGTTTGACTGCCTTAATCGTCAATTATCCGCTTTAAACGGGTTTTTTCGGAAAATATTGCCAAAAAAGAATTGACTATATTGTGCTGAAATATATGAATTTTTAGATAAGACTTTTAAAATATGCGAGGGATTATGAGGTTTGAGCAACACAAGTAAGTTTCTGTGTAACCTCAAGCAAATAGCTGTGCAATTTGCGGATACGCCTGCGATGCCTACGGCGGGCTACACCTACGCGTCATACTTGCATTTACTAATTACGAATTATGTTGATTATTTCTATTCTGTCTGCTGCACCGCAGTGTTAGCCTGCTGGCGTTGAGCAACTTGAATTAACAACCTCAATGCGTCATTCACCGTTTTATTATTAGGAAAGGCTTGGGCAACATCGGGATCTAAAAGTACTAAATTTGTTCCCTGATGATACTGCTCAATATACTTGCCTCTGATGCCTCCCTCCATTTGAGCAAAATCGTACTCAGAACGTAATTCGTCTTCCATTTCATTCTCAATTTCTTTCTTCATAAAACCTTTTCTCCTTACGGGTGGCTTTTCGAGCGCTGATAATTCGTACTTTTTCTCCTCGATCAGTGTGTGCAACGACTAAGAGTTGTCCAAACCTAGATACACCAATGATAATATAACGACTTTCTCCAATAGAGTGGTCAGGATCGGGAAAGGTGACAGATAGGGGGTCGTTAAACACTGTTGCGGCTTCGGGAAAGGAAATACCATGTTTCTCAAGGTTTAACGCCGCTTTGTCTGGGTTCCATTCAAATTCCATGTCAAATGCTCTTGCCGTCTACTTAACTTCACTAGAACGGTTTAGCATACTAAATAACCTGTGACAGTTCTTTTGCTTTTTTTAGAAGCAATTCAGCCCTTGAAGTTAAAAAGCTTTCATAATCGTCTATAAACACATTAATTGGGCAAAAATGCGTTGCCAATATTTGGTCAAGAATCTGATCATCAGTAGGCATTTCAGAACGATACTTACTAGGGGATTGATCTTTAATTTTGTTGTTATCGGTTCTGGAAAGCACCGAGAAGTTGGCCAGACAATTGATTTGTTCATCCTTATATTGATTTTCCAACCTTTGTAGATGGGCTTTAGGAAAGATATGATGAAACTCTTTTCGATTACCTTGAGATAAAACATCCTGTAAAGATATATTTGTACCCTGAATAAAGTTTAAGGGTTTAGCCTGTGCTAGAAGGAGAATGAAAGTATTAGTTGCCACTGAAGACATTCTGAAGACATTTTTTGTGAAAAAATCAGTGTCTAAAGATACGTCAAAATCACCGAGATTATGATCTTTGCCAGCCTTAAGTTTCTGAACTTCTAGCATTAATAAAGTAATAAGTGTCAGCCATAAAAAACGGACTCGCATTTAGCTGGTAGTTTTCTATAATAAAAAGACAAGAATATCTTGTCTTCATCAAATGTACTCGATTTGATGGCATATTGTCGCTCAAAAAGCCATAAGTCCTTGATTGTAAGGATAATATTTATCAGAGGGTGTTTATAGTAAAATCCTTATAGGGTTTGATACATTTGCTGATACAAATCAGTCTTGTTGCCATTTGACAGAAATTACCACTCAGCCAAAGCGATCGCTATTCCTTGTTGTAAATCTGGTGTAAGTGCGGTATTTTTTGCTAACTGCTGCAATTGTTGATATATGGCTTCCCCATCCAAATTTTTCAGTGCTGCGATCGCATGTAGTCTCACCGATGCATCAGAATCAGCTAGCAGCGAAATTAATGGTTCAATAGCTTGTATTTCGCCTAACTGTCCTAAAGATAAAGCGATCGCACTTTTGACACTGACAATTTCTGTGGCTGGATGTTGCAATCGCAGGATTTGCAATAATACTTCTACGGCTAGTGTAGTTTGCGGCTTTTGCACTCGCCCCAAAACTGTAACAATTTCTTGCCAAAGTGTCTCTGAAGTGATTTGATTAAACGCTGTTTGCAAATATTCCAAACTAGATAACGTCCCCAGCCAACTTAAAGCGCGGATGGTTTCTAATTGCAGTGGTAGCGGTGTATGGGGTGATATTAGCAGCTTAAATAATTGCTGGGCTGCGTCATCACAACCCATTCGGGAAAGGGAAACTGCGGCTGCACAACAAACATCTAGATTAAAGTCGTAAAGCCTAGGTTGCAATCTCGTCACCAAATCTAATGCTTCGCGTAAGTCGGGGCGAAAACCTAAACCAAGGACTGCTGCACGCCTGACTGTAGCAGCGATATCATCCAAAGCGTTTAACAAGATTGGTGG
Organism: Nostoc commune NIES-4072; assembly: GCF_003113895.1. Classification (NCBI taxonomy): domain Bacteria; kingdom Bacillati; phylum Cyanobacteriota; class Cyanophyceae; order Nostocales; family Nostocaceae; genus Nostoc; species Nostoc commune. The sequence goes on along the minus strand of NZ_BDUD01000001.1, from coordinate 3,160,641 downwards.
TACACGTTCGTCATGAAAACTGCTGAGGGCTTCAATTGCGGCGGTGCGGATTGTTGCTTGTGAATCTTGTACTATACTCAATAGCGGTGTGATGGTTTCTATTTGTGGAATGCAGGAAAGCGATCGCACTGCTAAAAGCCGTGTATCTTCATCTGCTAGAAGTTCAGTTAGTGAAGTAATTGCAACAGTACCCATTTGTCCGAGTGCTGTAGCTGCGATCGCTTTGAGTTCTTCATCCTCATCGGTTTTCAACAATTCAACTAAGGGTGCGATCACTTCTGGCTGCTGAAATTCACCCAAAGTTCGTGCTGCATACCAGCGTAATTCTTCCTCTGCATCTTCGTCTTCTAATATCTCAATGAGTGGCGGGATCGCAATATTTCCCAAGTTAGTCAAAACTTTGGTGATTTCCCAGCGTTGTTGAAAATCTCCCATCTCTAACATTGAAATTGCTAATGTCAGCAGATGTTGTCGATTTTTAACTACCTCTGGATGTTGTAAGTCTGACCCTAAAATTAATTGTTGTAAATATTCAATTAGTGATGACCAATCAGCTGCATCGTATGCTGTCTGGGCTTGCACCAAAAGCTGGTTGATATTACTCACCATACCCCGAATTATATTGTTTAACTAGGCTTGACTACAACTGAATTACCTTCAATTTTAGCGGCATAAGTTTTAAGCGCTTCTGTAGCTGGGCCTTTTAGCACCTTACCATCAACTCCATATTCTGAACCATGACAAGGACAGGCGAATTTTTTTGCCTCAGCTTTCCATCCCACTGTGCAACCTGCGTGAGTACAGGTAGGGTTAACTGCTGTCAGATTTGCGCCTTTAGATGTACCGACTACTAATACAGGCCCAGCAGGTGAGTTTTTCGCTAGCAATTGACCAGTTTTATCTAATTCTGCCGATGTACCGACTGTTTGCCAATCCCTAGATACTGGAGTTGTTTGAGAAGAACAGGCTGCGATCGCTACAGGTAGAGAACTCGCTATCAAACCCAAACCTACCCAATTAATAAAATCACGACGTTTCATAGCTGCTGAAATAATATCTAAGTTTTGGCTAACATCTGCCACTCAATTTTGGATTCAGGATTGATTTAAGGCAATCCAAAATTCCTCCGATCGTTTTAAATACTGATCGTTAAAGGGTTTGCTTGACACTAGTAAACTCAACGAGGTTGTCACCAACCCCGTTGGTCTTCAAAACCGGACGTGAGACTTTCACCTCATCCGGCTCCTCAATGAATCGGCGCTTATCATGCGTACTTCACAACTGAACCATCTACAGTTGTCTTTTCATCGTGGCAGTGTCTGTGTAATATCTGGAGATTTTTATAATCGTCTTTACCTCCCAAACTTTTGGGGATTTTGTGGTCAATCTCCAGTACATCTTCCTCTCGAAAGTACATTCGGCAGTGGGTACACTTCCCTTTTTGTTTCTTTAAGAGTGTTGCTACTCTCGTAGTCGTTTCTGGGTGTTCTCCCATTCTTGAACTCCAGTAAATTAGGTTGCCATCATAAGGACTAGCTTCGCCTTTAACTTTCACATGCCGAATAATTTTTGTTTCCGCGTGTGACCGTAACCGCAACGGGTTTTTACCCTCTTGCCTGGTTGCGAATACCCAATTATCACCACCTATGGTTTGCCAATATTTCTTTGTTACCCATCCCCTGGATTTCTTGGGGTGGCGGTGTTGCGCCCAAGCCTTTAGCTTTGGATACATGAGATTATCTAGGTCAGCAAAGATAACCTTGCTTACTGATGTTGAATAGTAGTTAGACCATCCTGTTATTACCGGATTTAGTCGGCTGATTAACGCCATTTGTGGCGCTGCTTTATGGTCATCGATGATACTTGCTATTCGGTCGTAATGTATCTTTTGCTTTTCCTTGCTTGGGGTGATGATTGTCTTGAAGCCTTGTTTTGAGTGGTATTTACCCACTTTCCACTGTCTTATGTTAAAACCAAGGAAGTTAAAACCTGGTTTTTCTGACCCATACTTATTTAAAGTGTGGGTTAGACGTGTTTTAGAAAGCTTCAATTCCAGACCCATGTCTATTAACCATTCAGAGATTATCTCCCTGCATCTTTGGACAACGGTTATGTCTTTGTGGAGAATCACAAAGTCATCGGCATATCGGATAACTTGAGGGCTTCTGAACTTTGTACCTTTTTTGTGATACCAAGTTTCCCTCATGGTTTGAGACATTTCTGGGAATGCCTTATTTATCCGTTCTTCCATCCCGTGAAGGGCGATGTTAGCTAGTAGCGGAGAGATTACCCCACCCTGTGGCGTACCCTCAGATGTTGGAAACAACTGCTTACCATCCATTACCCCCGCTTTTAACCATGCTCGAATTTGTCGGCGGATGGTGGGAGATGTATTTAATTTTCTTAGCAGTGCTTCATGGTCGATGCGGTCGAAGCATTTTGCAATGTCGGCATCAAGCACAAATTTACTTTTCTGCACAATTGCTTGGAATATTGCCTCTCTTGCATCATGACATGAGCGCCCAGGTCTGAACCCGTATGAGTTAGGCTCAAATCGTGCTTCCCATTCCGGCTCTAATGCCAGTTTGAACAGCGCTTGCAAGGCTCGGTCGTTCATTACGGGAATACCCAAAGGTCGTTTCTCATCCGTTCCTGGTTTGGGAATCCAAACCCGTCGTGTCGGTTTCACCTTTGACTTAGGTTTTATTTTTGTAACCAGTATCAAACGAGCTTCTGGGGATAGTGATTTAACACCGTCCACCCCTGCTGTCTTTTTGCCCTGGTTATCTTGTGTAACCCGACGAACCGATAGACACTTTGCTGCCCAGGAATTCATCAACGTCCTCTGGAGTCTGCGAAATGCTTTGACATCACCACGACGAGATGCTTTGTAAATTCGTTTTTGCAACTTAAAAACACGTCTTTCCAACTTACGCCAGTTGATGTGTTTCCATTCCACCATCGATTCATTACTCAAAACCGTTCTAATTGGGTTAGTCTTCAGGGGAAGAAAACCGTTTTTGTTAGGTTTAGGAGCAATTTGTCGTGTATTAGACTTTTGCATTGCTACTCATAACTTTACACTCCAAATCACCGTAAGTCCGTCAGCATATCTCTGTCATTACAACAGAGCGTTCGCTTCTGACTAAATCTTTACTCTCGTTGCATACGGTTAGCACCTACTCGGTTATCGACCTTACTGAGAGCAAACGAAAGGTTACTTCGTTCCGAATAACCATTGTTAGAACCTTTAGAATGATGCTATCCACCGGGTTTATTAGGAGTGCAACTGGTCAGGCGAGGAACTGCCAGCCCTTTATCCCTTACCTTTTGGCTCCAACGCATTAAGCCTTATTTCGCTGGTTCTTTATTACGATGGTTCGGCGCATCTTTGCTTTTGCTATTCATGGGTTCATGCTCGAAAGGGAACCAGCTTAGGCTGCCAGTTGTTCCTCCTTTTCATCCCGCTTTACGGATTGATGGCTAGTCGCTACCGTAGGGATGATGCTGTTACCGTTGCACCTACGGAGAGGGACTTCTCCTTAATTTCTTTTGGAGTCACCCTCATGGTTATTCAGTTATCATCTGAGAGAGATTAAAGTGCGAACTCAACCCAATGGGGTTATCTCTCAAATGTCACTCATCCCTGAATATTTCTATTCATTTCGAGTGAACGAATCGCACCCCTGCTCTAAAGAGACAGGGCTTTCAAACTTCCCAGTTTTTCTTGTAAGATATTGGTTGGCTTTGATGCAAAAAATGCATATTTCTTATCCGTTTTAAGCAATTTTACTAAAAAACCGTAGCTATTTATACGATTTTAACAGAAAGATGCCTTTAAGTTATAGGTATCGAAATTGTTACATGAACATTATCTAAACCTGCTTGACAAATTTCCAAGATGTAAATAGTGACAAGTTTTCCTTAACTAATCACGGGTTTGGAGTTTCGCTTTGAATGCTCTGAAGTAAAAATAATCAACTGTAAGCAAATATTAAGTTTTTAATTCCTAATCCTCGTAGATACAACACCTAATGAAACTACGGGTTGATTGATATTGGGCAATTATCACCATATTCAGTAATTTAGACGAGAGTCAGATTATGACAGACACAGCAACTACCACTACTAGCCTCAACAAGTTCGAGAAATTCAAGGCTCAAAAAGATGGACTCGCTATCAGGGATGAGATAGAGAAATTTGCCGCCTTAGGGTGGGAAGCAATGGACGAAACCGATCGCGATCATCGACTCAAATGGGTAGGCGTGTTTTTTCGCCCAGTCACTCCAGGTAAGTTTATGATGCGGCTGCGGATGCCTAACGGTATTCTCAGCAGTAGTCAGATGCGTGTTTTAGCCGAAGTGGTGCAGCGTTACGGAGATGATGGCTGCGCTGATATTACTACGAGACAGAATATCCAATTACGGGGAATCAGAATTGAAGATTTACCAGATATCTTTAATAGATTTCACGCAGTTGGTTTAACCAGTGTCCAGTCAGGGATGGATAACGTTCGCAACATCACAGGCGATCCCGTGGCGGGGTTGGATGCAGATGAGTTGTACGACACACGAGAGTTGGTACAGCAAATTCAAGACATGCTCACCAACAAAGGCGAAGGGAACCCAGAGTTTAGCAACTTACCACGGAAGTTTAATATTGCGATCGCAGGTGGACGAGACAATTCAGTTCATGCTGAAATTAACGATTTAGCTTTTGTTCCAGCATTTAAGGAAGCGAGTAGGGACTGGGTACTTGGTACTGGGGAAAAATCTTCCCAATCCCCAATCCCCAATCCCCATTACCCCTTATCCCCAGAGGGGGCCCCACCTTCCCCAATATTCGGCTTTAATATCCTTGTGGGTGGCTTTTTCTCAGCTAAACGTTGTGAGGCGGCGATTCCTTTAAATGCTTGGGTACTTCCCGAAGATGTAGTCGCTGTATGCAGAGCAGTTTTGGAGGTATTTCGTGACCACGGGTCGCGTGCTAATCGGCAAAAATCCCGCTTGATGTGGCTAATTGATGAATGGGGTGTAGAAAAGTTTCGCGCAGAAGTAGAAAGCCGTTTGGGTAAATTATTATTACCCGCAGCCGCAAAAGACGAGATCAACTGGGAAAAACGTGACCATATTGGAGTATATAAACAAAAACAACCAGGATTAAATTACGCAGGTTTGAACATTCCCGTCGGGCGGCTGTATGCCGAAGATATGTTTGAAATTGCCCGTATGGCAGAAGTTTATGGCAGTGGCGAAATCCGGTTTACAGTTGAGCAAAACATCGTTATCCCCAACATTTCTGACTCGCGTTTAGCAACATTTTTAACAGAGCCTTTGCTGGAGAGGTTTTCTATTGCTCCAGGTTTGCTGACGCGATCGCTAGTATCCTGCACAGGCGCACAATTTTGCAACTTTGCCCTCATCGAAACCAAAAACCGCGCCTTGGCAATGATTAAAGCCTTAGAAGAAGACTTAACCTTCACCAATCCAGTCCGAATTCACTGGACAGGTTGCCCCAACTCATGCGGACAGCCCCAAGTTGCAGACATCGGCTTGATGGGAACTAAGACTCGCAAAAATGGCAAAACCTTAGAAGGCGTTGACATATATATGGGTGGCAAAGTCGGCAAAGATGCTCATTTAGGAACTTGCGTCACCAAAGGCATACCATGCGAAGACTTGCAGCCAGTATTACAAGACTTACTCATCAAAAACTTCGGGGCAAAACTCAAGCAAGAAGCCTTACTAGTTAGGAACTGATTGGGCATTGGGCATTGGGCATTGGGGATTTGGGCATTGGGCAAAACTCATATTTCAACCTTAAAGGCTCAACTTCCGAGATAAAAGGTGCAACTTCCGAGATAAAAGGTGCAACTTCCGAGTAAAAAGGCTCAACTTCCGAGATAAAAGGTGCAACTTCCGAGTAAAAAGGCTCAACTTCCGAGATAAAAGGTGCAACTTCCGAGTAAAAAGGCTCATCTTCCGAGTTCAGAGGTGCAACTTCCGAGTAAAAAGGCTCATCTTCTCCGTATTTTATTCAATTAGAAAGATTAGAATGCTTAAAAACTTATTTTCATTTAGCGATCGCTACCGCATCTTACATCAAACTTGGTTTGCTTTCTTTCTCACCTTTGTTTGTTGGTTTAACTTTGCTCCCTTCGCTACAACCATTGGCAGAGAACTACATCTTGCACCAGAGCAAATTAAAACTTTAGGCATCTGTAACCTCGCCCTCACAATTCCCGCACGGCTAATAATTGGGATGCTTCTGGATCGTTTTGGCCCTAGAATCACCTACTCAATGCTGCTGATGTTTACGGTTATTCCTTGTTTAGCAACAGCGCTAGCGCAAGATTTTAATCAACTAGTCATCAGTCGCTTGTTGATGGGAATTGTCGGATCTGGGTTTGTTGTCGGTATTCGCATGGTAGGAGAATGGTTCCAGCCAAAGGAAATGGGAATTGCTCAAGGCATTTATGGCGGTTGGGGCAACTTTGGGGCTTTTGGCGCAGAGTTTGCCTTGCCAATGATTGCAGTTTCTACTAGCTTTTTCGCTGGTGGTGCTTCTAACTGGCGATTTGCGATCGCATTTACAGGGATAATTGCAGCCATCTACGGCGTAATTTATTACAACAGCGTTCAAGATACACCCACTGGCAAAGTTTACAAGAAACCTAAGAAAAATGGTTCTTTAGAAGTGACCAGTATTAAAAGCTTCTGGGCGATGATTGTCTCAAATTTTGGTTTGATTTTCGCCTTGGGTTTATTAGCTTGGCGCTTAGAACAAAAGAACATTCACTTCCTAACTTTGAGCCAAATGTATCTGGCTTGGTTGCTATTAGCAGGATTGTTTGCTTACCAAAGTTACAAAGCTTGGCAGGTAAACCGAGAACTTCTAACTGGCAAGAAAACTTATGCTCCATCTGAACGCTTCCAATTTGGTCAAGTAGCCTTACTCGAATTCACTTACATAACTAATTTTGGCAGTGAACTAGCAGTTGTTTCCATGCTCCCAGCATTCTTTGAAAAAACTTTTGCTTTAGAGCATGTTGTAGCTGGGATGATTGCTGCTAGCTATCCATTCTTAAATTTGGTTTCTCGTCCCAGTGGTGGCTTAATTTCTGATAAATTTAGCTCCCGAAAGTGGACAATGACAATTATCAGTGCTGGCATTGGTGTTAGTTATTTGATGGCACATTTTATTAGTAGTAACTGGCCGATTCCGCTAGCGATCGCAGTTACAATGTTTGCCGCCTACTTTGCTCAAGCTGGCTGCGGTGCAACCTACAGCATCGTACCCCTAATTAAAAAAGAAGCCACTGGACAAATTGCTGGAAATGTGGGAGCTTACGGTAATTTTGGCGGCGTAGTTTACCTAACAATTTTTAGCTTAACCGACGCTCCAACGCTATTTTCCACAATGGGTATAGCTGCTTTAATCTGTGCTTTCATGTGCGCCTTCTTCCTTAAAGAACCAAAAGGTTCCTTTGCTGCTGCTTATGAAGGTGAATTACCAGAAACCGCAACGAAAAACCCTATCTTCTTAACTGAAGAATAATCAACTCAAGGATGAAGTAAAAAATTCACTATCAAATCTGAACTAGAGAACTTTACACTTCATCCTTATCCTTCTATAGCAGTCTTAATTCATAAAAATCTCTTTTTATTTTCTCTGCGCTCTTGGCGTCTTGGCGGTTCGTTAAAAAAATTTATGAAAAACGAACCGCCAAGACGCCAAGGACGCAAAGGAATAAGAATTTCAAAGAGTTTTTGCACAACACATAAATTCCTTAAACTGCCGCTACATCTAAGTTTGCAGAATCAAAATAACAAAATGGTACAACTGCCATGAGTGAATTTACCAAAACCCTTTGTCCCTACTGTGGTGTTGGCTGTGGTTTAGAAGTTTCACCTCCAGCCCAACATAACAAAGCAACTAATCGAGATAGCCAAGGAAATCCAATTTGGCGAGTGCGCGGTGATAAAGCCCATCCATCCAGCCAAGGAATGGTTTGTGTCAAAGGCGCGACAATCGCAGAATCTTTAGATAAAAATAGATTACATTACCCAATGGTGCGAGACTCTTTAGATCAAGAGTTTCGCCGCGTTAGTTGGGATGAAGCTTTTAATATAATCACGCAGCGCATTCAAACTATCCGCTTCACCCAAGGGCCAGAAGCCTTATGTATGTATGGTTCCGGCCAGTTTCAAACTGAGGATTATTACATAGCCCAGAAACTAATGAAAGGCTGTCTGAGTACTAATAATTTTGATGCCAACTCTCGCTTATGTATGTCTAGTGCGGTGTCTGGCTACATTCAAAGCTTTGGCTCAGATGGGCCTCCATGCTGTTACGAAGACCTAGAATTAACTGACTGTGCATTTTTAATTGGTACTAATACAGCCGAATGTCACCCCATCGTTTTTAATCGACTGGAAAAATATCACAAAAAGAACCGCAAAGTCAAAATGATTGTGGTTGATCCCCGTCGCACACCAACCGCAGAAGCTGCTGACTTGCATTTAGCAATTCGTCCCGGTACAGATATCGACTTATTAAACGGCATAGCTCACTTGTTGATGCGCTGGAACTACATTGATACCATGTTCATGGACGACTGTACCAGTAACTTTCCGGCTTATGCTGAGGTGATTCGCCACTATCCGCCAGAAGTTGTGGCTCGTCAATGTGGAATCAGCATTGAAGATTTAGAAACAGCAGCTCGTTATTGGGGTGAATCACAGAGAGTACTATCTTTGTGGTCAATGGGTGTAAATCAATCTTCAGAAGGGACGGCTAAGGTAAGAACTATCATTAACCTGCACCTGATGACTGGACAGATTGGCAAACCTGGGGCTGGCCCTTTTTCCCTCACTGGTCAACCGAACGCAATGGGAGGACGAGAAGCCGGAGGTTTAGCGCATTTATTACCAGGTTATCGGGTGGTAAAAAATCCCCAGCACCGAGCAGAAGTTGAGAAGTTTTGGGGACTTAAGCCAGGACAGATTTCACCCAATCCCGGTTTGACTGCTTGGGATATGATTACTGGCTTAGAAAATGGCGCTGTAGAGTTACTGTGGATTGCAGCTACCAATCCAGCTGTGAGTATGCCAGATTTAGAGCGCACGAAGAAGGCATTATTGCGATCGCCTTTTACTATTTACCAAGACGCATATTATCCTACAGAAACCTCTGCTTATGCTCATGTTTTGCTACCAGCTGCCCAGTGGGGTGAAAAAACTGGTGTAATGACAAACTCAGAACGGGTGGTAACTCTATGTAAAGCATTTCACCAACCGCCAAGAGAAGCTAAAGCAGATTGGGAAATTTTTGCAGAAGTTGGACGTAGATTAGGTTTTGAGAAAGAGTTTGCCTTCGCTAACTCCGCCGAAGTTTATGCTGAGTTTGTCAAACTAACTAAAACTCGCCCCTGCGATATGACGGGTATCAGTCACGCACAATTACAAGCAGAAGGGCCGACTCAATGGCCTCATCCACAAGAGGGGAGTGGGGAATGGGGAGTGGGGAGTGGTGAATCCCCTACTCCCCACTCACTACTCCCTACTCACTCCAAAAGACTTTACACCAATCTCCGCTTCCACACCCCTGATGGACGCGCTCGATTTGGAGCATATTACTCAAAGGGATTGGCAGAACCACCAAACCCAGATTATCCTTTTGTGCTAACTAACGGGCGACTTTACGGACACTGGCATACCCAGACACGCACCGGGCGAATTGAAAAAATTTGTAAAATGCATCCCGAACCGTTTATTGAAATTCATCCCCGTGATGCTGCTCGGTTAGGTATATTAGATACCATGTATGTAGAAGTGCGATCGCGTCGGGGTAAAGCCAAGTTTCCTGCTAAAGTAACAAAAGCGATCGCGCCTGGTACAGTTTTTGTCCCCATGCATTGGGGTTCGCTGTGGGCAGATAATGCCGAAGCCAACGCCCTAACCCATCCAGAATCTTGCCCCGATTCGCTGCAACCAGAATTAAAAGCCTGTGCTGTGCAGCTGATACCAATCTCTGTGGAAGTTACAATCAAAGACTATCAACTCCAGTCCTCACAATGGTAAGCTCCTAATTGTACGCTCAAGAGGTAATTAATAATCACCAATGGGCAATTTAGTCAATAATCAATAGCCAATAGTTATTATCATTTTTTATGGCTCTCTACTCTTGACTAATACCAATTACCATATCTAAAGAGACTAAATTTCTAGTAAGACAGAGGTTTTGCTAGCATCGATTTCAGCTATGGGAAAGAATAAAAATCAGATAGTATTAGAAATCATCTTATTTTAATCCTCTAGATTTATCTATGGGATTTTATTTTATTTAAGAATTGGGTGCAGCAGATGAAAAAGTTACTGAGAGAAATTCTAGGAGCTACCAGAGATGAGAACTTCATGCACATTATTGAAAACATAGAAGTGATAGTTTCTAAAGTTCTATCTATTTTTATGGTGGTTGTAATTTTGGTAGCGATCGGAGATTTAGGAGTATTTATTCTTAAAGAGTTATTTACAGCGCCTTATGCAAAGTTTAACACAACATTATATAAAATTTTTGGACTATTTTTAAATATTTTAATTGCTTTAGAAATCTTAGAAAACATCACAGCTTATTTACGAAAACACGTTTTTCAGGTTGAATTAGTTATTGTCACATCTTTAATTGCTGTTGCCAGAAAAATTATTATTCTTGACTTAGAAAAAGTGAGAGGTATTGATATAATTGGTTTAGGGATTGCTATTCTCGCCCTGTCAATTAGTTATTTAATAATTCGTCTCAGTAATTCCAAAAATACCCACTAAAGATATCTGGCATATAATAATTTAGTTAAATATATAGCAATCCGATTTGATTATTGAAAAAATATAAGTATATGTAGGGTGTGAAAGCGTTACTTAACCGCCCATTGATGGTTAAAAAACCTTAATTTTGAATACTTTCTTATGACAGATTTCTTTGAATTTGAAGCAGACTTTGTTGATTCCCTGCGCTGTATCCCGATGCAGGTGCGTTGTAAATTAGATACTTGTGGCATTAAACTAAAATTATCTAATTGGAATCAAATGACTACAGCCGAGCGTCAAGCTTTAGTCGAATTACCTTGCACTACAGAAACAGAAATTCAGTCTTACCGCGAGCATATTCAGCAATTAATTTTACAACGCACGGGTATACCAGCTACAAAATTGCCCATCGAGCCTCATCCGGCATGGCTAGACTCTGCTAGTGTACCACCTAGCCTCCAGGAAAAAGCTCAAGAAATAGGTGTAACCCTGACACAGCAACATTGGGCAGATTTAACGCCCTTACAGCGTTTTGCCTTGATTAAACTCAGCCGCCCAGGACATGAAAATCAAAATTTTAAGAGAGCGATCGCAGAATTCCATCTGCTTTAATTAGTCAATAGTCATTCACAGAACAACTTTGTTAACTTGCTGCCCCGAAATGGTACATTACAGCACAGTTAATGCTCTAATGTATCAGAAATTTACGTATAGCTTAACGTAGCTAACTCTAAATTAATATTTACTTAATAAAGCACTATTAACTATTGACTAGTAAGTGAGGGTAAGAAAAATATGGCTGCAAAGAAACTTTTGATGCTGGTTGGGGACTACGTAGAAGACTATGAAGTGATGGTTCCTTTCCAGGCGTTGCAAATGGTGGGGCACACAGTCCATGCAGTTTGCCCAGACAAAAAAGCTGGCGACACTGTGCGGACAGCAGTTCACGACTTTGAAGGAGATCAGACTTATAGCGAAAAACCCGGTCACAACTTCACTTTAAATGCCACCTTTGCATTCGTAGAAGCTGCAACCTACGATGCCTTAGTGATTCCCGGAGGACGCGCACCAGAATATATCCGCCTGAATCAGCAGGTACTAGAAATCACCCGTCACTTTGCCCAAACGAATAAACCGATAGCTGCCATCTGCCACGGCTTGCAGTTATTGGCGGCTGCTAATGTACTGCAAGGCAAAAGATGTACTGGTTACCCTGCTTGTAGCCCAGATGTCAAGAGTGCTGGAGGGATTTATGTCGATATCCCTGTTGATCAGGCAATAGTTGATGGTAACTTGGTGACAGCACCAGCTTGGCCTGCTCACCCCCATTGGTTGGCAGAATTCCTCACAGTACTTGGAACTAAGATTGAACATCCAGAACTGGCTATAGTTGTTTGAGACAAGATACCGGAAATCTTTTGGTTCGATCTTCGGGGCAGGTTAAGAGGCATAAAGTAAGTGGCGTGGAAACCCCCTTCTTTACGAGACGCTTTATATAAAAGCCTTTAACAGAGAAGGCGCTAGCCTCCCCCTTTATCAAAACACCGTACTGGCTCACAACAGACCACTGAAAATTATATATTTTTGGAATAGAACAAAATGCAGTAAAAAATACTATTTTTTGATAAATTGCCGTGGGTTTAATTTGCAGTTAGGATGTCTTGAGTACACCATCCATAAAATCTGATTTATCCTTCTAACAAGCCAGTTTTAGGATAAATTCTCAGCAAAGGGAATACTTATTTACGTTAGGTAAAACAATTTGAAATTTTGCGTCTATAAATTTAAATTTCTTAGCAGGAAGTGAAGCTATAGTGGATTTAGCAATGCTGCTGTTAATGTGGCTAAGGTTAGTCCTGCTGCCAAATTATGTGAAGAATTAGTTTAGAAACGCACTTCTTATCGATGACAGGCAAACACGCAAGACATAATGCATTTCTGCGGCTAGTGTCTGGTAACGGGGCAGCTTTTGGGCCAGAATCTCGCTATTCCCTGCCCCCCAGTAAAGAGATGGTAATTGGACGCGACCCTAGCTGCCAAATTGTCTTGGATGCCATGATGTACCGAATGGTATCTCGTCGTCATGCAGTGGTTCGTCCCCTCTCTGTATCGCCAGATAGCAAATTCAGCTGGGTGCTTTGTGATTTAAATAGTGCAAATGGCACTTATTTAAATGGACAACGCTTGTATGAATGTCAGGAATTGCACCCAGGCGATTGCATTTCTCTAGGTGCTGATGGGCCACAATACGTTTTTGAGTATGAGTATACATTAATCACCCCAGCCACGACAGTTAACCAAGTTACACCATTACCTTCGGCGACAAATTACCACAGCCACACGCAATTAAAGCAGCCAGATTCTGTTAGCTTCACTCAGCTTTTTCCGATTATTTCCACTGGTAAAGATTTAACCCGTAAAGCTTACCTCGTACCGGGAATACTGACTGTAATCTTTGTAGTATTAATGTTTGCTACAGTCGGTCAGCCCCAAGCGAATCAAGTGATTGTAGCTACTTACATCGCCTTTGCTGCCTACTATTTTGTTTACCAACTTTGCGGTAAACAGAAGCCTTGGTGGGTGCTAATGGCTTCGGCGCTGGGTACAATGCTGATTTTGCTTAGTCCGTTGTTGGATTTATTTATCTTCGTCTTTCGCACCGTCTTGCCTGGAAACTTACCCTCATCCCAAGAATCTATCACCTTTACAGAGTTGCTGGTGCGGATGTTTTTTGGCGCTGGCTTGATGGAGGAATTACTCAAGGCATTGCCTGTACTAGGGGCGTTTGCCATCGGCAGAATCTTATCTTCACCTTGGCGGGAACGCATAGGTATCTGGGAACCTTTAGATGGTATTCTCCTGGGAACAGCTTCTGCTGTGGGCTTCACTCTCTTGGAAACTCTCGGACAATATGTGCCAGATATTACTCAGAATGTCACGCAACAGGTAGGTATAGGTGCTGCTGGTCAACTTGCGGGTTTGCAACTGCTAATTCCGCGAATTTTAGGCTCCGTAGCCGGACACATGGCTTATAGTGGCTATCTGGGCTATTTTATTGGGTTGGCTGTCCTCAAACCCAGTAGAAGTTGGCAAATTCTCTCTATTGGTTATCTTAGTGCTGCTGCGCTTCATGCTTTGTGGAATGCTACAGGATCAATCAATGCCTTGCTGTTGGTAGTTGTTGGGGTGTTATCTTACGCCTTTTTGATGGCAGCAATTCTTAAGGCACGGGCGCTATCACCGACGCGATCGCAAAATTTTGCTACCCGATTTCTTGGGCCAAAATAAGGGATGGGGCAGGGGAAGTAGGGGGAGATCAGGGAGCAAGAGACAAGAATTAATAACCAATGCCCAATGCCCAATTACTTTTAAATATTTATATCTTCCGATAGATGGTATAATGTTTTAATCAGCTTGCTGTGAGGTTACTTTAGGCTCACTACACAAGAATACTAAGAAGTAGTGGATACTTAAAATGGCAGTACAAGTGTTATAGCAGATAAATCTGGCTGCATCGAAAATTTATGTAGAAAAAAGAGAAAGTTCATTCAAGTTATGATTCATACTCAGACTTGTTGAGTTCATTGAAAGCATAAGAAGCGATCGCTAAAGTAAGTTTTGCTTTCTCTACTTCTGATAAAGCAGTCCAGGGGCTATTTTGAAGATTATTGAGTGCAGATGCCGCGTTTTGCGCTTCGTTGCTTCGCATAGCGTAAGCAAAAGGACGAGCCAAAACTAAGAGATCCTCTGTTCCCCAATTTGGTAGTACTGTCTGAACACACTCAACCAGTTGTTCACCGATTGATTGCTGGGCAGCAAGAATTTCAGCAGCTTTGGTGGCGATGGCGTTGAGTAATGCTTGGGGGACACAGGCGGCAAAAGTACTAGATAATCTTTCTTGAAGATTAAGTACTTGTGCTTGTTGGGGATTGTGATTATTTCCTGACTCCAGAGAGATACCAGACCAAAGTGTATCTAGATGACTATAAAAATCTTGCGATCGCGTTGTCAGTTCTTCCTCAAGCAAATCTTGCATTCCGAAGTGTTGTTCTAATTCGTCAAAATAAGCTTGTGATTCTTCATCACCTGGATTCCAGGGATAGGTAGCATCGTCTGGTTCCAGTAATGCTTCTAATAATTCTAAATCTACATTATATGGCAAAGAAGAGGAAGTGTCTGAGCCTTTAATTTTATTAGCCATTTTTCATTGCCTCACATATTATTTGGTGGTATTTACAGCTACAATTCCTCAAAATAGATTTCCGCAAAAACAGTTGAATTTTTCTACAGTTCTACAGTAAAAACAGATTTTAAAGATTGATGCTAAAGACTAAAATTTATTTCTGTAATAGCTATGCTACGAGTCTTCAATAATAAACTCCCAAGTTTCAGACCTAGCACTTCCAAACTTTAACTGCATTCCAGATTTCAATGGGACTTCCTCTCGGAGGATTTGTTGCCAACCATTAGGCCCTAAAAACCAAGTTGTCCCGTAGGTAGAAAAATCTTGCAAGTAATAACTTCGCACCAATGTAGCATCAGTAAGAGTATTGCGGCAGAAAATTTCGGCGTGGCGTTTCGATACAGATGGTTCAGGGATGACAATATCATTGTCTTTCGTGCGACCAATGCGGGTGACTCCATAACGCAGTAACCAGGTTTTACCTTTGGGAGCAAGCGATCGCAACGAAGCAGTCGGAAGCGAAAAACCGATATCTGGAATGGCTGTATCTGGTAGTTCGGTAATACCTTCATCCAGATTCTTAATGAGTTCGCCATTAAAATCTGGATGCAGGTAGAGAACAGGCAAAGTCCAAGCAGGTTGATTAAATTTATACAATGTTAATAATTCTTGCCTAGCCTGGGCTACGGCTTCATCAATTGGTTTGTGCGATCGCAAAGCTTCGGTAAAAGCTTGAATAAAACTGTGGCTTTCATGGTCAGCGATTTCATCGCGCATCCCCAAAACCGCAGGCACACCATGACGAATCAACACTTCTGCTAAACTGCTGGCAGGGATAGCTTGATGATTGATAGCAGCTGGTTGTGCGCCCCAACAGGCGTTAAAAACTGCTAATTTCACACCTGTATGAGTCAATACTTGCGCCAATTCTATCCCATTTAGGGGCATATCTGGTCGCAAAAACAGTAACCCCCCGTCTGGGCCTGGCAAACCATGTCCGGCGTAAAAGAAAACATTGTATGCTCTGGTTTCTAATTCTTGAATCAACTCCTGGGGAGTTGGTTGTAAGAGTTGAGTCACTATACAAGGAGCATATCTTTGAGAATTATCACCTACAGATGTATCTGCAAGAGTTTGCTGTAAAATAGCAGCTTCTTGTTCTAGTTGCAGCTTGTCATCATGACCTAAAACCAGCAGAATACTTAAAGCTTGGTCAGTTCGCAAATACGGTAAGGGGTCAACTTCGCTGCTGGTGCGACTAAATAGCAAATCTTGGGATAGAGACATAGCTGATTGACCAGGTTCACGCTGCATAATTTCCCAAGGGAGAGCGATCAGATCCGGGTCGCGGATTTCTAGCCGAAAGCGCAAACGTGTATGCTCACCCATAGCAATACCGCGACTGCGTTCTAGACTACCAAGAATTTGCCCATCAAATACCCAACGCCATAAATTCATTCCCAAGTTTTGCATCAAACGACTGCTGTAGGGGCCAGTGGTTTGACCTGAAGGAGGTGAAATCGAATCTAGGGGGAATGGGTTGGATTTTTGAGATGTTGAGTTTGGGGAAATATCTAAGTGACTATGACCAGCAAACAGTTGCTGCCATTCTTGCCAGACGTGATTGAGTTCATCAGGCCATACACAGTCACGTAAAACGTAGCCACTGGGATAGGGAGCTTTGACCACCCAAATAGCGAAGTTGTCAGTTCCAGTGTTACGGAGACGGGCGATCGCCAAATTCAGGGATGGCATGGATTCATTAAAATAAAAACTAAAATAAATAATTTCAAATAAGAATTCTCCAAGGTGAAAACTTTCTACTTTTTTACCTTGTAAGTTTTTACTTTGATGTTACCTGTTATTATTCCAGGTTTCTACCAGTTTATCGATTATTTGACTAAGTTGGACTGCTCTCGTCAGATGGTTGAGTAACTGGTGGTTGTGTAACAGGTGTACATGGATTTGGTGCATCTTCTGGTAAAATAGAGACACCAAAGCGTTTTAATTGAGAGAAGTCCAGCAATACTGTTTCCGGCAAAGGTTTTGAATTTGATGGAACTGAGGAAGTTACTGCTGGATTACTAGTGTTAGCTGGAGTTTGTGTGCTTTTATTAGCACAGACTCGCATAGACACTGAAAAATTTCCCGAAGCAGGTTTAGGATTTGGTTTTGTGTTAATAACTTGTAAAAAAGCTCCACGTGGAAGTGATTGGTTGTTTCCTAAGGTGATTTGATTGTTAATTTTAATTACCCAGCCAGGAGAAAGGTTGGCTAGCGATCGCTCTATGGGTGTTGCTTCGATGGTAGGATTTGAAGTTGGTATGGGTGTGGATGAAATCAAGGGGACTGATGGCGATCGCAGTTGCAGTTGCTTCACGAACAATCCTAAAGTACCTGCTGCTACCACAAGTATTAATGGAACAATCCACTGTAGCGGTATGCGCCTTTTGGCAGGCTCAGTGTCTGGAATCACCTGAGTTTTATGGTTTGGGCTACTTAAAAGTGTCGGATCTGTCGCCCTGGATGAAAAATCGATAGTTTTGGCAGAATAACTCTCTGGAATGAAGGCTTTAATCGTGATTTCCGGTTCCCAGTATTGGACTTGATAATGGACTAAAGCGATGGTGACATTATCGTGTCCATTCTTAGTGTTAGCAATTTCAACTAATCTATCCGCAACATTTGCTAAGGGGACTTCCCCAACTAGAATCGGCAAGATTTCTGTTTCCCAGTACTCCTCTACTCGATCAAAATCACTCAAACCATCGGATGTGAGCAGAAAAACAGCATCTTCATCGAGCATAAACCGTGCCGATGTGGGATGCAATGAAGTGCTAGATCCCATGCCCAAAGCTTGGACGAGAGAGCCAGCAGAACTTTGTTGTACAGCCTCGCGGTAAATGGCATAGCCTAGCCGCACCTCGCGGGAGGCAACATCATCGTCCAGGGTAACTTGATAACAACCGTGGCGGGTAATCCAGTAAGCACGACTATCACCCACGTGGGTAATGTACATTTCATGAGCAACAGGCAATGCCATGACTAAAGTCGTGCCCATCCTCTGCCGCCCTTGGCGATTTTCACTGTCATTGCGCTGACTAATTTTGTCATTAGCAATTGCCACTGCCTTTTCTAGGTCATTAAGTAGCAGTGAGGGGTCTATGTGGTCGTAGGGAACTTTTGTTAGTTGCTGTACCTGCTGCTGGATCGTTTCGATGGCTAAATTTGATGCGACATTGCCACCCTCGTGCCCACCAATGCCATCACAGACAATTGCTAAGGCTGTTGGCTGGGGTGGTTTACTTACTAGAGTTCCACTGGGTGGGCTACAGGCATCTTCATTACGTTGGCGACTTGGCCCAGTATCGGTTTTGGTGATAATTTTGATTGTGGGTGTTTGCGATCGCCCTAACCCAGCCAGTCCGCGATCTAAAACTCCGATTAATTGATCGGTTGAATTAATCTTTCCCTGAATTAAGGAAAGGCTAACCTCATTCACAAATTCAGTTATAGCTGGTTTAGCACCACTAACCAACTGCTGCCAAAATTGACCTAATTGGGGCAATTCTGGTAATGTTGCGGCATCGAAACGCAATTCTAACAAGCGGACTAATGATCCTTCTACCCGTAATACATTTGAGTCAAGCAAGCTAGAAACGACACCTTCACTTGCAAGAGGTTGCCACAGATGAGCTATTTGCCATAACCAATTGAGTTGGCGCATCGATGTTGCATCACGCCAAGCGGTGGTTAACTCACTGGCCAACTGCACTTGTTGGATTTTGTCATCTACTAATAATGGAGGTTTTTCTAAAAGTAATATTTCTCGATGAGAAGGCCCGTCACCGAGAAAAAGCACTCCATATACCTGCGGTACGTGTAAACGGTAGGGAATCAGTCTGAGGTAAGCTTTTAGAGGCTGTAAATTATCTAACTCAGACGTTAGCGCTAATAAACCAGGTTTTGTATCTAAAAGAATAAATTTATCAAGAACTAAATAGCGATCGGCTAATATTTCTCCAGGGCTACCCACACTGGGGCCATCTACCACAGCCCAGAGGTAATTTTTGGTTAGGGGCGTGGAACATCGCAGGCAAAACTTGTGGGTCAGGGGGTTGGCAGCCTGACAACTTTCATTTGTACAGTAGAGCGTTGCCGCGTCATTTTCCATAGTTTTCGCACCGGGAAGCGATTGGCAATTTCTTTAACAGCATTATTAGGGACAATCTAGACCGCTCATGTTTCTTAAACTTGACATAACCAGACTTTAGATGATGATTTTAGCTGGTGGATATCAGCAGGTGCTAATATTTACTTATCCAAAGAATATGCTCCTAAGTCAACCCTACAGCCTCATCATAGCTTTTATTGCTCTGTGACTCTCCATCGCCAAAGCAACTAACTCCAACCCTGTTACCAAAGCATAACCCAAGCATAACTGCGCCCCAAGCTTTTGCTGTACCTCATCATCAAGAGGCAGATAATCTTGGTATTTATTTAGTTTATAAGTAGGATAGCAACAATTAACTTTAATTAAGAATTAAGATAAGTCAGAAACCCCACGCCTAAAGGCGGGGGCTTGAAAAAAGCCCTAATCTGACCAGTCTAAGTTCAAAACTCGAACTACGTTTAAGGCAAGAGTTTAAAGACCTACCAGGGGATGCTTTCGCTAGTCCCCTGCTCTAGAAATTGAGGATTAAACATCTGTACAAGGGTTAAGGAAGTGTCCTCAATATAGTTACCGACCTTAAACATTGACGAAGCTAACCTTACCCGAAAGGAGGGACTTATGTCCAAAGTATTTGTTATCGACCAAAACAAGCGACCATTAGACCCAATCCATTCAGCACAAGCAAGGCAGTTATTACGAAACAAAAAAGCAGCAGTATTTAGACAGTTTCCGTTCACAATTATTTTAAAAGAATCACGTCTTGATTCTCCTATATCGGCACTCAGATTAAAAATCGATCCAGGTGCAAAACACACCGGAATTGCATTAGTCAACGGTGCTACTGGAGAGGTTGTATTTGCTGCTGAGTTAAAACATAGAGGTTTTGCAATTAGAAACGCTCTTACCTCAAGGAGACAATTAAGGCGTGGTAGACGCGTAAGAAAAACTCGTTACAGAAAACCAAGATTTTTAAACAGAACCCGTCCACCAGGATGGTTAGCACCAAGTTTACATCGGGTTGAAAATATCGAAACTTGGGTTAAAAAGCTTCGCCAGTTTGCGCCAATCACCGCTATTAGTCAAGAGCTAGTGCGGTTTGATATGCAGTTGATGCGGAATCCACATATTCAAGGGAGCGAGTATCAACAGGGTACGCTTCAAGGTTTTGAGACTCGTGAATACTTGCTTGAAAAATGGAACAGGGAATGTGCTTATTGTGGGATTAAAGATATTCCACTTCAGGTTGAACATATTTAGGACTTACGCAAAAATTGCTAAAAAGCTTAATTTCTCGAACCGCCAAGACGCCAAGAGCGCCGAGAATTCGTAGAGTGTGCGTAAGTCCTAATATTCACCCAAGTTGGTTTTCAAACTGGAGACATCATTAAAGCTGTCGTCACTAATGGTAAGAAATTAGGCGAATATGTTGGGCGGGTATTATGTCGGGCTACGGGTAGTTTTGATATTGCTACCAAGACGGGAAGAATATCGGGTATTAGCCACAAATATTGTTCACCAATTCATAAAAAGGATGGATACAGCTATGGTTTTTGAAACCAACTTGACGGCGAAAGCGTTGCGGTAGCGAGTCATCGAGCGTCTTAAAATCGCCTACGCCTTACCCCCATGCTTTCAAGCAGGGGCTTCCACGGCGAGAGGTGTTTGTTCAGGAGTGCTGAGTGCTGAGTGCTGAGTGCTGAGTAGCCCCATAGATAAATCTAGGGGATTGAAGTAAGGACGCATTATTTCTCGTGCTACGCATCTCGAAATAAATCTTTTTTTGTTTTTCCATACCGCATGCTGGGGCTTCAAACCTTTTGTGCTGAGTGCGCTTATTACTTTTTTTACTCAGCACTCGTTACTCAGCACTCAGCACTGTTTCGGTGAACTACTCAAAGTAGCTGACTAATGAAGAGGCTTTAAAAATCTGGTAATCCCGTTTCTGGGTTCTTTTTGGCGAGGTCGCAAAGCTTACAAATTAATTTTCCCCCTTCCCGTGTTGGGGAAGGAGGTTAGAGGGTTAGATTTTTCGTGGATTCCAGATGGATCTGAATTGTCAGAAAAGTTCAGCCAGATCGCTACCAACTCATTTGCTTATTGTTTGTCGTCAATTGCGACTTGGGGGACTCCCATGCTGTAGTTGGTAACGCGAGCAGATAGATTGTAGCTGATTTCGCCAAGTTGTAGGAGCGATCGCAGATAATGCTCTAAATCTGACCCAACACGGCGCAAGTTATAGTCTGTAAGGTCTGCGCCACTAGATGCTTCTACTAGTTCATCAAATTTTCGATAAACTTTTTGCAGCGCATCTTCATTCCAGTTAAATTCGTTATCTGGGTCAATATCTAACGTTAAGACTTGTTCACTGGGAATAAGTTCGCCATCCCGGTCTATTTCGCCTGCAAAAATGCGGACATGCCGGGTTGTGGACTTGAGCAGCATCGGGTTATCCATAAAAGGGTGTAAGATTTGGGTGGATTACACTGAAATTATTGTAAACGGTATATTCAAGCTTGAATGCTCTCAATTTACAAGCTTTGAACTCAGTTTCAAAAGGGTATATTGAATGGGCATAAGTAAAAATATCACCTGTACTGATTAACTTACTACTTCTGTTAGGAGTTGAAGACACAATTAGTAGCTAGTACTGACAGTAGTCCAATTATTTTTTTGTAAAAATTACTGGTGAGAGTGTTTTTATTTGGCGTATACAAACAAGTCAAAGTGGTGTGCTAATCTTACCTACTGCTAAGATTTTCGTACTCATGAAGCCTAAAAGCCAGTAGAGTCAAGCACTCACCAGGAATAATTTGATCTGTGTACATTTTTTTATGGAGAACAAAAGTTTTTACCTTAATTATTCTGCTCATCAATTTTTGCGAAATTGTCTATTGCAAAAAACGTACATCAAGTAATTTTACTGAATAGTGCTACATCGACCTCTGGCTTTACTAATTTCAAAAAAATTAAGCGATTTTACTTACGTATAAACACCAAAATTCAAGTAACAAGTCAAACTGTTCTTGACGTTCACATAAAGTTGATGTAAAAAGCTTTAAAAAGACCGGACAACTTCTTACAGAAACTTTATTGTGTAGAATCTTAAAAACTGAATAATAGTTATGGCTTACCATAAGCTATATCTGGCACAGTCACATCAAAATCTAGCTTGAAAATAAAACACAGGAGACTGAAATGGAATACAAAGGTGATTGATGAAGAAAAATTCTTAATTCAAGCACTTTGGATTCAAAGAAGATATAAAGAATTTTGCTGGGCATCTACCTCCTTACCCTCATGACCACCAAGTAAAGGAATCTCAATAGTTATGAACTCCAAAGCATTACCACGCCAGATAAATAATCTCGAAGTAGGTGTTTATGAGTGCGAAATCCATCTCAAATTCCGGTTGATTGAGGAAAAGAGTCTATTGGGCGATCGCGAACAACTGTTACAGGTATTACTTGATGCCTTAACCGAGGGTTCTGACGACTTTCTAGAGACACTGCAAGCGTCTGTTAAAGCGCAGGAAGTGTCTGAGTTTAAAGCCTCACCTCAAATGCGACGCCAGTTGATGCGCTTGCGTAATGCTGCTGAAAATCCCCAGTCTTAAAGGTGTAATTTAAGTAGCGAAAAAACATTAATTGGGCATCAAATCAAATGTTGATCATATAGCCCCGTTGCAATAAAAACTAAGCAGTAAGTAGAATTCATAAAATATTGTGATTTCTCCTTTGTGAAAGTCTTTAGCAGCACAGAGTCCCAGGAACAGTTTCTCTATTAAAAACTTTGTAGCAAAGGGTACTGGTAGAATCTAAGAGCAAATTCAGCCGGGTGCATTTTACCGAGTTTTTATAAAAACATTACAGGAACAAGAAAATTCTGTGTCTTTACAGATGGGGAATTGGACAACAGGCGCAAATTCAGTGAAAACCTAAAAGGCCAAAGTGAAAATAAATAACTTTCCTTTTAGCTTTTTACTTTAACTAAGTGCCTGATTTGCTGAAATACTTATGTTTTATCTATTACTGGTAATAGGTTATGGTTTAGCAGCCAGTTACCTATTGCCAATTACCCACAAGAGGCAGGGGAAGCAGGGGAGCAGGGGAGCAGGGAGATGAGGTAAGAAAGAATAACTAATGCCCCATGCCCCATGCCCAATGCCCAATGCCCAATCCCCAATCCCCAATCCCCAATTCCCAATTCAAAAACTCTCTATTTAGCAAGACCGTGTTCTAGGGCGAAACGAACTAACTCAGTACGGCTATTGGTGCCAGTTTTACTGAATAAACGGCTGACGTATTTTTCTACATTGCGGACGCTGGTTTCTAAGCGACGGGCGATTTCTTTGTTCATCAACCCTTCAGCAACTAAGTTCAAAACACTTTGTTCTCTAGGAGTCAAATCAATTTTGAAGGGCGCTGGAGATTGGGAAATGGCATTTCTTTGAGTTAACAATGCTTTAATTTGGGCAATCTGATTGGCTAATTCAGCAAGATCAGGGGTTTCAACGTCATCTCCAGTAGTTGAAGCCTTAGCGGCCCGGCGGGCTAGCAAATTTTCGACTATAGCCACTAACTCATCTGGATCGAAGGGTTTGGGTAGATAGGCATCCACACCAGCATGATACCCTTGGATGCGATCGCCTGTCATACCTTTAGCAGTTAAAAATACTACCGGCAGCGCTTGGAAGCGGGGGTCTTCTCGCAGTTGCTTCAGGAACTGATAGCCATCCACCTGAGGCATCATGACATCAGAAATCACTAAGTCAGGTGTATTCATCTGCATCAATTCCCAACCTTCAAGGGCGTTACTGGCGACTTGAACGCTGAAACCGCTCTCTTGCAAATAGTCTTTGACGGCTTCCCGTATTCCTGGTTCATCATCCACCAGTAACAATTGTGCTGACATTTAAAATTCCCTTAAGTTTACCTTTTTCCAATTTAGCGAAAGTTGAGAGTCATTGAACAAAAGGGATAAAGGAAAAACGAGAGAGCTTGTTAACACGATGGCTGGTACTATGGTAACGAAGGCAATGACCAATTTTATGAGCTAGTTCACTTCCCCTTTCCTGCAAAGACGCACTCGCATTCGCCTATCAAGTGGCTTTATTTCAGCTAAAGTCTCTTTTACAAAACTAGATTACAACAAATCCCCGCTTTGGTTTGGCGCTATATACCGATTTAAAATACGAATAACGAATTACTTTTAAATAACCCTTACCACCGAGGATTTGTCATAATTAATGCTTCTGCTGCTGAACTATTTAATGGAACAGAGAAAAAATTTCCCTGAGCATATTCACAGTTCAACTTTCTTAGAAGTGCTAATTGCTCTTTTGTCTCTACTCCTTCGGCTAGCACATCCACACCAAGTTTGTGTGCCACTGTGATAATTATCTCAATAATTTCTAAATCTTTACTATTGACGCTCATCAAGCTGATGAAAGAAGGGTCAATCTTCAACACACTAATCGGAAAGTTATAAAGACGACCTAATGAAGAGTAGCCCGTACCAAAGTCATCAATTGATAACTCAATGCCCATCTCTCGAAGTTGTAAAAGTGCAGCAGTTGTCTTATCGCTATTTTCCACAATTACGCTTTCAGTAATCTCTAGCACTAAAGTAGCAGCATCAAGACCAGTTGAGTGCAAAACTTGCCCAATCTGCTCAATTAAATTTGGCTGGGAAAATTGCTTGAGGGAGAGATTGACACTGATTTTCTCTAACAAGTTAGAATGATGGCACATCCGCCAAGCTTGCATTTGGCGACAGGCTTCATCCAACACCCAGCTACCAATAGAGAAAATTAGTCCAGTTTCTTCTGCAAGGGGAATAAAATCTGCTGGATTAAGTAAACCACGCTCTGGATGCTGCCAGCGCAACAAAGCCTCAAAACCTAAAATAGAGCCTTTGGTGAGTGAAACAATCGGTTGGTAAAAAACTCGAAACTCAAGGTGTTCAATTGCTCGGCGTAACTCGGTCTCTAACTGCAATTTTGCCAAAACCTTAGCATACATATCTGAGTTGAATAGCTCATAACGCGCTCTGCCCAGCACCTTAGCTCGGTACATTGCCGTATCAGCATCCCTCAACAGTTCTTCTGGCTGTTCATAGTCAACTGTCGAACTCAAGGCAATACCAATACTTGCTGTTGTGAACATTTCTTGTCCCTCAAGCTCAAAGGGTAACGCTAGTTCCTGTTGAATCCGCTCAACCGCTTTGATGGCGTCTGACACATCTTGGATTCCTTCAAGCAGGATTGTAAATTCGTCTCCCCCAAGGCGTGCAACTGTATCTATGGAGCGTATACATATTTCTAGCTTATTTGCAATCGCAAGCAGAAATTGGTCTCCTTTTATGTGTCCTAAACTGTCATTGATCAGCTTAAAGCGATCTAGGTCGATAAATAGTACAGCAAATAAATAGTCTGAATGCCTTTTTGCATAATCGATTGCACGTCTTAGGCGGTTCATAAATGCAGCACGGTTCGGCAAACCCGTCAGTGCATCGTGAAACGCAAGGTATAGCAGTTGTGATTCGACTCGTTTACGCTCTGTAATTTCAGTTAGCAATTTCTGATTTGCTTTTACCAGTTCTGCTGTCCGTTCTGCTACTCTTATTTCTAACTCCTCGTAAGCTTGGTGCAACATTTTTTCAACTTGTTTGCGCTCAGTGATGTTACACAGTAGCCAATGCCAGCCAATCTGCTTCTTCTGTAAGTCGTACACCGCAGACGCCTTAATCATCGCAGGGAAAGGCTCTCCTCCCCGTGGTTGTAAGTTAATTTCCCAGTTCAGTAGCTCCTGAAAATTCTTCAACTGAAGACTAAACGACTGGCGGTCTTGTTGAGCAATAAAGACAATTAATGGTTTACCTACTAGATACTTTTGGTGGACACCGAGCAAGGTTGCTGCTGCATGGTTAGCCTCTTGGATTGTGCCTACAGCATTAGTTACCAAATAACCATCTGGAGCGAACTCAAACAAATCTTGGTAACGCTGGCGCTCTTTCTCTAATGCCGTTCGTGTTACCTTTAACTCCTGGGAGGCTGTCAATAGTTGTTCCATTGCAGTGTGGAGTTCCTCAAAAGCCTCTGTTATTATCTCTTCTTGGGAGTTTGCCTTAATTTCATTGCATTGTAATAACGCCTGTATCTTCGAGTACAATTTCTCTATATGCTGGCTAAATGCATCCACGTTCATGTTGCTTAACTCACATAACTATGAAGCGTAGCTGTGAAGGAAAAAACAAGGGGAAGCATACCCCATGCCTTTCTGAAGCCTTCAGGTTCTATTAAGCAGGGAAGTACCGGGTTAATTGCAAAAGTAGACACGTTGTAAATTAACTATTGCAGAACTTGTTTTCTTGATTTACTAGTTTATCTATCAATGATGAGAGAGCAATTAAATTTTTCCATTAATGACCAAAGTACAAAGTTAGAACAAGCCCAACCTGCTGAGATTTTTATTTTATTAAAGACAATTTATCAAAGTTAAAATTATCTCATGTCTCATAACAGTATATTTGCTGGGTTTATTTATTTACATGCTTCTTAAGATATATTCACTTTTGATACGAACCTATATTTCGGGAAGCTTTGCAACATTGTGCCTCTGCGGTTAGTTACAAGAAAAACTGGGAAGTTTGAAAGCCCTGTCTCTTTAGAGCAGGGGTGCGATTCGTTCACTCGAAATGAATAGAAATATTCAGGGATGAGTGACATTTGAGAGATAACCCCATTGGGTTGAGTTCGCACTTTAATCTCTCTCAGATGATAACTGAATAACCATGAGGGTGACTCCAAAAGAAATTAAGGAGAAGTCCCTCTCCGTAGGTGCAACGGTAACAGCATCATCCCTACGGTAGCGACTAGCCATCAATCCGTAAAGCGGGATGAAAAGGAGGAACAACTGGCAGCCTAAGCTGGTTCCCTTTCGAGCATGAACCCATGAATAGCAAAAGCAAAGATGCGCCGAACCATCGTAATAAAGAACCAGCGAAATAAGGCTTAATGCGTTGGAGCCAAAAGGTAAGGGATAAAGGGCTGGCAGTTCCTCGCCTGACCAGTTGCACTCCTAATAAACCCGGTGGATAGCATCATTCTAAAGGTTCTAACAATGGTTATTCGGAACGAAGTAACCTTTCGTTTGCTCTCAGTAAGGTCGATAACCGAGTAGGTGCTAACCGTATGCAACGAGAGTAAAGATTTAGTCAGAAGCGAACGCTCTGTTGTAATGACAGAGATATGCTGACGGACTTACGGTGATTTGGAGTGTAAAGTTATGAGTAGCAATGCAAAAGTCTAATACACGACAAATTGCTCCTAAACCTAACAAAAACGGTTTTCTTCCCCTGAAGACTAACCCAATTAGAACGGTTTTGAGTAATGAATCGATGGTGGAATGGAAACACATCAACTGGCGTAAGTTGGAAAGACGTGTTTTTAAGTTGCAAAAACGAATTTACAAAGCATCTCGTCGTGGTGATGTCAAAGCATTTCGCAGACTCCAGAGGACGTTGATGAATTCCTGGGCAGCAAAGTGTCTATCGGTTCGTCGGGTTACACAAGATAACCAGGGCAAAAAGACAGCAGGGGTGGACGGTGTTAAATCACTATCCCCAGAAGCTCGTTTGATACTGGTTACAAAAATAAAACCTAAGTCAAAGGTGAAACCGACACGACGGGTTTGGATTCCCAAACCAGGAACGGATGAGAAACGACCTTTGGGTATTCCCGTAATGAACGACCGAGCCTTGCAAGCGCTGTTCAAACTGGCATTAGAGCCGGAATGGGAAGCACGATTTGAGCCTAACTCATACGGGTTCAGACCTGGGCGCTCATGTCATGATGCAAGAGAGGCAATATTCCAAGCAATTGTGCAGAAAAGTAAATTTGTGCTTGATGCCGACATTGCAAAATGCTTCGACCGCATCGACCATGAAGCACTGCTAAGAAAATTAAATACATCTCCCACCATCCGCCGACAAATTCGAGCATGGTTAAAAGCGGGGGTAATGGATGGTAAGCAGTTGTTTCCAACATCTGAGGGTACGCCACAGGGTGGGGTAATCTCTCCGCTACTAGCTAACATCGCCCTTCACGGGATGGAAGAACGGATAAATAAGGCATTCCCAGAAATGTCTCAAACCATGAGGGAAACTTGGTATCACAAAAAAGGTACAAAGTTCAGAAGCCCTCAAGTTATCCGATATGCCGATGACTTTGTGATTCTCCACAAAGACATAACCGTTGTCCAAAGATGCAGGGAGATAATCTCTGAATGGTTAATAGACATGGGTCTGGAATTGAAGCTTTCTAAAACACGTCTAACCCACACTTTAAATAAGTATGGGTCAGAAAAACCAGGTTTTAACTTCCTTGGTTTTAACATAAGACAGTGGAAAGTGGGTAAATACCACTCAAAACAAGGCTTCAAGACAATCATCACCCCAAGCAAGGAAAAGCAAAAGATACATTACGACCGAATAGCAAGTATCATCGATGACCATAAAGCAGCGCCACAAATGGCGTTAATCAGCCGACTAAATCCGGTAATAACAGGATGGTCTAACTACTATTCAACATCAGTAAGCAAGGTTATCTTTGCTGACCTAGATAATCTCATGTATCCAAAGCTAAAGGCTTGGGCGCAACACCGCCACCCCAAGAAATCCAGGGGATGGGTAACAAAGAAATATTGGCAAACCATAGGTGGTGATAATTGGGTATTCGCAACCAGGCAAGAGGGTAAAAACCCGTTGCGGTTACGGTCACACGCGGAAACAAAAATTATTCGGCATGTGAAAGTTAAAGGCGAAGCTAGTCCTTATGATGGCAACCTAATTTACTGGAGTTCAAGAATGGGAGAACACCCAGAAACGACTACGAGAGTAGCAACACTCTTAAAGAAACAAAAAGGGAAGTGTACCCACTGCCGAATGTACTTTCGAGAGGAAGATGTACTGGAGATTGACCACAAAATCCCCAAAAGTTTGGGAGGTAAAGACGATTATAAAAATCTCCAGATATTACACAGACACTGCCACGATGAAAAGACAACTGTAGATGGTTCAGTTGTGAAGTACGCATGATAAGCGCCGATTCATTGAGGAGCCGGATGAGGTGAAAGTCTCACGTCCGGTTTTGAAGACCAACGGGGTTGGTGACAACCTCGTTGAGTTTACTAGTGTCAAATAATCCAGCAAACTTAGCTTGACGCAGTAAGTAGTACTAAGGAAAAACTGTTTGTACCAGTAACGATACAATAGCATTCATTGTCTTGCTGTCAACCTTTTTCGTCCTATGCTGCCAGTCATCTATTCCGACGAATTTTTAGATCACAAGACCGGAAAATACCATCCTGAAAAACCAGAACGTTTAAGTGCGATCGCTACTGCCCTAAAAGCAGCTACATTTGCAGATAAAATTGACTGGCGATCGCCTACACCAGCATCAGAACAGCCATCACTGATGTCTATGTTAGTTAAGGCCCATAGCCCAGCCTACATCAAAAAACTTTGGCAAATCGCTTCTAGTGGCGGCGGCCCTTTGGATGGAGATACGCCAGTTTCCCCGCGTAGTTATGATGTGGCATTGTTGGCAGTCAGTGCATGGTTGGATGGTGTTGAGGCTGTGTTAAAGTCGGCGAATCCAGCTTTTGTACTAGCACGTCCCCCAGGACATCATGCAGAAAGTGATGCGGGGATGGGCTTTTGCCTATTTTCTAATGCGGCGATCGCAGCTTTATTTGCCCTTGAGCAACCCGGAATTAACCGCGTCGCTATCCTCGATTGGGATGTACATCACGGTAATGGTACTCAGGCGATCGTTGAAACCCAAGCAAGCATTGCCTACTGTTCCCTACATCAGTATCCCTGCTATCCCGGTACTGGAAGAGCGACAGAACGCGGCTTTCATAATAATGTATTAAATTTACCTGTACCCCCTGGTAGTGATATTGCATCATATCAGCCGCTATTTGAAAGACAAGTTGTACCCTTTTTGGCTAACTTTCAGGCGGATTTGCTGATTGTGAGTGCTGGTTATGATGCCAATGCCGCAGATCCTTTGGCAAGTATGAATTTGCAGCCAAAAGACTACGCTTTATTTACTGACTATTGTCTAGGGATAACTCGTAAAATTCTATTTGGCTTAGAAGGTGGTTACGACTTTGGTTCTCTTTCTGAATCAGTTGTAGCAACGATTGAACATTGTTTACTTTAGAGACTTTCTTTTTTTAAGTAAAACCTCGGAATTTGTAATTGAGTGACTTTAGTATATGCACTGAGATCATAATAATCCTATTAATTCGTGGCTCAGATTCCCGATTTCTCTTATGAACTGGGAATCTTTTTGTGTGTATCCTTTGGATTTCACAACATAGTCTGCAAAAATAGGCAATTTGTGCATACTTCTTGTCATGATTATTTGTGAGTTAGTTGACTAATTTAACAGCTATTTTACGTAAAAGTAGGGTGAAACAACTTTTGCTCTAAACTCAACCTAAGTAATTTCTTTTACCAAGGCTTTCTAAAATTCATCAAATCTTCAGAAATAAAAAGTTTGAATGTTGTTCTGAAACAGCTAAAGTTTTGTTAAGATGCAATTGCTAGCAGTTTCTCGGCGAAATTCACCCATCGGTGTGTGGAGAAATAAAAAGTACTAGCAGCACAAATTTCAAAAGGTGAAGCAATGACCACCTATATTTTCTTTGATGAAGCCCTACGGATGCTCACAAACGCCTATTTAATATCAGTAGTACTGTTACTAGCAGCTTCTGGTATAGGTTTGGCGGTAATTGAAACAATAGAAAAGGCAGGAGAACGCTAAGTAGTTTATAAATGGCAGTGTAGTTATTGCCAAAAACCATTGCGTGCAAGTGTTCGCCATGAACAAATCTTGGGAATACTAAAGCATGAAAGTCTCATAGCGTTGCAGTTTTGCCTGTAAATCTACCAAACATACAGGTAACTGTAGCGCTATTGAGGCTCTAACCAAGGAGTTACTACAATGGGTCTATTTGACGCTGTGTTGGGCACAGAAAGCCAAACTCAAACAGCACTGAATCCAGAGGAGGCTTTTGCTGTCATTGTTTTGGCAGCAACAGCGTCAGACGGTTATCTTTCTTTTGAGCAAGCAAATTCTATCACTTTTGTGCTGTCTCGGATGAAACTTTTTAAAAGTTATCCCCATGAGATGATGAACAAGTTGTTTGAAAAAATCTTGGGCATTCTCGAAGGGGATGGCTTTAATAGTTTATTTAATGCAGCCAAAGATTCTCTATCTCAAGACTTGCGGGAAGCAGCATTTGCAGTAGCCACCGATCTAGTTTTAGCTGAAGGTATTGTAGCTGAAGAAGAAAAAAACTTCTTAAATGATTTATATCAAGCTTTAGGTGTTTCTAGCGAGATAGCAATACAAATTATCCAAGTAATCTTAATTAAAAACCGTGCATGAGGCGATAAAATATATGGTTATAAAGAAAGCGTGCCAAAGGAGTTAAGCTTCTTTGGCACTATTTTTTGATCGCATCTAACTTCCTCCATGAGCCATCTTGTTTTGCAGCTTCAATTTTTTCTAGACCACCTGTAGTCATCAAACCTTGTTCTATAAGTTCTTCAATATATTGTTTATTTAATTTTGACCACCCGCTTTTCGCTTTTCTAGGTGTAAGTAGGTCGGCGTAAATAATTATTGTTGTAATAGGGCAGGGGGCAGGGGGCAGAAAGTGGGGAATTCATTATTAGGTTTGGATACACCAGTACTCCTATTCTTGCTGAGGTTTGTTTCTGTATGTATTTCGCTGCATTTGTTTTATGTTCAATACGTAATTAGTACAAAGCTTTCATCTCCTCTAAAATCGTTTTGCCATCAAAATCAGATGCTGGCTTCTTTGATAGCCATGCTTGGTGTAAAAAGCCTCTGCTTGTCCATCCTTTTTAGTCAAAAGATAAACAGAGGTAACTTTCATCGCGGTTAGAGTATCCATTAGCTGGTTAAGTAGCTTTGTCCCAATTCCTTGACTTTGCTTATGAGACCGGACACAGATTTCTTCTAGATAAAAGCTTTTACTTTTTTGCCCTTGCTTACAATAACCTGCCACGAATCCTAAAAGTTCATCGTGTTTGAATACAAATCCAACAAAACCTGGTGTATTCAGAATTTCAAACAACCTTGCTTTTGCAGTCTCGAAAGTCCATTCCTCGCTCCAAGGTTCACCATTGAAAACTTCAATATATAAATGAGCGCACTGATCAAGATATTCAGTAGTAAAGGTTTGAATTTCTTCTGACATCAAAAAACTAGAGTTTAGTTAATTATGAAATTAAAGTACCAGCATCACAGATAAAGATTACCAGATCAGATATTTATCTACAGCACTCACAGATTGTAGCAATCAAACCAACCCAGAACGTAGTGCCACAACTGCTGCTTGCACGCGATCATCTACTGCTAATTTATTCATAATCCCTCGGACGTGAGTTTTGATGGTGTTGGGGCTGAGATAGAGTTTTTCGGCAATTTCTGGGTTACTCAAGCCGTCTACCATCAGTTTCAACACTTCTAACTCGCGCCCAGATAAGTTGGCGGTGTTGGTGGTGGGTGAAGGTGGTTTGAGATTATCAATTACTCGCCGGGCAATTTGGGGATCAAGATAGGCTGCACCATCAACTGCGGCTGCGATCGCACTTAACAATCGTTCCACACTTGCACCTTTGATGCAATATGCATCTGCACCGCTAGAGAGTGCCGCAATAATTTCTGTCTCCGTTTGATGAGATGTCAGCATTACTACATGAGTTGCTGGCAGCGCCGCCTTAATTTGCTGTGTCGCTGCAATGCCATCCAATCGCGGCAAGCCAATATCCATAACCACCAAATCAGGTTTCAGTTGCAGTGCTGCTTGAACTCCTAAATAACCATCTTCTGCTTGTCCAACAATCTCTAACTGAGGATGAGCCATTAACGATTGCTCTAATCCCAGTTGCATCATCGGATCATCTTCGACAATTAACACACGCAATGGCGGAGCATTGGCGGGTAAATTTAAGGGATAGCGAGTATCTAAAGACATTTTTATTAATTATTTGTCATTTGTCATTTACCTTTTTGACCAATGCCCCATGCCCAATTATTATTCTTCCACGCGATAACCTAACTCTGCTAAACTGATCCGCGACTGTCGCCATTTTGGCTGAACTTTCACAAACAATTCTAGGTAAACTTTACCAGAGATTAACTTTTGGATTTGTTCGCGGGCTTCGCTACCAATTGCTTTGAGCATTGCTCCACTTTTGCCAATGAGTATGCCTTTTTGAGAATCGCGCTCGACGTTAATGGTAGCAAGTATCCGGGTAATGCTAGGAGTTTCTTCTACTAGGTCAATAGCGATCGCTACTGAATGGGGTACTTCTTCACGAGTCAATAATAAAATTTGTTCTCGGATTAATTCACCCATGATAAAGCGTTCTGGTTGGTCAGTTACCAAATCTGGCGGGTAGTATAATGGCCCAATTTCTAAATGTTCAATTAATAATTCTTGAAGTTGCGGTAATCCTGCACTTGTCTTGGCAGAAAATTTTACGATTTCCCATTCATGGGACTGGGCCATCTGAGCGTAACTATCATCTAAAAACTGAGAATCAGACGGTTGTTGGTCGATTTTGTTAACACCCAAAATCACTGGTGTTTTGCTGCGACACAGCAATTCGGCAATATAGCGATCGCCTGATCCACAAGCTACCCCTCCATCTACTACAAATAGCACTACATCTACCGATTCAATGGCAATTTTGGCATTTTGCACCAATACTTCCCCCAATTGATGATGGGGCTTATGAATTCCTGGCGTATCTACAAAAATTAATTGTGCTTCTGGTGTAGTTAAAATGCCGCGCAAACGGTTACGTGTTGTTTGCGCTACAGGGGAAGTTATGGCAATTTTTTGTCCTACTAATTGATTCATTAAAGTAGATTTACCGACATTAGGACGACCAACAATGCCGATAAAACCTGATTTGAATTCAGGAGGAGCCTGTGGGATTGTTACTTCTCCTGGAAATGAGAAGTTGTAATTATCAATACTAGTCACCTTTGGCTCCACCCTCATATTTTACAGCTGGGATAACTTGGTTTTTTCTTAGACACAAAACAAGCATAAAATTCCCCTGGCATTTTTAGGGATTGCTTTTGCCGAGGTTTAATCTACTACTGGCTCTACACCTATATTTTACAGCTAAGATAACTTTGTTTTGTTTTTAGATACAAAACAAACATAAAATTACTTTGGCATTTACTAGAGGCGCATTTGCTTAGGTTTAATCTGCTGCTAATGTTTTAAGTTTCATCGACTACTCAATATATTTGGATCAAAATGTCAATAAAAAATATGGGAGAACGCAAACGCATTGGAATTCTTACTAGTGGAGGTGATTGTTCTGGCTTAAATGCTGTGATTAGGGCTGTAGTAAATTGTGCTGTGGATACTTACGGCTGGGAAGTTTTAGGAATTCGTCAAGCGACTCTAGGATTAATGGCGCGTCCCCCACAATTTACAAAATTGGAAGTTGATCAAGTTGACTCGCTGTTAACTGCGGGTGGGACAATGTTGGGGACAACCAATAAAGGCGACCCTTTTGCTTTTCCAATGGCGGATGGAAGTTTATGCGATCGCTCTGAAGAAATCATTGCAGGTTATCATGAGCTAGGTTTAGATGCTTTGATTGGTATTGGCGGCGATGGTAGTTTGGCAATTCTCCGCCGCCTCGCCCAACAAGGAGGCATTAATCTAGTAGGTATTCCCAAAACCATTGATAATGATATTGGCGTTACTGAACATGCTATTGGTTTTGATACAGCAGTCAATATTGCCACAGAAGCACTAGATAGGTTGCATTTTACTGCTGCAAGTCATAGCCGAGTCATGATTTTAGAAGTTATGGGGCGTGATGCTGGACACATAGCTATAGCTGCGGGAATTGCGGGGGGAGCGAATGTAATTTTAATTCCCGAAATTCCTTACACAGTTGAGCATATTTGCCACAAAATTAAAGAACGCCAAGAGAAAGGCAAAAACTATTGTTTGATAATTGTTTCTGAAGCGGTTCGTACCCACGATGGGGAAAATGTGACGATTACAAATCGCTTAGGTCAATCTCGATACGGTGGAATTGGCGAATATTTAGCAGATAAAATTATTGAACACATTGGTGTAGAAACGCGAGTCACTGTTTTAGGACACATTCAACGGGGTGGAACTGCTTCACCACTAGATAGATTAGTTGCAACTGCTTTTGGTGTTGCAGCCGTTAATCTAATTGCAGAGGATAAATACGATCGCATGGTGACTTGGCAAAATCGCCAAGTATTAAGTGTACCAATTACAGAAGCGATCGCTCAATATAGCGCTGTCGATCCCAATGGTACTTTGGTTAAAACCGCTCGTGGTATGGGTATTTATTTGGGAGACTAAACAATACAAAGTAGGGACACAGCATTGCTGTGCCTCTACTATCGCCTGTATTTTACGCAAATCAGAATCTGCTATAATTTATGTTTAATAAGCAAAATATAAAACTGTAAATCTAATTACCTACTTTTATTTAAACGGATTCACAATCTCTAATTGACCAGCTAATACAAACCCATCCTGCATATCTTCAGAATAGAGAATTGTTGCTTCTACAGACAGCGCACAAGCAACAATTAAGCTATCCCAAAAAGAAAAATTATATCGACTGCGGATATCAGATGCAGATTCAAAAATATTCAGGTTGAATTCTACCACAATGCAGCGACGATAAAGTGACTGAATCACAGCTTTGATTTGTTCTTCGTTAAAGGTTGCTTTTTTTAGTAAATTAGCAGAAACCTCGTTTACAACCTGCGTACTGATAATTATTCCTTGATTTGACGTAATTGAAATAGCAATATTCCGCTTTCTTTCTCTTTCTGCGACTTCTATTTTGTTATCGTCAAATAAACGATATAGCCAAACATTCGTATCAATAAAAGATGCACCATTTATCATAACTAGCGACTGTAAATTTCTTCACGATTGAGTACACCATTCACTTGAACAGGATTCTCAGTCAATTCATCAATTATGTCTTTTTTTAAAGATGATTTTTTCTTTAATAAAACAATTACTTTAATATCATCTCCTTCACTGAGTTCTTGTTTGTATTCGTCAGGGATCTGAATTAAACCATTTTGGATTTTTGCTTGAAACTCTACCGCATTTAACATAATTATTCTCTCTTATGTAGCGATACAACTTAATCTTAGCGCCTACAATAACCTTTTAATCGCTAACTTACAATTCCCAATACAAACTCGCCTTCATTTACAGCCTGATTGGTTGCGACATCATAAACTAATCCATCATGTTGAGCGCAGACATCAATTACAGTAGGTAGTTGACCTTCTTTATTAAAACTGAGAATCTGATACAGCTTGTCTCCAGCTTTGACTGTGCTACCTAATTGGATTCTGGATTGAATCATACCACCTGCGATCGCATAATATTTTTTCCGATTGCTGCTGGACGCAAAACTCATCTCATAGGTTTTCGTGTAATCTAATAAATCAGTAATTTGCACTACACCTTTTTGTACTAAATAGTTTTTTACACCCCGTACACCTTTAGCGACTGAATCAGGGTTCATTTGCATTCCTGAGCCTAATTCTAACGTCCAAGCTTCCACATCAAACTTGATTTCTCTACCCAACTCTTTAAAACAAGCTTCCAGTGCTAACCAAGGTTTGATAAAAGCTTCATCAAAAGCATCACCATCATATTTATCAAGCAATATTCCGAAATCAAGTAGG
This sequence comes from Nostoc commune NIES-4072, assembly GCF_003113895.1. NCBI lineage: Bacteria > Bacillati > Cyanobacteriota > Cyanophyceae > Nostocales > Nostocaceae > Nostoc > Nostoc commune. The sequence continues at coordinate 3,123,646 of NZ_BDUD01000001.1, read as the reverse complement.
AAGTATTTTGCACTATCTTCTCGATTTCGGAAGTAATAAACGTAGTCTAAAGCTTGATTTGTAGAACTATGTAAATCAATTAAGTAATCTGCATCTAAACTGAGATTTTGTAGCTTGTAGGCAAAAATCTCGGTGTAAGGAACACCAACAGGAGAATTAATTTTTTCTAAAACCTTCGCAAATTGTTGCTTAATTATAGTTAGATAATTTTGTCGAATGACCTTTGGATCATCAATATGAAGTTGAGATTTAGTAAAAGCTACTAAATCATCAGCTTCTTTCTCGTAGTCCCAAAATATCCGATTCCAGTCTTTGGCTTCGTAAAGGCAATATCGTCCAGGGGAAAATTGATGAGCGCGTTCATTCGTCCCCATTGGATTACAAACGGGAACTAACCAAATTTCTCCAGTTAAATCTGTATCATTTATTGTTAATAAAAACTCAATTAGCTGGTGAATAACAGCATTACCAGCAATTTCTGCACCATGCAGATTAGATTGAATGTAAACCTTTTTACCAGGTTGAGCGCCGATGAATTTGTATAGTTGTAAGTAGAGGCGATCGCCCGAAGCCATTTGACGTAATACAATGCTTTCAATAACTGGCTGCATGAAACAACTCGGTGATGATTTGAGTAAATTATCGCTGTATCTGTACTGAATTAAAAGCCTAGTAGAAAATTTCATTAAATTCTCTGCGTTCCTCTGCGCTTACCTCTGCGCCCCTTTGCGTTTAAATTTAAACCCTCAATTCCCCACGATTTGACGCAAATTAACTGATTTCATTTGCGTAATCAGCTAACCTCCGCGTGAATGACTAAGATAAGGTAGCATTTAAACTAGTGTTGGCGGTAGCTATGGCGCAGAATTGGTTGCGGATTACGCATCAAAACGACAAAATCCAACTTTCTTGGCAACGCGGATATGAAAGTCCTCGTTTTGCGTCAGAAATCGTCTTCCAGCAACCCTTCGATAAAGAAAACGCGGCTGAGTTGCGCTGGTATTTAGAAGATTATCTGAAGTTTCCTTACGGTATTTTTCCAGATAACGCTGTAAAAATTGAACAAAAATTACAGCATTGGGGACAACAGCTATTTGAGCTAGTATTTCGCAGTACAGAGAAAGGAAGAGAGTTTTTTCAGGAAGCGACACGGGAAGGGCTAGATAACTGTGAACTGGGCATCATTTCCGATAACGCCGAAGTGCTGAATTTGCCTTGGGAGTTGCTATATTCCCCCGATTATCAATTTCTTGCACCTTCACTGGCGGGGATGTATCGCAGTCTTAGCAGTCAGGGCGTAAAAGCACCATTGCCAGCAATGCCCGATGACCAACTGAATATTTTACTAGTTATTGCCCGTCCTTACGATGAGCAAGACGTTGGGTTTAAAACCATTGCCCGTCCACTGCTGGCGGCGTTGCAACCGATACGACAGCGAGTCAATCTTAAGGTATTGCGTCCCCCTAGCTTGAAAGCATTTGAAGCAGAACTGCAAGCGAATAAGGGTTTTTATCATATTGTCCATTTTGATGGACATGGGAATTTTGACAGCGAAACACAGGGAGTTTTAGTCTTTGAGAACGAACAGGGGAACGAACAAGCTGTCAGCGCTAGAGAAATTGCCCAATATTTAACAGATTGTCGCGTACCGATTTTTGTACTCAATGCTTGCAAGTCTGGACAAGTTGGGGAAGAAGCCTTTTCTTCTGTAGCGGGACAGTTGGTGAAACTGGGGGCTAAGGGTGTGGTAGCAATGGCGTATTCAGTTTACGCCAAAGGTGCAGAACACTTTATTGGGCGGTTGTATGGGGAATTAGTCAGGGGAGAGTGTATCGCTACAGCTGTTGCATCAGGGCGTAAGTCCATGTCTATTGACAAAATGCGCCCTAGTCCCAAAGGAAATTTACCTTTACAAGATTGGCTTGTGCCGGTGTTGTATCAGCAGGAACCCTATACGCCTTTTGTTCCTAAAAAGACAGCACCCAGTTTTGCCGATTTGATGGCGCAAACAGACAACACTCCAGAAAGCAGCAAGGCTGTGGGTTTACCTGATGAAAGTGCTTATGGTTTTATTGGGCGGGATTATGAGATTTTGCGTTTAGAGAGAGCATTTCGGCAAAATCATCTGGTTTTGGTGCAGGGAATGGGCGGCGTTGGTAAAACTGAGTTAGCCGCAGGTTTCGCCCGGTGGTTGGATGACACTCAAGGACGGACTGGGGGTATTTTCTTTACCTCCTTTGAACAGGGTGCGGGGTTGAGTCAGGTAATTAACCAAATTGGCAGGGCGTTAGGCGGTGAGAAATTTTCCCAAATGATGCCAGAACAGCAAGAGGCGGTGGTGCGACAATATCTGCAAACTCATCCTTGTTTGTTAATTTGGGATAACTTTGAACCTGTCAATGGTTTCCCTACGGGGAATGAACCATTATTGAGTGGGGAAGAGAGAAATAAGCTGAAGCGGTTTCTTAAAGAATTGCGGGGTGGTAAATCTTGGGTATTAATTACCAGTCGCCGCGAAGAACCTTGGCTAGATTGTGGTTATAGTTTAATCAATTTGCGGGGGTTGTCTGAAGCGGATGCCCAAGAGTTAGCCGCGAAGATTTTGCAAACGGTGGGTGTGGAGAGAAAGAACCTGCCAGCAGAGTATTTGGAGTTGCTGAAATTGCTGGGAGGACATCCCTTGTCTTTGCGGGTGGTGTTGCCGCATTTAAAGATGCAGACACCTGTGCAGTTAATTGAGGCGTTGCGGCGGGGGTTAGATACTTTTAGAGGACAAGAGGAAGAAGGGAGAGAAAAATCTCTTACTGTGTCGTTGGATTATTCCTTTGCCAAGTTGTCAGAACAAACACGCCAGCATTTACCATTTTTGGCACTGTTTTGTGAGCGAGTTAATGCAGAATGTCTTCCTAACTTCTCTTCAAACAATTTAAAAAAGTCTTTTGGACAAGCATATCAAGCTGTATTTGGGGACAACTTACAAAAAGCTGACTGGCTAAGGATTTTTAAAGAAGCAGCAGAAGTAGGAATCTTAGAACATTTTGGTGAAACTGTTTATACAATTCACCCTGCACTACCTTGGTATCTACGCCAATGTCTATCTCAATTCCATACTGAAGTTACCATAAGTGAACTGGAAAAAAAATTACTACTTTTTTATGCATTGAATGCTTTAGCTTTTGATCCACAAACACGTCAAAATGATGAGAGATCAACTATATTTCTGCTAATTGAAGAGCCAAATTTGTTGCAAAATCTAAGAATTGCAGAACACTTGCAATGTTGGGAAGAAGCGCGGGTAATTTTAAGAGCTTTGGGACAGGTTTATGATCAGCTAGGTCGTTTCGCTGAATTTCTGGCATTGCGTCAACGAGCATTTAGTCATATTGGCATGAATTTGGCTCAAGCTAAAGCAAAAGGGCAAAGCGCCCTTGAATATTGGATATATTTACGGGGTATTGATGCTACTGAAGCAGTTCGACTAGGAAACCCTAAAAAATCTAGGATAATTCATCAAGAAATTTTAGATGAATTAACTGCATTAAATGACCCATCCAAGAATGAAGATATTGCTATTGCTAATTATAATTTAGGTCTAGCAGCAAGGGAAGATGAAGATTTTTATGGAGCTTTCCACTACTACCAAAACGCCCTAAAAATTTTTGAAGATGCTGGTGATTTTTACAACGCTGCTGGTGTATATTATGAGCTTGGCGTTGCAGCGAGAGTACAATGTAATATTGAGTTAGCATCTCAATATTACCAAAAGGCTTTTCACATTTACCAGGATTCTCAAGACTTGTATAGGCTTGCAGGCATCTATCAAGAACTGGGTGTAATAGCACGATATCAAAGAGATTATACACAAGCAATTTTAAATTATCAGAAAGCTTTGCATATTTGTGAAGAATTAGGACATGATTATTTTACTGCTGCTATTCTTCATGAGTTAGGCGAGGTAGCAAAGCTTCAACTAAATCTAGATTTTGCGAAACAACTTTACTATAAAGCTCTTCAAATTTATGAAGATCAAGAGGATTGGTATAATGCTTCAGATGAGTACCAAGCTTTGGGTGAAGTTGCAAAACTAAAAAGTAATTTTGACGAGGCAATAGCCTACTTCAAAAAAGCTCTCGACATTAGAATAGAACTGAAAATTTCAAATAAAATATCAGCAACGCTCATAGAATATGGTAAAACTTTGGAGCATCAGAATAATTACGCTGATGCCTTACAATTTTATATTCAAGTCTTAGGTAATGATATTAAGCATCGGCATAATGAAGAATGGATTTATGAAGATATCGAATGTTTAGCGCGTATGCTCCATCAATTAAAAGAAAGCCAGTTTCAAGACATTTGGCGCAAGGTGACGGGTGAAGAGTGCAGTGGAGAGTATCGCAAGGCAATTTAGGTAGCGCGAGATAGGCTAGAAACAGAGTCGTAGGATGCAGTGCAAGATTTATTACCAACGTCAAATCATTCATAAGTTTTATTTAAGCATTACTTGCGATCGCACAGAGCGCACTACCCTAAAGAGCGATCGCATAAGCTTTTGTCAAAAAGTTGTAACCTTAAGCCTTAATGTCGTAACCTTAAGCCTTAATGTTGTAACGTTAAGCCTTAAGGTTATAGCGTTAAGCCTTAATGTTGTAACGTTAAGCCTTAAGGTTATAGCATTAAGCCTTAATGTTATAGCGTTAAGGCTTAAAGTTATAGCGTTAAGACTTAATGTTGTAATGTTGGTGACGACAAGACATTCACTTATAACTGCGATCGTTGATTCAGGTACTATTTTGCAGCCAGTTCCATCCTTTGAGTCACAGCCAGAGAAGCCGAAGAGACAAACAAAAATTAAAGCTTTGCAAAGCTGGTTTGAAAAAACACAACCTACGCCTTCTGATTTTGACCCAGACCAAGCCAGATGGGAAGCTTTAAAGGAGAAACATAATCTGTGAAATTGCCTGAAATATTATTTAATTATATATAGATGAGGAAAAGCAATATGCAAGCCTACAAGCTGAACGCCACAATTGACGAATCAGGTCATTTAATTATTGACGAACCTCTAAATATTGCTCCTGGAAAAGTGGAAGTGATTATTTTGCAGCCAGTTCCATCCTTGGAAACTCCTACTGAGTCACAGCCAGAAAAGCCGAGAAGAAAGTCTAAAGTAAAAGCATTTGAAGGTTTATTTGAAAATGCCCCACCGACACCACCAGACTTTGACCCAGACCGAGCCAGATGGGAAGCTTTAAAAGAGAAACATAATCTGTGAAAATCTTGTTAGACACCAACATCATTGTAGATGATGCCCTTGAGCGTGAACCTTTCCTAGAGGCAAGCGAAGAAGTGTTGGTGCTAGTTGAGCAAGGACAGGTAGAAGGTTATATTTCCGCCTCAACTTTTAGTGATTTGTATTACATTATTCGTAGGGCAAGAGGTCGAGAGTGGACACTTACTTATTTAAGGCAGTTGGTCAACTTCTGCCGTGTCGCTACTGTAGACAGTACCGCAATCAACATGGCACTAAACCTTAACTTTAGAGATTTTGAAGACGCTATTCAATACAGCGCTGCGGTACTCAATCACTTAGATGCTATTATTACTCGCAATCCTAGAGATTTTCCAGTTGCTACTCCCAGAATTATCACACCTGAAGAGTTGATTCAGGAACTAACAAATACTCCATAAATAATTAAGTCAAATATATATGAATGCCCAATTAACCCTTGTGGAAATCCAAGAACTTCAGCAACTTCTGCCAAACGACACCCCAGCGCAACATGCACTTACTACCCTGCAACAACACAACGGCAATCTAGAAGCTAGTTTTGATGCACTCTGGCAAGAGAAAGTCGGCAAAACAGATTATAGTAGGGGCAAAAAATCTCTCTTACAACTCACCCTCGACGAAATCCGCGCGGAAATCTGTGGTGATGATGGTTTACGGGGCAAAATCAAAGAATACACTAATAACCCTGGTAGTTCTTCTCTGCTCAATAGTATCATTGGCTCCCTGGTTGCCGTTGCAGCAGTACATGGCATACCTATTGATGGTGCGATCGCCACAATTGTCGTGTTATATATTTTAAAAATTGGAATCAATGTTTATTGCAAATACACTGAGCCAAATAGTGGGGTAGAGTAAGGTAAAATAATAACTCCTAATTTCTCTCACGTTCCCGGTAAATTTAGCAAATGTTCATCCAAATGACTACGTTGTGCCAAAACCTTTACCAGCGGCCCATGTGAAGAAAATTCTACAATACTGACCGAAGCCACAGGGCATCCCAAACGAAAACGGAAGCGTCCCACGTCAATCCCCAAAAAACTACACAGAAGAATTCTGATAGTTGCCTTGTGTGAAACAACTAAAACATTTCCACTAGTGTAATTTTGTTTAATTTCTTCAATTACCTGCAAGGCGCGAGAAGCAATTGTGACAGCCATTTCTCCACCAGTTGGAGCATTCCAAGCCGGATCTGCTGACCAGCGAATATAATCATCGTGATATTCACGGCTAATTACTTCTGGCGTTCTTCCTTCCCACTTACCATAGTTGATTTCTTTTAAACCATCTCTAAGTTGTGGTTCTATCTTTATTGCTTCACATAAAGGTTTTGCTGTCAATACAGTTCGCCGCATGGGACTACAAAATATAGCTGTCCAATCCTTAGAAGTATATGCGTCAGCAAAAGCCTTGGCCATAAGCAACCCTTCTGGGGTAAGTTCTGAGTCTAAAGAACCGCAAAAGGAATTATTGCGGCTGCATTCTGTTTGTCCGTGACGGAGGAAATAAAGAGTTAGGCTCACGGTATATTCTCATTGATTGTAAATTTAACAGCCTTAACAATCAGATGTAGCTAAAGATAGTTAATGCCTGTGGTATATTACTACAATTTTTTGATATTTGAAATGATCTTTAGGGCAAAGTTGCCGCAGCTAAGGGCATCGTAGATATTGCCATTAAGCGATCGCTCATCTGGCTCATTTTAATACGCAAAAAATAAAGGTGGGTTATTACCCACCTAATCTCTTACCATCCTCCAAACTTAAATAGGACTTACGCACACTCTACGAATTCTCGGCGCTCTTGGCGTCTTGGCGGTTCGAGAAATTAAGCTTTTTAGCAATTTTTGCGTAAGTCCTATTAAAATGTCAGAAGTTACTTGCGACTACCCAACCACTTAGCGGCCGCAATTCCGAGAATGCCTGCTACTACAGGATTACTGAGAAATTTGATAATCCCTGGTTGTTCCGCTAGCACTTCGCGGAAAATGTCGGGGTGGTTATGATATACAAAAGACGCTAATTTGCTAACATCATCAGCATTCATGCGGCTGGGGTGGTGTGTAGAAAGCCCCAACTGTTGCTCTAGATGCTTCTCGTCTAATTTTCTTTCCTTCAAGTGTTTGAAAAAGGCTCTTGCTACATCATCCCGTTCATTGGGTTTAATTTGTGCGATCGCCTGTTGTAATTCTGGCTCCATTTGGCTGGTTGGAATGTGATCTGGATGTAAAGATTTACCAAATAAGTGCCGACGTTGATCTGGTGTTGTCCGTTGAGCAAAATCATCAAAATTTTGATATTCCGCAGTTGATTCAGCTGTAGTATCATCCAGAGATTCAACATCACCTTTAGCCAAATCTTTCATTATTTGACGTTTGTAATCTTCGCTGGTTGCCACTTTTATAATCTCCTTTTTTTATTAAACTCTTTGGATGGCTAATATTTCCAAGCCTTAATTCCAAATTCATCAAACTATCTTCAAGTTTCTATTGCTAATACAGCAATTAGGTATACTTGACTTGATTAGTTTGAGTGTCATATTCAGTAGTCAAAATCAATTGCTTATCAGGTGCGTAAATCAAAACCTTCAAGTCTTGTTTTGGGAAGTTTTTATGGAAACCTTGAACTAAAGATTTTGCTAATGGTCGTACTTCGTTCGGACGAACTTTAGGGGAAATTACAACACCCAGTTTGTTGTTATCACGAACAAAAGCGTCCTGAACTAATCCTTGAGATGCTTGTACAACCCAGTTACCAAAGGTTTGCCCTCCTGGGGTATTGCCTCGTTCTAACTCTGCATAAGTTACATCTCGCCCAATTGCTGAAGGAGTAGTTGAACGATCAACCCGTGACATTGTACTTGTACCACCACCACAGGCGGTAGTTATCATCAGTACTCCGATTAAAAAGAAAGTCGCCAATATTTTGCGACCTTGCTGAAGCAAAATCATTTTTTTACCTCCTGAAAAAACACTTTAAACAACAGATAGAATAGGTTTTATATTCAAAATAATTGTATTTATAAACTTGGAATATATAGAGGTTATTCCTTTAATTTGTCAAACATTTTTTTAATGTAGAGACGTAATAAATTACGCCTCTACAAGAAATTCTGCAAATCAAGCTATTTCTTTTACTTTCCACGTTTGCTAAGAGGAGGATAAAGAAATATAGACTTGAATTTTCAATCCTCCATGCTTTTTTGCAAAAATGGAATCCACCCCATTTATATTCCTATTTCTGCTAAAAACTTGGATTATTTATTAGTCAATATTTTTCTTGACATTATCTTTCACGTCTTCGATACCGTGACGTACTTCACTCTCAGCTTGCTTTGCTTTACCTTTAGCTTTATCTTCTGGATCTCCAGTGACATTTCCTAAAGCTTCTTGGGCTTTACCTTCAACATTTTTAGCGGCTGCTTTTGCGCGATCTTCTATGCTCATTTTGTACTCCTATTTAATCAAAAATTTATTTCAAAGTTTGTTTACAGCTTTGAAATGTTTTGTTATTACTTTTACACACTAACTTAAAGTTTTTGCTGAAGCCTTCCACCACAAGACATATTAAACAATTAAAAATTAGAAATTAAGAATGAAAAATTAAGAAAAGTAGTTAGAGTAAGCATCCTGGCTATTGTTTGAATCTCAACTAAAGCAAAGAACGGCTGAATTACCTATGCTAAAAGACATAGAACAAGTGCAAATATGGTAATCAATACTTGTCGGGTTTTGGGGAAAAGGGAAAGGGGAAAGGGGAAAGAAAAAATTTTTAACCTTTTCCCCAAACCAAATTCCGAGTTAAAAATCCAAAAACCGAGCAGTATTGATATGGTAATCTCCATTTTTGACTGTTTAAATAAAAACCCAGCTTCCTATAGAAACTGGGTTTATAAAGTTATGGGAATATTTTATTTGTCTAATCTAGAAAACCCATCAGGTTTTCAGAATTGTCAATCTCATTTGATGCTATTGGACGATTACCAAAGGTAGAATAGCTTTCATCAATTACCAATAAACTTGAGCCAATTGGACGAACCCCAGAGAGATTGATACTTTCAACAACTTGGAATGTATTAGCACCAATTGGACGAATACCCATTGAGTTATAGGTTTCAACTACTTCCAAGCTACTGGTGCTAACGGGACGCACCCCAGCAATTGAGAGGTGTTCAGCAACTTCTAAGTCGCTAGCTCCTATAGGACGAATTCCAGAAATGGCGAGTGTCCCAGTAGCTCCCACTGGCAGTTCATTAACTTCATCGACTTTATCAGCATTCAAGCTCTGGTCTTGTTGATTTCCAACTTCCTCTATAGCTTCCCCTGAAGACTTGGCATTGTTTTGCCGAGAACTGATTGCTTTGCCAGCGCTGCTAATAGCCATAAACGAAGACCTCTGGTTTGTTAATTGAATTTTACAATAATTAAGGAAAGATGAAATTTTTTCCTATATACTTTTAGAGTTTAACCTTAAAAAACCTCATATAGATATAAGAATCTTTAAAACTGATACATAAGGAAACTTAAATAAATAATTTTTGTAAAGAATCATTACTATTTATTTGCTCTAATAACCCAGCTACAATGGATACAGGGCGGAATTGTCACCATGAGATAGGGTATTAACAGCAAAACTGTATGACAGAATTTTGTCTTCAAGCTCCCTTTAGTCCCACAGGCGATCAACCACAAGCGATCGCTAAACTTTCTGCTAGTATCCAAGCGGGTAATCGTTACCAAACTTTACTCGGAGCCACTGGAACTGGTAAGACATTTTCGGTAGCAGCAGTTATTGAGAAAATTGGCAAGCCTACTTTAGTTCTGGCGCATAATAAAACCCTTGCTGCCCAGCTTTGTAACGAGTTGCGAGATTTCTTTCCCAACAACGCAGTTGAGTATTTTGTCAGCTACTACGATTATTATCAGCCAGAAGCGTATATTCCCGTTACCGATACTTATATTGAAAAAACGGCAGCAATTAATGATGAAATAGATATGTTGCGGCATTCAGCGACGCGATCGCTTTTTGAACGCCGTGATGTCATTGTCGTTGCTTCCATCAGTTGTATCTATGGTTTGGGAATGCCAGCAGAATATCTGAAAGCTGCCATCCCTCTTCAGATAGGTATGGAAGTAAATCAACGCCAAATTTTACGGGATTTGGCAAATGTTCAATATAGCCGCAACGACATAGAAATGGGTCGGGGAAAGTTTCGCGTCCGTGGTGATGTTTTAGAAATTGGCCCAGCTTATGAAGACCGGATTATTCGTGTGGAATTCTTTGGTGATGAAATTGACGCGATTCGCTATATTGACCCGGTGACAGGTGAAATTCTCAAGAGTTTGGAAGCAGTGAATGTCTACCCTGCACGCCACTTCGTCACCCCAGAAGAACGGTTAGAAGTAGCTTGTAATGACATTGCAGCAGAATTAAAACAGCAAAAATTAGACTTAGAACAAGCTGGGAAACTATTAGAAGCGCAACGCATAGATCAGCGTACACGCTATGACCTAGAAATGCTGCGCGAAGTGGGTTACTGCAACGGCGTTGAGAATTATTCCCGTCACTTAGCAGGAAGACAAGCTGGAGAAGCACCAGAATGTTTAATTGATTATTTCCCCAAAGATTGGCTACTAGTTATAGATGAATCTCACGTTACAGTACCACAAATTCGCGGCATGTATAACGGCGATCAAGCTAGAAAAAAAGTTTTAATTGAACATGGATTTCGGCTTCCTAGCGCTGCTGATAACCGTCCTTTGAAAGCCGAGGAATTCTGGGAAAAGGTAAATCAGTGTGTTTTTGTTTCAGCAACTCCCGGAAATTGGGAATTAGAAGTTTCTGAAGATCATGTAGTTGAGCAAGTGATTCGACCAACTGGAGTGGTTGATCCAGAAATTTCTGTGCGTCCCACAGAAGGACAAATTGATGATTTATTAGGAGAAATTAAAGATAGAGCCGATCGCCATGAACGAGTGTTAATTACTACATTAACTAAGCGCATGGCGGAAGATTTAACCGAATATTTGCAAGACCACGGGATAAGGGTAAGGTATTTACATTCCGAAATTACTTCTATTGAGCGCATTGAAATTTTGCAGAACTTGCGCGAGGGGAAATTTGATGTATTAGTTGGTGTGAATTTGCTGCGGGAAGGCTTGGATTTACCTGAAGTTTCCTTAGTAGCAATTATGGATGCGGATAAAGAAGGTTTCCTGCGAACCGAGCGCTCCTTAATTCAAACTATTGGTAGAGCCGCGCGTCACATTCAGGGACAGGCGATTTTATATGCCGATAATCTGACAGGGAGCATGATTAAAGCTATTGATGAAACAGATAGACGGCGTGGTATTCAAACTGCACATAATCGACTGCATGGGATTACACCACAACCAATTGTCAAAAAATCAAGTAATGCGATTTTGGCTTTTTTAGATGTATCTCGGCGGTTGAATGCAACTGAATTGAAAGTTGTAGATGAACATATAGATGAACTGCCATTAGAACAGATTCCAGGGTTGATTACTCTGTTGGAAGCGCAGATGAAAGAAGCAGCGAAGAAACTGGAATTTGAAGAGGCGGCAAAATTGCGCGATCGCATTAAACATCTGCGGGATAAAATGCTAGGACGCTAACGTGAATCTACTGAGTCCTCAATTGAAGTGTGATTGAGGAGACAATGATGACCGATTGTTAATTGTAAATATCACGGCGATGCCCAACTTTATGAATTGTGATGAGTTGTGCTTCAGTATCAAAGGAATAAATAACTCGGTAGTCCCCAATTCTGAGTTTGAACAAACCGCTTAAATCAGCACTCAAAGGTTGAGGGGTTAAGTCCTCAAAGTTCTCAGACAACCAGCGAATTTTACGCAGGATGCGCTCTTGAATAGTTGAGGTGAGAGCTTCAAACCCGATAGTCGCCTCTGATTTAAATTCGATGTCGAGCTTCATTACCAGGTCAATCCCAGGTTTTTTGCTACTTCCTCAGCAGGAGTTCCACGTTCTCCAGATTGAGTACGTTGTAGGGAGTCGAGTAGTTGCTGTTTCACTTCTGGTTTTATTTGTTTGCCTTCATCAGGATCAACCATGAGAGATTGAATCGTTTCGGCAACAGTTTCTTGAATCAGAAGCTTGAGTTCTTCGATGGTCATATCTTTGACTTGCATAGGGGATGATGGTTCGTGAGAACTACTCTTACTCAGGACTTACGCAAAAATCGCCAAAAAGCTTAATTTATCGAACCGCCAAGACGCCAAGAACGCCAAGAATTCGTAAACAGTGCGTAAGTCCTATTACTGTTTTACCTTCTATTGTGGCATATTGCGGCGATCGCAGTGGCATAACAAACCGCTTGCACATAGCATTAAACATCTGCGGGATAAAATGTTAGGACGTTAACGAGAATCTAAGGCTATTAAGTCAACCTTTGGGTGATAAAGCGCTCAACTTGCCGTCAAAAAGCGATAATGGATAAGATGCCATTTACGTTTTAAGAGTGTGGTAGCCATGACTGAGTTACTTGAGCGTGCGATCGCACAACTGAAAACTCTACCTGTTGACGAACAGGATGCGATCGCTACTCGCCTCCTTGCCGAGATAGAGGATGAGCAAAGATGGAAGGCTCAGTTTGAATCTACTACAGATGCTCAGTGGGATCGTCTAGCTGATATGGTAAGGCAGGAAATTGCTGCTGGCGACATCACTTCTTTAGCTGACGTTTTTCCCTCTGAGAAATGAAGTCAAGTGTTACGAAGGCATTTCGCAAGAAACTTGATGAGCTTCCTGCATCAGTTCAAGAACAAGCGGCCAAAGCCTATGCTCTTTGGCGTTCAGACCCTTACCACAATAGTCTTCAGTTCAAACGAGTTAGCCAGCGCCAACCAATCTATTCAGCTCGTGTTAGTTTAGACTACCGCGTTCTTGGCTTGTTGCAGAATGATCACATTTATTGGTTCTGGATTGGCACACATACAGAGTATGACGAGTTGCTTCAGAGGTTGTAGTGCCAGCAGCCAACCGTTAGCGCGTAGGCGTAGCCCGTCGTAGACATCGCATTAAACATCTGCGAGATAAAATGTTAGGACGTTAACAAAAAAGAGTACTTGTGCTTGATGAGGCTTTAATTCAACTGTGTTAACTGACCAACATATTGCTGAAGCGTTAAGCCGCGCCTATGTCCGTGCGATCCGCCGGACGTGCCGGACTCAACTTGCCTAAGCATAGTAGCTTGCAACGTTGAAATAAAACGGACTCTAGCTCATCTAAGGAATCAAATGACTGATTAGCGTAGGCGTAGCCCGCCGAAGGCATCGCCTGATTCGTGACAGGCCATAACCGCACACACCGTTTCTAGAAAATGGTGATAGTACCACTGGAAATCGGGAGTGAGCCGTAAATAGAGGAAACTGTCGCAATCTGAGTGTCTTCAACGAACAGTGCGCCTGTACTTCTGTTGAACGTAATCGCATCGAGAGCGTCTATATCTATTCCGAAACCTTCGGCGGAAATCCAAATCTCATCATCAAATATGTAGTCGAAGTCAGTGATGGTATCAATTCCTTCATCTGGGGAATTAAAGTAAAATCTATCGGCACCGTCTCCGCCTGTAAGTGTGTCCCTGCCCAAGCCTCCAACTAGGGTGTCAACACCGTTTCCGCCTGTAAGTATGTCGCTGCCCAAGCCTCCAACTAGGGCGTCATTACTGGCATTACCTTCTAACACGTCATTGCCATCATTGCCAATTAGGCTATCATTGCCAGCGCCACCGAAAAGGCTGTCAGCACCCGCCCCACCTTCTAAGGTGTCATTACGGGTGCCGCCAGTCAGCACGTCGTTGCCATCATTGCCAATCAGTCTATCATTGCCAGCGCTACCCAAAAGGCTGTCATTACCAGTACCACCATTTAAGATATCGTCACCAAAGCTGCCATTCAGGGTGTCATTACCAGACGGGCTATTAGCATTGCCACCCCTAGCCCATCCATATAATATGTCATTTTCCGAAGTTCCATTTATTGTGTCAGAACCTGTGGTGCCGTAGATAGTTGCCATTTTTGTTTTTTCCTAACTTTCCTAATTGATGTTCAGGGCAGAAGTCAGTTTCTCACATTAGCAGAAATGGATTTATCGATCAACAGTGATGACAGGGTTGTTTGGCGATTAGCTCAGGAAAATCAGATGATTTTGCTTACAGCTAATCGCAGCATAAAAGGGAAAGATTCGCTCGAACAAGTCATACGTGAAGAAAATACCTTAGCATCGTTACCCGTAATTACGATTGGCAATGCCGATTGACTGCTAAACGACTCTGAATATCGAGGTCAGTGTGTTGAAAGTCTGATTGAAATTGTGCAAGATACAAGATAGTTATCGAGGTGCAAAGCGAATCTTCATCCCGTAATGTGGTTAACTATTCGTTCATTGCGATCGCATTAATCATCTGCGGGATAAAATGTTGGGACATTAACGTGAATCTTATGCTCACCAATATTCGCCTAATTAGTGTTCAAGAATATCACAAAATGGCGGAAACGGGGATTTTTCATCCTGAAGAACGCTTAGAATTAATCGCGGGACAAATCTTCAGAATGTCAGCAAAAGGTACTGCTCACGAATCAGCAATTACCCGCACAGAAAGGTTATTACGTCAACGTTTGGGTGACAAAGTTTTATTAAGAATCCAGTCACCAGTGCAACTTGACGATTACTCGGAACCAGAACCAGATATTTCAGTGGTGAAGCTGAATTCATTAGATTATGAGGATCACCATCCTAATGCTTCCGAAGTGTTTTTACTGATTGAAATAGCTGATTCCAGTCTTAAATACGATCGAGAAGTAAAAGCGATCGCTTATGCTAAGTCAGGTATTATTGAGTACTGGATTTTAGATGTCAATGGACGCAAGTTGTATATGTATCGTCTCCCCAGTCCAGACGGATATCACAGTGAGAGCATACTTGCAGAGGATGTGACAATTTCACCTTTAGCTTTTGGTGATTGTACGATCGCTATTCGGGAATTACTGCGAAAAATCTGAGAGGCGATCGCCACTATTAAATCAATGCTAGGTTTTGGCATCCAATCTAGGACTTACGCACACTCTACGAATTCTCGGCGCTCTTGGCGTCTTGGCGGTTCGAGAAATTAAGCTTTTTAGCAATTTTTGCGTAAGTCCTACAATCTTACGTCCTCTGAAACGGATGATTGTGCAGGTACGTCATATTCGCTTCTAGTCAGTCGATTGTAGCGATCGCAGTCAAATATCGATGAAGACTATGCAGGAAGGTCGCTCATTGTTGTCGCTCAAAGATGATCAACAAGCTGCCGAATAGCTATTTTTACACAGTATGCGATCGCACATTTGTACCGACAAGTGCAGTTTGAAACCGAAGCCACCGAAAATTGAATAGATGATTGATGAGGATGCCTAGAAGCGCAGCGGCTTGTCGTTAGCGATCGCCGACTCATGATAGATATTGATTAGCCAAAATGATTTATACAAATCCTCCAAATAGTCAACATCGTCCCAGCCAAGCAATCAGCAAGATATATACGCTGGACTTGCTAATGCGATCGCATTAAACATCTGCTATATCAAAGCACTATCTGTTACTACTATCTGTTACTCATCTGCATTCTGAAGAACAGTAGTATTACAGCATTGATAGAATAGTTAAAATTTGGGGAATGCCAGAATCAATTAATAGCTGTACCAACCTGTAAACACTGATAGTTTATCTAAGGAAACCTTAGCTCATCCTCGTAGCTTCTTATGTACCTGTGCCAAATACCACATATAATCATCAATTTTGTACTTGTCAGCAGCTTTAACTATATATTCCTGAGCCAAATCAATATTATTCTGGACTTCGTAATATAATCCCAAGTAAAGATGACTGTAAAAATTTACCTTTATCCCTTCTGATTGACCAACAGTTAAAACATCATCTGGAGTACAATCTCCTGCATACAAATCATATACACGCTGCATGATCCGTCGAGGGTCATTTTTCACAGTTAGTAAAGAATTACGCGCCTCTTCAACACCTAACGAACGAGCTATGCAGAGATATCGCCATACTGTTTCTTCTACATCTTGAGCATTCACTCTCAAATCTATTTCAAATTGTTCAGCACCCTCAGCAAATCTTTCTGCATAATAGTACGATAATCCCCGTTGCCAAAGGTAAGGTTTAATACTGGCATCCAATTGTTCTGCTATGTCAAAATCTTGAATAGATTCATCAATCTTAGCCAGTTGAAAGTTAACCATACCTCGACGAATGTAAGCATTAGGATTTTTTGGCTGATTGCGAATGGTTTCATTCCAGCGCTGGAGTTGATTTTCCAGAGAATTTGAAAAAAACATGGGTTTTCCTAGCTAGTATAGATAAAATAGAATATTTTCAGGCTTGAACGAGTCTTTGAGAAAGCGAAAACCATGCTCAGTAGACTGCTGTACCTTATACTCTCGTAGTAGATTATGTTCATCTCATTACAGATGCCTGCGACTATGCCGCAGTGGTCAATATTTTGTATTCTGATATCTAAATTATGAAGCTGTCATGCTCAAAAATACAATGTTTTGCGATCGCCACCGGAAAGGGCGGGTACGCTATTGCACCTGCATGTGGGTATTATCGGACTAAATTCTGAATAAAAGTAAAACTATTTAATTATGAAGCAATTTACTGACAAAGTTGTTCTGATTACAGGAGGAAATTCTGGTATTGGCAAAGCTACAGCATTAGCTTTTGCTGAGGAAGGGGCAAAAGTAGTGATTACCGGCAGGAGAATTCAAGAAGGTGAGTAGACAGTTAATTTAATTAAAAAAGCAGGTAGTCAAAGTATTTTTATCCCTACAGATATTACCCAAGAAACAGAAGTTCAAAATTTAATTAGCCAAACAATTAAAACTTTTGGTCGTTTAGATTATGCCTTTAATAATGCTGGGACTCCTGGAATTCTAAAAGTAGATATAGATGATTCTGAAGAAAATTGGAATAAAATTATTAATACTAATTTAAAAGGAGTTTGGCTATGTATGAAATATCAAATTCCGGAAATGCGTAAAAATGGTGGTGGTGCTATTGTCAACAATGCTTCTATTAGAGGATTAATTGCTGCTAATTTAATTAACGAGCAAGAAAGTAAAGCACAACATAATATTCATTTTTATTGTACTAGCAAACACGCAGTCTTAGGACTTACTAAGTCTTTAGCTGTACAATATGCTAAGGATGGTATTAGAATTAATGCTGTTTGTCCAGGAACTATTATGACTCCTATGGTAATGGAGGCTTTAAGTGAGCAAACAATAAAGAATTATGGCAATCAATATCCTATAAAACGATTAGGTACACCGGAAGAAATTGCTCAAGCAGTATTATGGTTATGTTCAGATTCAGCTAATTTTGTTATTGGACATTCATTAGTTTTAGATGGTGGTTTAACTATTCAACATTAGTTTTAGATGGTGATACAAAATCACCCTCTAGCAAGATAGCTACTTGTTCATATCAAGAGCAATAAAAATTGAGTAAAGCCAGCGATTGCTTTATCACTCAATTCTTGGTTAAAAATATTTTTGAACCATATCTAGACCGAAAAGTTGAATCTGGTAGAGTGAAATGAAAGTGTTAAGGACTGTATTTTTTACAATGGGTTGCAATTTCGATAACAAATCTTGGTGAAATCCATCCACGAGGAAGAAGAAACTACTTGCATTATTCAGTATTGTGTAACTGGTGTCTTAAAATCAGGAAAAAACGCTCGTGGTTCCCATTAGAGATAATAATCCGACAAAAATTACGCCTTATGTGACTTATGGACTGATTGCTGCTAATGTCCTCGCTTTTCTTTATGAAGCAAATCTTCCCCCCCAAGCATTAAATGGGTTTCTACGCCTTGCGGCTGTAGTTCCACGAGAACTGACTTTAAGCTTTGCTGGTGTCTCTCTACATCAACCAGTGCCAGAGTGGGCAACTTTAATTACCTCACAATTTTTACATGGTGGTTTCTTGCACTTAGCAGGTAATATGTTGTTTTTCTGGATTTTTGGTAACAACGTTGAAGATAAGTTAGGTCATGCCAAATATTTACTGTTCTATTTATCTTGTGGTGTTTTAGCATCTTTGACCCAGTGGTTCTTCGCTCAAGATTCTAGCATTCCTTCCTTGGGTGCAAGTGGTGCGATCGCAGGCGTTTTAGGAGCATACATTCTCCGCTTTCCCAACGCCGAAGTTCTCGGCATAGTACCTTTAGGGTTTTTCTTCCCGAGTTTCCGCGTACCGGCATATTTCTTTTTAGGATTTTGGTTTCTTGAACAAGCCTTCTACGGGCTTGCTAGTCTGCAAACACGTACCAACATCGGTATGGAAAGCGGCGGTATTGCCTACTGGGCCCATGCAGGCGGTTTTATCTTTGGAGCAATTCTTGGCCCACTCTTGGGTTTGTTTAACGATAAATCAAAGGAAGAAGCTTGGTATTAGTAATTTTCAGGGTATCATCAGGGCTTTTAATTAGACTAATTAATGAAATTGCCTAAGCTTCGCAACTGCTAGCCTTACAAGCTATATTGCAGTTAGTGAATAAATTAGGAAAAACATTTGTGTTTCCCCTCTACGATGAAAATCCGACGCGAGCCACCCCGTATTTCACCTACGGGTTAATTGGCATGAATATTTTAGTTTTTCTTCACGAGGTGATGTTGTTAAATGCATCGTCAAATGTACAATTGAATCAGTTTTTAAGTCAGTATGCAGTAATACCTCAACAGTTAACCACCAATTGGAGTGGAGAGTGGATAACGTTATTTACATCGCAATTTTTACACGGTAATTGGTGGCACTTAATCTCGAATATGGTGTTTCTCTGGATTTTTGGCAACAATATTGAAGATCGATTGGGTCATGTTAAATATCTGATTTTTTATTTAGCGTGTGGTGCTTTAGCTGCCTTGTGTCAATGGTTTATTGGCATGAATTCTGAGATTCCTTCCTTGGGAGCAAGTGGTGCAATTTCTGGTGTTCTAGGTGCTTACATTATCCGCTTTCCCCAAGCTAGAGTCATGACCCTAGTATTTTTGGGGTTTTTCATCACCACAATCAGAGTGCCAGCAATAGTAATAATTGGACTTTTTATTGTGCAAAATGTAATTTCCGGTCTTGCTACCCTGCAAACAGCCGCTAACATGAGCGTGGAAACTGGTGGAGTTGCCTACTGGGCACACATTGGTGGTTTTGCTTTTGGGATAATTCTCGCTCCCCTATTTGGGTTGTTTAGGCAGGACTAAGTACAAAATTTCCGAAATCATTAGCGAAATAATTGCTACCTATCAATCGTCTGCATATCCTCTGCGCTGAAATTTCCCCTTTCGCTTCACCACGGTTTTACTCAAAGCTGTACTAAGCAATTCAAAACTAGGCGTTGCATATTTGTCACTATAAACATATTTAATATCACTTTTAACAAATTGATGTCACCGTTTGGGCTGATGTTAACAGTCTTCCCGCAACTAGATGTGCAGGTAATTATTTTTGAGCCGTTATCCCAAACTAGCACAGGATAGTCAGCAGGCGATCGCCCTGGTAAATGAATGGAACGATGCCTGCGGCAACCCCTTCGGCAAGCTATTTAAGCCTGAGCATATTCGCAAAGCTTGGCAGCCTTTGTATGAGTAATTAATCCTTTATTTTTAAAGCCTGATTTCTTGAAATTTACGCAGAAACGTCTACCCATTGGCTAATAGATGACGGTTAATGATAAAAACTATTAACGATTCGCAATTAGCACTATGGCAAATTTTCTCCTTTAGCTGGTGGTGGGTCTATAGATTTGGGGTGATTCGTTATTGCAAAGTCCGCTCCCAGTATCGACTTGGGGGTGCAGTCGTGCTGTTAGCGATCGCTATCTTTGGCAAAGGTTTGTTACCTGTTGCAGTCATTGGCCTTGTAGCTGTAGTTTCTGCTGTCCAAGTCGTTCAAGATTTATATCAGAGTCGCCCCACTACCCGCTTAGTTGACCCTCAAATCTAGCTCATAGCGTAGTAGTAGCGCACAGATGCTACTACTATGTATCCAGGCAATTTAAATCTGAGGATTTATCTGTAAAGCATCTATCCTATGGAGGATTTTTTACAAAATATCAATAAATGTTCATATAGTCATTTAAAGATTATGTAATCTCAGTATTCAAACATGACTTTGTAAAGCTGATAACTCAACACATTGCCGCCTATCGGAGGTGACACAACCAAAGGAGGAATGTCATCATTACGAGATGTACCTTTGGGCGGTGAAGTCAAGTAGGTGAAATATTTATTAATATTATTAATAGGAAGTGTAAATTTAGGGTCAGGAGTCACAAAAAATTCTCAATGGCAGGTATTCCGTATCAATCATCAAGTTTTTCGGTAATAGAACAGAAGATCATGAAAGATAAAGAACCATCAGACTCGAAGGAATTCGTTGGGAATCTCAAGAATGGAATCTGGCTGTTTGGATTGTCATCCTGGGTATTCGGCATTACCGATCGCAGTATTGCCTCATTTGCGGATGGCTATCTATCTGCTTTGGATTTGACGCAAATATTCACAGCCGCTACCTTCTTTGTGGCGTGG
Organism: Nostoc commune NIES-4072; assembly: GCF_003113895.1. NCBI lineage: Bacteria > Bacillati > Cyanobacteriota > Cyanophyceae > Nostocales > Nostocaceae > Nostoc > Nostoc commune. The sequence goes on along the minus strand of NZ_BDUD01000001.1, from coordinate 3,102,734 downwards.
CTATTTTTGAAACCGACATCTAGAGTTTAAGATCGGCGACTGGTTGAGTATCGGGTCACTTTTAACGCTAGTCATGTCAAGATTCAGAAACTTATCTCTATTAGCAATATTGGGAATTTTTCTTCTTCCCAAATTGCATACATAATAGAGGTGGAGGTTTTCACCAAAAAATTGCTCGACTCCCAGGCTGAACAATCCATCTGGCACGTAGGCGTAGCCTGTCGTAGACATCGCTGGTATATTCAGGTCATACTAAACTGCTATATCAGGCCCGAAAAACAGTCCATTCGATCTGCCCATGACATAGTTAGCAAGGCTTTAAGCAAACTAGGGTGATTTTTTTTACCATCCCGACTTATTGAATTATAGCTAGATTGTATCTTTTTCCTTTTGAAGTCAGAGTTATAGCTTTTTTATTTTGGTGTATCTAAAAAAATTTTCTAATTTTCTGGAATTGATTATGCTCAGGTGGTAGTCTATATCAGACAAGCGATTTATACTGAAACTCTATAACGAAACCTTCGGGGTATATAACCCCATATTAAAAGCCCGGTCTTCATGACCGGGCTTTTTTGACAATTAGGAGTTAAAAATTATTCTTGACTCCTAACTATTCATTAAATTAGGCAAAGGCAGCAGTTTTCACATCGTTATTCGACAGAATTTCTTGCAACTCTTCAGCGTCTACCGTTTCTTTATCAACCAACATTTGCGCTATCTGATCTAAAATATGGCGATTGCCGATTAACACCTCTTTAGCGCGTGTATAGGCTACATCTACAAGTTTACGGACTTCTTCATCGATGGCGGCGGCGGTTTCTTCAGAGAAATCACGCTCTGACATGATATCTCGTCCGAGGAACATGTTACCTTGCTGACGACCAAGAGCAACAGGGCCTAAGCGATCGCTCATCCCAAATCTGGTAATCATCTGACGCGCAACCCGTGCTACTTGTTGAAGGTCATTAGAAGCACCAGTGGTCACTTCTTCTTCACCAAAGATTAATTCTTCAGCAATTCGACCACCCAAAGCTACAGCCATCTGATTTTCCAGATAAGCGCGGCTGTATAAACCTGTGTCCATCCGGTCTTCGCTGGGGGTAAACCAAGTTAAACCACCTGCACGACCACGAGGAATGATGCTAATCTTCTGCACAGGATCGTAGTCTGGCATCAAAGCACCAACTAAGGCGTGACCAGCTTCGTGATATGCTACCAAGGTTTTGCGCTTTTCGCTCATTACCCGGTCTTTCTTCTCTGGGCCAGCTAATACGCGGTCGATCGCGTCGTTGATTTCATCCATCGAAATCTCAGTCAAATTCCGGCGTGCTGCCAGAATTGCGGCTTCATTGAGCAGGTTGGATAAATCTGCGCCAGTAAATCCAGGGGTACGACGGGCGATTTTATCCAAGTCCACATCTTTGGCCAAGGTTTTCCCACGAGCGTGAACCTTAAGAATTTCGCTGCGTCCGGCATAGTCGGGACGGTCTACCACAACTTGACGGTCAAAGCGACCAGGACGCAATAAGGCTGCATCTAGAACATCAGGACGGTTGGTAGCGGCAATAATGATGATGCCTGTATTACCTTCAAAGCCGTCCATTTCTGTGAGCAACTGGTTGAGGGTTTGTTCCCGCTCATCGTTACCACCACCTAAGCCAGCACCCCGTTGACGACCTACAGCGTCAATTTCATCGATGAAGACGATACAAGGAGCATTGGTCTTAGCTTGTTCAAATAAATCGCGGACGCGGGATGCACCCACACCGACGAACATTTCTACAAATTCTGAACCGGAGATTGAGAAGAAGGGTACACCTGCTTCACCGGCTACGGCACGAGCTAGGAGGGTTTTACCTGTACCAGGAGGGCCAACTAACAGTACACCTTTAGGAATTTTTGCACCAACGGCGGTAAAGCGATCGGCGTTTTTCAGAAAGTCTACAACTTCGTTTAATTCCAACTTGGCTTGGTCAATACCAGCTACATCGCCAAATGTTACCTGAGTTTGTGGTTCCATTTGCACTCTGGCTTTAGATTTGCCAAAGTTCATCGCTTGGCTACCTGGGCCACTTTGAGCGCGACGTAGCAAGAAGAATAAGCCAACCAAAAGTAATACAGGAAAAAATAAGCTGCTTAGTGCCTTAAACCAAAATCCTTCATCGGTTTGGGGCAAAACAGAAATATCAACGCCTTTAGAAGTCAAAGTATTGATCAAGTCTGGATCGTTGACTAAAGTAACAATCCGTTTAGCTGGGTCATATTTGGGTGTAACCAGTGCTGTAGAGCGATCTGCACTCAAACTGACTTTTTCAACTCTGCCTTGTTGAACTTCTTGAATAAACTGACTATATCGCCATGTCTGTCTGCTTTGGGGTTGTTTGTCAAAAAATGCTGTTCCCAGCGCAATTACGACAATAAACAGCAGCGCGTACAGCCCTGCATTTCTCCATCTTTTATTCACTAAGGTCTATCCTCCGGTATTTTTCGCGCGGTCGCCTAGCGTCTCTGATCACAAAGGTGATTATTAAGAATTATGTTAACTTATCTTAAGATATAACAAATTTGGCGTGGCTGTCATGCTAAAAAAAGCTCCTTTATTAGCTGAAAACTTTGATGGTAGGGATTATATTGTAGCGACCCTGAAGGCTGATGAACGGTATGAATTGGAATAATCTCTACCACACTATTAGTGTAGGCGATCGCTTCAAAGCCCTGCACTAACTCCACGCTCCAAGGTTCTTCGCGCACTGGCATCTGGTGGTTTTGCAACCAGTTTACAAGTTGCGATCGCACAATTCCCGGTAGAATTCCGGCCTTGATTGGTGGCGTGTACCAACTGCGATCGTACCATCCCCAAAGGTTGCCTGTGCTGGTTTCTAGCCAATTTCCTTGAGCATCGACTAATATTGCTTCTTGAGCATCTAAACTAGTTTTTGCCAACCAAGCACTCAAATAGTTTCCAGTTTTATGAGAGGGGAGAGAACGATAAAATTCTGAACTGGCAACAGCGCAATATACACCATTATTTTGTTTTTCTGTCAAATCCTGTGGTAATAATCTGCCAGTTATCCACTCTCGTCCATCGGGAAAGAGGGTAATTCTGAGAACGGGGAAGTGTGTGAGGATAATTTGAGCGCCTTGGCGTAGACGGTTCCAATCTGGTTGCTGCCAGTCAAAAGATTGTACTGAGAAAAGTAGGCGATCGCAGTGTGCTTGCCAATTAGTTAAATTACTATCTAGCGAGTTCTGATAAACCCGCAATGTTGTAAAAACAGTCGCCCCATAAAGTAAGCCCGGATCATTAATGTTTAACTCTAGGGTTTGGGAGTGAATTAATTTACCGTCATACCAAAAAATATTGTTTGTCACAACCAGATTACTTGTCGTTACAACTCTATTGAAAAGTGATGACTTGTAATGTTCATACGCTGCATGAGATAAAACCTGTGGGCTGCAAATCGCTGAACACCGGAATCAAGACTCAGGTGTTTACACTGATGATTTATTGCATATTCAATGAGCCATTGAAATAACTGTTGACCATAGCTGTGTGACCGATTAAACTTATCAACGACTAAATCATCAATGTATAATAACTTTCCCAATGCTAAACAATTAGAAATGCGAAATCCAGCCACTGCCAGAGTTTGCTCTTCTATTTTCAAGAATGCAAGTTGATATCTTTCGTTCATTTGATATCGAACTTGCTCTAGAAACTTATCTTGCTCAAGGTGAGGGCGCAACTGATAAATAACAGGAAAACACCCTAAAATTTGAAAGTCAGATTCTGCCAATTGTATTGACATCAGTGTTAACCTACACAATGGTATGTGAAAAATTTGAACCGATTAAGCGAATATAATTTGCTACTACACTTGCAGCAATCCGTTATAACTAATAATTTAATCTTTGGGGGGAAATATAATTTTTTTAGTCCCTTCAGGAGTTGTAATAACTTTCCCTCCCAAAGCTTCAATCTCCTTAATTGCACGTTTTTGAGTTCTCTCATCAACTTGATTATTTAAAACTATAGCCCAGGTAGCAATTTGAGCATATTTACTGTTGGGATTTCGACTCAGAAATTCAGCAGTTTTTTGGGAAGTATGAGCGATCATCTGACTCTCTGAATCTGAAAAGTTACTAGCCCAGTTTGCAGCCGTTGCAAAAGACTGTTCGGCAGCTTTAGCGTTGCCTAAAAATAATAACTCATCAACTCCTTTATAACGCCATACATAATAAGACTTTTCCGGGACTGAAGGAGATAGTGATTTTAAGCCTTTCTCTGATAATGCGATCGCACGTTCTGGCATAGCAGCATACAATGAAGTACTGATAGAAAGACTGCGATACGCTGCTAAAAATCGTGGGTCACGTTCTAGGATGATTTCAAAATACTTTGGACTTAAACTGTAACCTGTTTTATCTCGAACTTCATCATCTCCGAAATATTGGAGAAAATTTAGATATACCAAATCGGCAATGAAGTTATCATAACCAAAACTAGGCATTGTTTTGAGAAAATTAAGGCGGATATCTTCAGACCTTATTTCTTTTTCTAAAGTTTCTAAAGACTCAGATCGGTTGCTATTTATTAGTTTTTGCAATTGGGGGAATTGAATCAAGCCAACTCCTAAAATACACACACAAATTATAAAAGGTGTAGCAATGGTTTTACGCGACAACAACATATTTTTATTGTTTTTACAAGTAGAAGCAACTCATTATATATAATATACTTTATGTAAAATTACTCAGTTAGATGGTTACAGGGAAGCATCCATGATCAAATAGATAAAAAACTTTGAATCTGAAGAGTTTAATGCTCATGTAGGGACAAGCAGAGACATTCCCACATATTGCGATGTTTACTGACAAACCTTTAGGATTTGGGAATGAATAACAGTAAATAAGTCTATTTTTCCTCAAGCAAAGCCAAAAACAGGTATTTTAGCAAACTAGACATAATTTACTTAGTAGTATTTATACAAATTATTCTTGAATGTACAGAGTATAATCTGTAGTACAGATATTAGTTTATTATTGCCGTTTGTGTCACTGATCGCACCAAAACTTGGTGAGTATATTTTAAGTTTTATAGGGCCACAAGTTGGGAGACTCATCATACGTCGGTTACTGTCATGATGAGTATTTAACAATTCAAAATTTAAAAATAATTTTTCAGGTGAGTCTATAAATTTCATTTTCACTGTTTAAAAATTTGCCAACACTGTTGAGCGATCGCCAATACTTGTCGGGTTTTGGGGAAAAGGGGAAAGAAAAAACCTTTAACCTAAACCCAGTAACCTTTTCCCTAAACCCAATGCCGAGTTAAAAATGCTTTACCCAAGCAGTATTGGAGCGATCGCTCAATTTTATTGAGTATTTATCACTAATATTTGCACTGCTGAATCCGGTAGTCCTAATTCTTTGTTAGGACACAAACAAGTATGTCGAGAATGAATAAGTTTAGCGATCAAAGTAATTATTCGCTTAAACCCTGTCAGAGTAGCAGTGTTGATCTAAGAGGTCTATTCTACTGAGTATAAAGTATGTTGAAAAATTTTAAGTATGTATCTTGAGCATAGTATTTTCTAGACTTTGTAAACAATTGTAACAATAACAAATACTTTGCGAAAAACTCACAATCTGAACCCGATATAAAACTATATAGGAATCCGGTTTGATTTCTGAAAATATACGTAGGATGTGTTAGCACGGAGAGTACGGCATCAAACTCGTGTTCATAGTGCGTTACGAACTCCGTTCTAACACACTCTACAATACTTAATTTCGTTCAAAAATCAAATAGTAATCCTATAGCTATGTTGGTGTTTCATATAGTTCAATCATGATTTACACACTTTCATACACAGTCCATCAAGTTAAAAATGCTTTTGATAGTTCAAACGCTCACTCTTTTCTGCAACATTAGTGCTAGACAAAAGTAGCTCTGTCTTAATTGAGCAAAAATAGTTCTGTCATCCAAGTTATTTAACGAAATGAGGTCACATAAATGGCAACACTCAGCATAGAAGAACAAGAATTAGAAGAACTTAAAGACCCGACAGCAGGCACATTCGATACTTCACAAGCAGAAATAATTAAACCAGTATTTTCTACACTTGAGAATACTCAATTAGCAACACTAGCACAACTAGAAGCAGGTACGTATGTTGCACCAGAAGCTACGCCACCCACTGGCGGTAAAATAACGGGATTGGGCAGCGCTTTCAAACCATTCAGTGGCGATAAAATAAAGTTTGACATCTCCTCCTCCTCCATCCGCCAAGACGATGGAGGCGATGCCGATGAATTCAATGACAATGATGTTAGAGAATTCACAAGTAGTAAGGATGATAATAAAATAATAATAGGCACTCCCAATGCGGATACACTCTATGGCGCTAATGGGGATGACGTTATAACTAGTTTAGGTATCGATGATATAGTCTCAGGTCGCAATGGAGATGACCTCATTAGTGGAGGAAGTGGAAACGACTACCTCCAGGGTGATGGTGGGAAAGATATCGTCTATGGGGACTATAGTGCCAGTGGAAATTCAGACTTAATTGCAAGTGGCAATGACACCATTTTTGGTGGTGATGGAAACGATAAACTTTATGGTCAAGACGGCAAAGACTTAATCTATGGTGATTCTGGTGATGACTATATTGAAGGTGGGGCAGACAACGATCAAATTAATGGTGACGATGGCAACGACATACTTTACGGTGATGACGTAGAGGGCAATCCCGGTGTAAGTGGTGACGATACAATTTCTGGTAACAATGGGAATGACAAAATTTTTGGTGGTCGAGGTAATGATTTCCTCGAAGGTGATGCTGGAAAAGATTTAATTTTTGGTGGGCAGGGTTACGACTCTCTTGATGGCGGTAACGGCAATGATGTATTGATTGGTACTGATACAGACTTTTATGGTCAACTGCAACAAGGATTTGGTTTTGGCGAAAAAGATACTTTAATCGGTGGAAAAAATAACGATACATTTGTCCTGGGACTTGAAAAAGCAAATGCCAGGGACGGAAGTGGTACTGATACTGTTATTTATGGCATAGTTTTATACAATGATGGTAATAATAACGTTAATGGTAATCAAGACTACGCTCTAATTAAAGACTTTGGTTTCATTGACGACCGTGTTAACCGTGGTGTAGATAAAATCCAGCTAGCAGGTTCAGCAAGTCAGTATCTACTGGGTGCATCTCCTGATAGCTCGATATCTGGTACGGGAATATTTTTTACCCAAGGTCAATTTGTGGCTGAACTCATTGGTATTGTTGAGGGAATTTCCCTCTCCGATCTAAGTCTTTCTAATAGCGATCAATTCATTTTTGTTTGATAATAAATTCCGACTCAGGGTATTGAACCAAAATATTGTCTAAGCGTTACTGCACGCATAAAGGACTTCCAATTAAAAAAATATCTAACTTGTAGGGTGCGTTATATCTTTGACTAACGCACCGTGACAGATTAGATAAAAATTGTGTGCTACTTGATTAATGCACCCTACAAATTAAGATTGGATGATTTATTTCTTGGTAGTCCTTTAATGGCAAAAAGCAGGAAAACTACCTTATTCCTACTTGCAAAAAAAGGAACAAAAGCTTTATGGCTTTAGATATCGCTATCCAGTTTGCTGAAATACTCGAAAATCCAACAATCTTTCCTGATGAACAGGGAAAACTGAAAATTGTTGTTGAAAATCAAGGTGATACACAATTCAACGGGCCTGTAAACCTCAAACTGTATGGATCAACTGATAAAGTTCTTGACATCAATCCCCTAAACACACTGGAACAATCAAGAGGTGCAAGCGATTTACTCAAGGGCAAAGATGAGCTTTTGGGCAGTTTGAATGGTCAAATAGTTAATTTAGCGCCTGGTCAATCTAAAACATTTACTGTGGATTTTGCGGGATCTGAATTCCGAACTGCAAGTGTTGTCTCTCCAGGACTCTACTATCTGATTGGACAGGTAGAGCCAGGTAGTAACGTTACTGAAAGTAATACCGCCAACAATGTAGCCAGCCAGTTAATTACTGGAGGTGACGTTGTGATCCAATGGAATTCAATTCTCCTAAATGCCATACAAGCATCGGGAACAGCACCTCCAGTAGCGGCACGTAATCAGGCGATCGTTCAGGCAGCAGTTTATGATGCTGTCAACGCTATTGACCAGAGTTACAAGCCTTATTTAGTTAACATCGACGCATCAGAAGCTGCCGGGGCATCAAAAGAAGCTGCGGCAGTTGAAGCAGCCTACGAAACGCTGGTGGAATTGTTCCCAGAACAAAAAACTACATTCGATGAACAACGGCAAAGGTCTCTTGCAACAATTCCGGATGGTACAGCTGAGGACAAGGGCATTGCGATCGGAAAAAAAGTTGCCCAGCAAATACTGGATAAGCGGAAAAATGATGGTTCAAGTACTGCACAAGGGCCATACACGCCGGGAACTGGCTTTGGGGATTGGAAGCCAACTTTTAGCGATGGTGAAACAACAAATAATACTACTAATTTTGCATCAGCATTATTGCCCCAGTGGGGTCTAGTAACTCCCTTTGCTATAGACAGTGTTATCCTTTTTCGGCCGGATACTTTCCCTGAGTATGGTAGCCCTCGGTATACGAGAAATTTTAATCAAGTTAAGGCGCTTGGTGCTGAAAACAGCACTGTTCGTACCGCAGATCAGACGGAAATTGCCCAATTTTGGGCTTACGATCGCGGCGATACTTTCAGGCCACCAGGTCAGTTGAACGAACTCACGCAAGAAGTAGCATTGGCTCAAAACAATACTCTGGAGGAGAATGCCCGTTTATTTGCGCTGCTGAACATTACCCAAGCTGATGCGGGTATTGTTGCGTGGGATGCCAAGTACGTCTATGATCAATTGCGCCCGATTACTGCAATCCGCAATGCGGATCAAGATAATAATCCAAATACGATCGCCGATCCTAATTGGGAACCTCTACTAGATACTCCACCATTCCCCGATTACATATCTGGGCATTCTGTATTCGCTGGTGCATCAGCCGAAATTCTGAAACTTTTCTACGGCACTGATAACATCAGTTTTGACATTCCTTCACAAGAATTACCTGGCGTTGCTCGTTATTACGGCAGCTTTTCACAGGTAGCCCAAGAGGATGCCGATAGCCGACTTTATGGTGGTGTCCATATCGAAGCGGCGACTATAGACGGGGTGCAAGTAGGTAGAAATATCGGCAGCTTCGTGTTTAATAACTTTTTGACTCCCGTTTAAATATAGTCACAGAATTTTAGATTTTAAATTTTGGATTTTGGATTGAAGATTTAAAATCCAAAATTTAAAAAGGTCTGAGAACAAGTGAATTTAAACGCGAGAATGAATCTGCCAACATTGCCCAGCGATCGCCCAATCTTCTTGAGTATAAATAACTAATACCCGTACTGCTGAATCGGGTGTGGCAATATCCTCATCAACAGGCTGCTGCTGATTTTTTTCAAGGTCTATTTTTAGTCCGATAAATCCAAAAGCTTCACAGGCGGCTTGGCGAATTTCTGGGGAATGTTCACCTACGCCTGCTGTGAATACTAAAGCATCTAATCCGCCTAAGCTGGTAAGCATTGCACCTATACCAGAACGGAGGCGATGTACGTAGATATCCCATGCTAGTTGAGCGCGGGAATTACCTTGAGCAATAGCTTCTGTTACCTCGCGCATATCACTAGATACACCCGAAATTCCCTTTAACCCAGAAGCTTTATTTAAGATATCATCCAGTTTTTCAACAGAGTAATTGCAGTAACGTAATAGATAAATCAAAATCCCTGGATCAATTGAACCAGAACGACTACCCATCATCAATCCTTCTAGGGGCGTAAATCCCATTGTCGTATCAATGCTGCGACCGTTTTTAATTGCCGCCAAAGAGCAGCCATTGCCTAGATGACAGGTAATTAAGCGTTCAGAGGGAAAATCTTGACCAAGAATTTGGGCAGCACGTTGAGAACAGTATTGGTGACTGATACCATGAAACCCATAGCGACGGATTCCTTGTTCTACCCACTCATAAGGGCCGGGATAGATTGCTGCTGCATCGGGTAGGGTGGCATGAAATCCGGTATCAAATACTGCTATTTGGGTAACATCTTTTAAGATTTTTTCAATTGCTTCTATGCCTGACAAAGCGGCTGGATTATGTGCTGGAGCTAGATTAGATAGACGAGCGATCGCCTTTTTAACATCCTCCGTAATTACCACACTATCTCGATAATCCTTTCCACCATGTACTATCCGATGCCCCACCACATCAATTTCTGACAACTGATCAATTACCTTGGTAGCGCCATCACTAAGTGTATTGAGCATATAACTGAGGTGTACCTGTGGGGAATCACTAGAGATTGATTCTTGTAGTGTTGCACCCGTACCAGTTTTCACTTCAATTTCTGCCACACCCCGATCTTGAGTCCAGTTGATTTTCCCTTCCCAAAGGGGTTGGGCTGCTTCGGTGGAGAAAGCCTCATCTGCAATCTCATACAGACAACTCTTTTGGCTGCTCGATCCGGCATTCAGCACCAATATCTTCATACGACAACATAAAAATATGACCTTTTTTGATCATGTCAGCAAGTGTAACCTTATGCTTCTACCCTAGATGAATACAGTCACTTGTGGGATTAGACCTTCAATTCATGCTGCATATCAAGCTAAAACATCACAAATGAATGTTTCAGTTACTTCTGTCTATAACAAGCACTCATGCAATGGAGACTGATGTAAGCGCTGAATTAGTAAGGGAGACAGGAACTTCAATGGAAGCAATTATTCGGCATTTAAACGGAAGCTTACCAGATTGGCTACCTGGTTATCGGCTTAAAATTTTAGATGGCAATGCAATAGGTGCAAGTGAACATCGTCTAAAACCTCTTCGTGACTGTAACAGTGCGCCTTTACCAGGGCAATCATTGGTGGTACTTGACCCATCTCTAATGCTGGCAATTGATGTTTTCCCTTGTGAAGATGCTCATGCTCTTTGATTTTTGAATGGAATTAGGTATTGTAGAGTGTGTTAGAACGGAGTTCGTAACGCACTATTATCAAGGGTTTGATGCCGTACTCTCTGTGCTAACACATCCTACAGATATTTTCTCCAAATCAAACCGGATTCCTATATTACAATTACATCACTGATGGGAGCGAGTTGAGCAACTCCTTGTGCCCCCCATTCACAGCGTAAATTAAACTCTGATTGGTTGTAAATCATGGTGCGATCGCAAAAGCCTTTCTAGGAAACGCTACGCTAACACGTACAGACTAAAGTTAGTAGTAAGTAGGTTAGTAGTTATAATCAATATAAAACTTCCAGCTTGAAAATATTATGAATTTAACTGTAAAAACTTATCCTAACAATACTGTACCGAAGTTAAATTATGATGTGCTGATTGAAAATCAACCAGATGGCGGAGTTAGTGCGACAGTGCTAGGCTTACCAGATTTTAAAAGCTCTGGTGTGACTAAAGAAGAAGCACTAGAAAAGCTAATTCAACTTTTACAAGAGCGAAAACCAGAAATAGTGACTTTGGAAATTCAACCTCCCAAAACCGAACATCCTTGGATGAAATTTGCGGGTATGTTCAAGGATGATCCTCAATTTGACGAGGTGTTAGCATATATAGAAGCTGATCGTCGTGAACTTGACGCACAAATGGAGGAATATTATCGGCAACTTGATGCAGAGGATGAAGCTAAGTGACTTTATGGATACTTGATACGGATCACGTCTCACTTTTTCAACAGATGCATCCAGTTGTTACGCAGCGTATCAATGCAGTTAATTCTGAAGACATTGCCATAACGATAATTACAGTTGAAGAACAACTGCGTGGTAGGTTTAATGTAATCAGAAAGGCTTCCTCATCTGATGCATTGCTATTAGCTTACGCAAAGCTACAGGCTAATTTAGAGTTTTTTAAAAACGTGCGATCGCTAGCATTTCAAGTTTTAAAGCCTTTCTTTGCTTAGGGTTGTATACATCAATAAGTTCTTTTCCTTCCTTAATTTCCGGCATCAAAAAGCCGACACAATCACCCTGAGCATCTTTCAGTACCGACTTAGGCCAAGCAAAAGAAATATGATTAAGGTTAGGACTTACGCAAAAATTGCTAAAAAGCTTAATTTCTCGAACCGCCAAGACGCCAAGAGCGCCGAGAATTCGTAGAGTGTGCGTAAGTCCTAAAGGTGAGAGTTTGGCTCTTTGGGTCGGTGCGCTATCATCACTGCCAACTTTTGCACACGCTCAGGAGTTTGGTCGTGGTAAATTTTTGCTAAGTAATCATTGTGATTAGTTCGCCAATTTGGTCAAAAAGTTTTTTGGGCATCTCTGACTCAGCCAAGTTAACTTCAACCCCTGCCGCCTTGACTCCTTGTAATTTTAGTGACTCAATGATTTCTTCTGCCTCATGAGAGTTGCTACCCCAAGGCATCAGCTTGTCGTATGAGCGATAATAAGTCGTAAAGACATTTGCTCCAGATGCAGCCAATGAATGGGCGATCGCTGCACCAATTCCCATGTGTCGGCTTACACCAGTTACTAGGGCAACTTTACCCGACAAACCGTAATCTACCATCTGTAATACAACGCTATTAATTCTATTGGCTTGAATTTTACTCCTTATTGCTTATTAGCATCCGAGATTCGATAAACTCAGAATTGCCCCAAGATTTACTTATCATGTCCGATTCCCAAACTGTTAGTGCTGCTGTTGCCAAACTCTACAATACCTACCCCTTTCCGCCAGAAGCCTTGTTGGATGAACCACCCCCAGGCTATAACTGGCGCTGGAATTGGCTAGCTGCTCATAACTTCTGCACAGGTCAAAAACCTCAAAAGCAAGATATTCGGATATTAGATGCAGGTTGCGGTACTGGTGTGAGTACAGAGTACTTAGTTCACCTCAATCCTCAAGCTTCTGTTGTGGGAATTGACCTCAGTACTGGCGCTTTAGCTGTAGCAAAAGAGCGTTGTCAGCGTTCAGGGGCTACTCGCGTTGAATTTCATCACCTCAGCTTGTTTGATGTGGAACAGTTACCGGGTGAGTTTGATTTAATCAACTGTGTTGGTGTTTTGCATCATACCTCCGATCCAATTCGCGGTATTCAAGCTTTGGCGAAAAAGTTAGCCCCAGGCGGCTTGATGCACATTTTTGTGTATGGAGAGTTGGGACGCTGGGAAATTCAACTCATGCAAAAAGCGATCGCACTTCTTCAAGGTGACAAAAAAGGCGACTACCGCGATGGTGTTCAAGTCGGACGACAAATATTTGCTTCTTTACCAGAAAATAACCGAATTGTCAAATACGATAAACAGCGTTGGTCATTAGAAAATCACAAAGATGAAAACTTTGCGGATATGTACGTACATCCCCAAGAAATTGACTACAACATTGAGACGCTGTTTGAATTAATAGATGCTTCGGGATTAGAGTTTATTGGTTTCTCGAATCCGAGTTTCTGGGATTTGGAGAGACTTTTGGGCAAAGCACCAGAGTTAGTTGAACGGGCAAAAGATTTGAGCGATCGCCAAGTTTACCGCCTGATAGAATTACTAGATCCAGAAGTAACTCATTACGAATTTTTCCTCGGTCGTCCTCCCCTAATCAAGGCTGACTGGTCAGACGATAACGCCCTATTGGCAGCGATTCCCGAACTTAATCCTTGTCTTGAAGGATTTCCTAGCCAATGTTTCTTTAATTACGATTACCAAATTGTTAATTTATCTGTACCAGAGTTTGAATTTATGCAAAAATGTGATGGTAGTTCAACAGTGGTAGATATTTTAACAGGTGTGCAACTGGGATTGGATGGGGTAAGAACGCTTCTTCAGCAGCAGTTGATTTTATTGACACCTGTTTAATTACACTGCACTTGGATACTAAGTTAAGATTTGTCAATTTATACTCGTCGTGAAGAGCGATCGCCCATCACCACTTTTGGCAAATTACTGTAAATTAGGAAAGTGCCGAAAAAACAAGGTATTGTACATCCCAAAAGTTGGAGCTTTCTGGAATTCAGCAGTGGTGCGATCTTTAATGACTTGCCGCTACTCTACGATTTCTGATTTGCGGTACGTTCATACGCTCCTCAAGCACCAGTTGATTTTCTTGACACCAACTTAATTCAAACTTTGGAGGATAATTATTTACTCAAAAAACTGGAATTGGAAGAAATATTGAATTTTCAGGCAGCATTTATTGATTATTCGCCCAAATACTCCCTCACATGATCAGCCGCTCTCTCGCTTCTGTGAGCGCAATTTTACTGACTGCCTGATGTTGACAAGAAGTTAATTGTTTTTTCCTAAAGTATTGTTACCGGATCGTGATATGATTCAGCTGACTGAATGTGCAGTCATCATATTTAACTGTACTGGTTTCAAGTCCCGTGAGCTTGTCAGACGAATCAATTGCGCCCACTCCGACAACGCAACAAGATGCTAAAACTGGTTCTGGAGACACAGAATCAGGTAACTCCATGCAAGAGTTCCATCAACTCTTCCAGCGATTGTTGGTAATCACGCTTGTCTTGACGGGGGTTATTTTTATCTCTGTGTGGATTTTTTATTCCTTAAACATTGCCTTAAATTATTTAATTGGGGCGTGTACAGGTGTGGTTTACTTAAAAATGTTGGCTAGAGACGTTGAGCAGCTTGGTAGTCAGAAAACCAGTCTGAGCAAAACTCGTTTTGCTCTGTTTATTGGAGTGATGATCGTGGCAAGTCAATGGCGTGAGCTACAGATTCTGCCCATTTTTTTGGGATTTCTAACTTACAAAGCCACGCTCCTCGTCTATATGGTGCAAATTGCGTTCATTCCTGATTCTTAAAAAGTCAGGCTCACAAAGATAGTAATCCCATCCTCGCTCGTTGGGGAAAAAGCTTGAAGAATGCAAATGCTTAGTGTCTTAAACGCCTTTAATTCTTTTCCCCTCGCCGCATTAGAAGTAGGTCATCATTTCTATTGGCAGTTGGGCAATCTTAAAATTCATGGGCAAGTTTTTCTCACCTCCTGGTTTGTGATTAGTATTCTAGTAGTGGCTTCAATAGCTGCTACTCGCAACGCACAAAGAATTCCCAAGGGCATCCAAAATTTGATGGAATATGCCTTAGAATTTATTCGTGATTTGGCAAAAAACCAACTTGGTGAGAAAGAGTACCGCCCTTGGGTGCCATTTATTGGCACACTGTTCTTGTTTATTTTCGTATCGAACTGGTCAGGCGCACTAATTCCCTGGAAGCTCATCAGGCTACCTTCGGGCGAATTGGCAGCTCCCACCAATGATATCAATACGACTGTTGCATTGGCATTGCTGACCTCCTTAGCGTACTTTTACGCAGGTTTTAGCAAACGGGGTTTAGGCTACTTTAAGAAATATATAGAGCCAACACCTGTTTTGTTGCCGATCGCAATTCTAGAAGATTTCACCAAACCCCTCTCCCTAAGCTTCCGGCTATTTGGTAATATTTTGGCGGATGAATTGGTAGTAGCGGTGTTGGTGCTGCTAGTTCCTCTATTTGTACCTCTGCCTGTAATGGCCTTGGGTTTATTTACCAGTGCCATTCAAGCCCTGGTTTTTGCCACCCTAGCCGGAGCATACATTCATGAGGCAATGGAGGGGCATGGCTCAGATGAACATGAGGAGCATTAAACTTCTCAGTTGATAGCACAGTTCCAAGAGCATATTCGCTCAAAACATCGCAAAGCGCGATCAAAGAACTCATGTGCAGCGTGAAAACCACGTTTCTAATCGTTAACGTAATGTCTGTTAGTTTTGTAATCAAAGCAAGGAAAATCAACATGGATCCATTAGTTCAGGCTGCTTCAGTTCTCGCTGCTGCTTTAGCGATTGGTTTAGCTGCAATTGGCCCTGGTATTGGTCAAGGAAATGCTGCTGGACAAGCAGTAGAAGGTATTGCTCGTCAACCTGAAGCAGAAGGAAAAATTCGCGGTACTCTGCTATTAACCTTGGCATTCATGGAATCCTTGACTATTTATGGTCTAGTAATTGCCCTGGTATTGCTGTTTGCTAACCCCTTCGGCTAATACCTGAAATTTTTGTGAGTGTGGAGACGTGAACCATCACGCCTCTACAATCTAATAGGTTTTAGGTATTTAGTCATTCTAATGTGATTTTAGATTTTGGATTTTGGATTTTGGATTATCAATTTTCGGTACATGTGCCGAAGCTGATTGGTGGAACAAATCTCAAATCATCAATCTAAAATGCCCAGAAGAACATACCCTTGGGTTAGTGTTAATCCCTTCGGGTTGGTGCAGTCGCTCATGGGGGAAACCCCCAAAACCGCGCTGCTTCACCAAAATTGCAAATCTAAAATCCAAAATTACTTGACCCTTGTTGGCTATGGGTCTCTAAAATATGAAAGGTTGGATGATGTTGCTAGCCATGAAAACTGCTACTCCAGCCAAAGAGGAGACAAATGTTTGATTTCGATGCTACCTTGCCCTTCATGGCATTGCAATTCCTGCTATTGGCAGCTTTGTTGAATGCAATTTTCTATAAGCCACTGACCAAGGTACTAGACGATCGCGATAGTTATATCCGAACGAATACCCTTGAGGCAAAAGAGAGCTTGGCTAAAGCCGAGCGCTTGGCTACCGAATATGAGCAACAACTCGCAGACGCTCGCAGACAATCGCAAGCTACCGTAGAAGCAGCTCAACTTGAAGCTAAGAAAATTACTGCCGAGAAAATTGCCGAGGCCCAAAAGGAAGCTCAGTCTCAACGAGAACAAGCTTCTATTGAAATAGAACAACAAAAGCAAGAAGCTTTTCGCACCTTAGAGCAACAAGTTGATGCTCTAAGCAGGCAGATTCTAGAAAAACTATTGGGGCCAACTCCAGTTAGATAAGCTAACTAGACTGGCTCTGTGAAAGCATACGCGCAACTGGGCCCTAGTCCAGAGCGCAAAATTTAAGTGTCAAATAAAGGCACTTTTTCCCTTCTGGGGAAAGATACTTAATTTCCTTACGGGGAAAAGATACTTAAACTTCCTTCCCTTGGGAAAAATACAACGTATTAGCAAGCGAGCAGCGCACTTGTAAATGGGTATCATGGGGACATTCTTATTACTTGCCGCAGAAGCGAACGCTGTTCACTCTGAATTGGCAGAAGGCGCAGCAGAAGGTGGTTTCGGTCTAAACCTAGACATTTTTGAAACCAATCTGATCAATCTAACGATTCTGGTTGGCATATTATTCTACTTCGGACGTAAGGTTTTAAGCAATATCCTGAACGAGCGACAATCCAATATTGCCACCGCAATTCAGGAAGCAGAAGGGCGCTTAAAAGAGGCAAAGACTGCCCTTTCCCAAGCGCAAGAGCAGTTGAAGCAATCTCAAGCAGAAGCAGAACGCATCCGCCAATCTGCCACAGAAAACGCCCAAAAGACGAAAGAAGCCTTGTTAGCGAAGGCAGCGCAAGACGTAGAACGCTTGAAACAAACAGCAGCAGCAGATTTAAACACCGAAACAGAGCGAGCGATCGCCCAACTACGGCAAAGAGTTGCTGCACTAGCATTGCAAAAAGTCGAATCGCAACTCAAAGGCGGGATTGCCGACGATGCTCAACAAAGTTTAATTGACCGCAGCATCGCACAACTGGGAGGCAATGTATGACAAGTCAGGTAGCAACAGCCGAAGTAGCCCAGCCCTATGCACAGGCACTTTTGTCAATAGCGCAATCGAAAAATTTGACAGAAGAGTTCGGGGAAGATGCGCGGACTTTACTGGGACTGTTAAGAGCAGACAAACAGCTACATAACTTCTTCAGCAACCCGTTTATTCAGGCTGAGAACAAAAAAGCTCTCATCAAACAAATACTCGGCGAAGGCTCTAACCCCTACTTACGCAACTTTTTGTTAGTACTAGTAGACAAACGCCGCATTGCATTCTTGGAATCTATTTTTCAACAATATCTGGCGCTGTTGCGGCAGCTGAATCAAACCGTATTAGCGGAAGTAATTTCAGCCGTTCCCCTCACAGAAGCTCAACAGCAGGCAATCATCCAAAAGGTCATTGCCATCAGTAATGCTCGCCAGGTAGAGCTAGAAACCAAGGTAGACAGTGAGTTAATTGGTGGTGTGATCATTAAAGTAGGTTCGCAGGTAATTGATGCCAGTATCCGGGGTCAATTACGTCGCCTTTCATTGCGCTTAACTAATAGCTAGAAAGTTAGGAGTAGAGACGCGATTAATCGCGTTTGTACAGGAGTTAGGAGTAGAGACGCGATTAATCGCGTCTGTACAGGAGTTAGGAGTAGAGACGCGATTAATCGCGTCTGTACAGGAGTTAAGAGTTAAGTAAACAATAATTTATTTTGACTTTTAACTTTTAACCTTTGCTTTTTTAACTCATCGCTCTTAACTCATCACTCTTAATTCATCACTCCTAACTATTGAATTTTCCCGTCTCGAAAGCAAACAAAATAGACACATGAGCATATCAATTAGACCTGACGAAATTAGCAGCATTATCCAACAACAAATCGAGCAATACGATCAAGAGGTCAAAGTTGCTAACGTTGGTACTGTCCTACAAGTAGGTGACGGTATTGCCCGGATTTATGGTCTGGAAAAGGCTATGTCTGGGGAACTTTTGGAATTTGAAGACGGCACAGTTGGCATCGCCCAGAACTTAGAAGAAGACAATGTGGGCGCGGTACTCATGGGTGAAGGGCTAGAAATTCAAGAAGGTAGCTCTGTAACCGCTACCGGTAGAATTGCCCAAGTACCCGTAGGAGAAGCCTTAATTGGACGAGTTGTAGACGCTTTGGGTCGTCCCATTGATGGTAAGGGAGACATCAAGACTTCAGACAGCCGTTTGATTGAATCTCCAGCACCCGGTATCATTGCTCGTCGGTCAGTACACGAACCCATGCAAACGGGTATCACAGCTATTGACTCAATGATTCCCATCGGTCGTGGTCAACGGGAATTGATTATTGGCGACCGTCAAACAGGTAAAACTGCGATCGCAATCGACACAATCATCAACCAAAAAGAAGAAGATGTAATTTGTGTATACGTTGCGATCGGTCAAAAGGCTTCCACCGTAGCTAACGTGGTGCAGACATTGCAAGAAAAAGGCGCACTCGACTACACCATCGTCGTCGCAGCTAGTGCCAGTGAACCAGCAACCCTACAATACCTAGCTCCTTACACAGGCGCAACTATTGCTGAGTACTTTATGTACAAAGGCAAAGCTACCCTGGTAATTTATGATGATCTTTCCAAGCAAGCTCAAGCTTATCGCCAAATGTCACTACTGCTGCGTCGTCCACCCGGACGCGAAGCTTACCCTGGAGATGTATTCTACATTCACTCTCGTTTGTTAGAAAGAGCAGCCAAGCTGAGTGACGAATTAGGTAAAGGCAGTATGACCGCCCTACCAATCATCGAAACCCAAGCTGGTGACGTTTCGGCATACATCCCCACCAACGTAATTTCTATTACCGATGGTCAGATATTCCTATCTTCTGACTTGTTCAACGCTGGTATCCGTCCGGCTGTGAACCCAGGTATTTCCGTATCCCGCGTGGGTTCTGCTGCTCAAACTAAGGCAATGAAAAAAGTTGCTGGTAAGATTAAATTGGAACTAGCCCAATTTGACGACCTGCAAGCCTTTGCTCAATTTGCTTCCGACTTAGATAAAGCCACTCAAGACCAGTTAGCACGGGGTCAACGGTTACGCGAACTTCTCAAGCAGCCACAAAATTCGCCACTCTCAGTATACGAGCAAGTAGCAATTCTTTACGCTGGTATCAATGGTTACTTGGATGACGTTCCTGTAGATAAAGTCACAAACTTTACCCAAGGTCTGCGGGAGTACTTAAAGACTGGTAAAACCCAGTATGCCGAAGGCGTAAGAGCCTCCAAAGCACTAGGTGATGCAGAAGAAGCTGCCTTGAAAGAAGCACTTACCGAATTTAAGAAGACCTTCAAAGCAACAGCGTAATTTAATTTTTGTATTTTGTGTAAACCGAGTTTTGAAGCAAATCTATTATTTTATAGATTAGTGCTTATTAATAAACTCGGTTTTTTTGTGTGTAAGAAAAATATTTATCATCATAGGGGCGTACAGATTTTAATAAAAATTTAGAATTTATGTACGATGTGGATTGTCAGACATAGTATACTAATTTACTTATAATAATTAGTAGATATTATGGATATTGACAATTTTTTGCCTGAGTTTCGGAAATGGCAACAGCAAATTGCTGAGAAATTACAAGGTCAGACTAAAGACCTTGAAAATTATAATGAGTTAGCTAAATGTAATATTTTATTAATAGGTAAAACTGGTGTTGGTAAAAGTACATTAATTAACTCTATCTTTCGAGTCAATTTAGCTCCAGAGGGTGCAGGTAAACCTGTGACTGGTAAACTAACCAGATATGAGCAAAAAGAATGTCTAATCGTAGCTTTTGATTCAAGAGGATTAGAGTTAACGGACGGGGAATTAAATCAATACAATACTGAAAGTAATAAGAGAGATGTTGAGGCATTAATAGAAGGTAGCCACAAAGAATTTCAAAATGTAACAATTGATGTAATTTTCTACTGTATTAACTCTAACTCTGAGAGATTTGAGGATGTAGAAGAAAAATGGATTACTGATTTAAGAGAAAAACACAATAACATCCCGATTATTATTGTCTTAACAAGAACAATAAAGCAACCGGAATTACACGATCTTTTCATAGCAATAAAGAATGGAACAGCTGTAAAAGAAGAAAAACTGAAATCTCTAATTCACTGCATTACAAAGACAGACGAAATAATTATAGACAAAAATAAAATTCCACTTATCCCAATTCTGGCTGTAGAAGAGAAAATTAGCGAGGAATATACATCTCCAAAAAAGAACCTAGAGCTTTTAGTTAGACAAACTGCCAGTCTTCTGGAAAAACAAGCGAAACAAGCATTTATTAGTGAACAGGTTGCTAGTATCGACCTCAAAATACAAGAAGCACAAAAATTGACTGCTGTATATACCTCGGTGACTAGTCTTATCGCATTAAATCCTGTGGTTCCTGTTAGTGGAACTATTCTCCCTGCGGCACAACTGCTTTTTTTAAAACAAATAAGTTCAATTTTTGGATTAAAGCAAGAAGAGCAGGAATTATTATTGTTATCACCAGAGTACCAAGCACTTGCAGCAGCAATATTAACAACTGGTGCATCTACAATTTTAACTAGTTTAGTACCACTTGTAAATTCAGTAAACGATGCTTTGGTTGCAGGAACATCAACATCTTTACTTTGTTTAGCTTGGATTGATACTCTAAAGCGTTATTCTTTAAGACTAGTAGATGAAAAAATACTAACTGAGGAAGAAATCAGAAAATTTATAGAGATTTTTGCAGAAGAATATCAGAAGTACTGCGATAAGACCAAGTATTCATGAGGTTGTACCAAATGAATTATCTAGAGACTTTATACATAAAGTTTCTACCCCCAAAAATGAAGTTCATCTTCATAAAAATTTGCTTATATTTTATTGAGACGTATAAAAATAGCCAATTTAATTATCATTAAGTGCTAAACTATGGTAAAAACCTGAATTCTTATATATCCATCAATGGCTGATAAAAATACTAATTATAGTAATGAGCAGCTGCGTGATACATTCAATAAACAATACGAATCGTTTGCCAAGGACATTGGGCAATGTAATATCTTATTACTCGGTAAAACTGGGGTAGGTAAAAGTACCCTCGTAAATGCTGTTTTTGGAGAAGAATTAGCACAAACGGGAACAGGCAAACCTATAACCCAAGATATTGAGCAGTATAGGCAACCAGGTTCTCCTATTACGCTCTATGATACTCCTGGACTAGAATTAACTGGGGAAGTAATTCAACGTCTAAAAGACAAGCTTGCTAGACTAATTGACGAAAAACGCAAGCAACCTATTGAAAATCATATTCATGTTGTCTGGTTCTGTATTTCCGAGCGGTCAAGCAGATTTGAGGATGCGGAGGAAGAATGGATTAAAGACATAGTTAAACTAGATGTACCAGTTATTATTGTTCTTACCCAAACATACGATCCTAAACGTAGTAAGTTACTGGACTTTATCAAAAAACGAGATTTATTAGTTGATGATGATGTGATTCCAGTTTTAGCAGAACCTGTTCAAATTACTGATGATTTCACAATTACAAGGCATGGACTAGAGCATCTAGTGGAAGTAACTGCCTCAATATTACCAGAAGTTGCAAGAAAAGCTTTTATTGCAGAACAGAAGGTCAATGTAAATTTAAAAATATCTGAAGCTGAGAAATACCTTTGTCATATGAATGAAGAAGAATTCGGGAAAAAAGTTCAAAACGAGTACAAATCATATGCTCAGAAAAACGGCAAATGTAATGCGATGGTGATAGGTCTAACAGGAGCAGGTAAAAGTACCTTAATAAATGCTGTATTTGGATTTGAAATAGCAAAAACAGGGACTGGCAAACCTATAACTGAAAAAATTGAAGAGCATAGTCATCCAGATTCTCCAGTAACCATATATGACACTCCTGGACTAGAAGTAGATGAAGAAAAAATTAAACGTACAAAAGAAGAAGTAGTTAAACTAATTGCAGAAAAACGAAAGCAAGATGCTAAAGAGCATATTCATTTTGTTTGGTACTGTATTAGTGATAACAGTAAAAGAATTCAGAATGCGGAAGAGGAATGGATTAAAGACCTAGCGAAACAAGAAGTACCAGTTATTATTGTTCTTACCCAAACATACAATCCTGAACGTAGTGAGTTACTGGACTTTATTAAAAACCTAAATTTACCAGTGGATGATCTGATTCCTGTTTTGGCAGATCCATTTCCAATTACTAATGATTTGAAAATTCCAGCTTATGGTTTAGAAAAACTAATTAAAGTCACTTATTCACTTTTCCCAGAACAAGCAAAAAAAGCTCGGATTGCAGCACAAGCCGCAGCACAAGAGGCGGAGAGAACAGCCCGGATTGCAGGACAAGCCGCAGCACAGGAGACGGAGAGAACAGCCCGGATTGCAGCACGAGCCGCAGCGCAGGAGGCAAATAAAAAATATCGTATTGCAAAAGAAGAGGTGAGAAAAGCCTGGATTGCAGAAGAAACAGAAGTAGAGGCGAGAACAGCGTTTATTTCTGCACAGAAGGTCGATGTAGATTTAAAAATATCTGAAGCTGAGAAATACCTTAACCTCTACCTAGCAGGAGCAGCTTTAGCTGGTAGTCCTCTTTCCGGTTTTGTCGGTGGATTGGCGACAGCTGGAGTTCAGACAGCTATGGTAGCACATCTCACTTATATATGTGGATTGAAATTTAATAATTCTTTCCTGTGGGCAATATATGCTGCTTGTGCATCTGTATCAATCCCTACATTAATGTTAACATCAATACCTGTCATAGGTTCGTTTAGACCTCGAAGAGCAACGTTAACCACATACTTAATGGGCAAGGCTTTGCTTATTGCATATGAAAAGTATCTAAAAGCACAAAATGATGGGGAGGAAATGTCTGAATCTGAACTTTCAAAGATTATTATTGACAGTTATAAAAATCTGTGGAAGGTACGAAAGAAAAATAAGGATTAGTAATCATCATCTTAAATCCTAAATCATAAGAAACTAAGATTAGCTTAGGTTTCCTTGCTGGTAAAATCTAAGGAGAGATACTACTGAGTGCTGAACTAGCGAAGTGGTGAATCAACAAAAGTTCATGATGTAATTCATCATCTGTCGCCTCCTAATTCTTGAACACAAATTATGCCCAATCTAAAAGCAATACGCGATCGCATTCAGTCGGTCAAAAACACCAAAAAAATTACAGAAGCCATGCGTCTCGTAGCTGCGGCTAGAGTGCGCCGGGCACAAGAACAAGTGCTAGCGACTCGTCCCTTTGCCGATCGCTTGGCACAAGTATTGTATGGTTTGCAAAGCCGTCTACGGTTTGAAGAAGCAAACCTACCACTACTAAGAAAAAGAGAAGTTAAGTCAGTCGGGTTATTGGTAATTTCAGGCGATCGCGGTCTATGCGGCGGCTACAATAGTAACGTTATCCGTCGTGCAGAAAACCGCGCCAAAGAAATCAAGGCAGAAGGTTTAAACTATCAATTTGTGTTAGTCGGACGCAAAGCTACACAGTACTTTCAACGCCGAGATCAGCCTATTGATGCTACTTATAGCGGCTTAGAGCAAATTCCCACCGCAGCAGAAGCCAATCAGATTGCTGACCAACTACTTTCCTTGTTCCTTTCCGAAGAAGTAGACCGCATCGAATTAATCTACACCAGATTCATTTCATTGGTTAGCTCCCGTCCTGTGATCCAAACCTTACTGCCCCTCGATCCGCAAGGTCTAGAAACAGGCGATGACGAAATCTTCCGCTTGACAACCCGTGGCGGTAAATTTGAAGTCGAACGGGAGAAAGTGGCTAGCCAAGCCCGCCCGTTGGCTCCTGACATGATTTTCGAGCAAGATCCAGTGCAGATTCTCGATTCTTTGTTGCCCCTGTATCTGAGTAACCAGCTATTGCGAGCGCTGCAAGAATCGGCGGCTAGTGAACTAGCAGCCCGGATGACAGCCATGAGTAATGCTAGTGAAAATGCTGGTGAATTGATTAACACCCTCACGCTGTCTTACAACAAAGCCCGACAAGCTGCAATTACCCAAGAACTCCTAGAAGTTGTTGGTGGTGCTGAAGCCCTAACTTAGGTTATAGCTAATTATTTATTTGTAGTGCGTTGTAATATATAGCCAATTGCTAATTATTTTAAGATTAGCAATTGGCTATTTTTAGTATTTGAGGCTTATATAAATGACATTAACGGCATACGGGCCCTTATGTACTGAGGTTTATGAAATAACTAAGCCTATTGATCAAGATTACCCAGATATTCCATACTACATCAAACATCTTTCATCAATTGGTGGCAGAATTTTGGAGGCGATGGTGGGGACGGGACGACTACTCATTCCACTGCTAGAAGCTGGTATCAATGTTGAGGGTATTGATACTTCACCGGATATGCTGAGAGCTTGTCGAAAACACTGTACTGACAGGAATTTAAATCCTGTTTTGCATCAAGAAAATTATTGTCAGTAACACATTTCCAGAATCGCGTATTATAATTGGATTATGAAGCGCATGGGTCCGTCACGGTTTCGACAGGTTGGCGAACGCTGCTCTGTGATTCAGGTCGAGAGTGAGTCTCCTCTCGCAAATCAAAGGCTCAAACAAAAAGTAAATGCGAATAACATCGTTAGCTTTGCTCGTAAGCCTGCTTTAGCAGTTGCCTAAAAACCTCTTATAGGTTCGAGCGTCTTTAGTTTGACTCCGTTAAGGACTGAAGACCAAACCCCAACGGATGCTCTAGTAAGCGTTCTCTGGTTGGCTTGCTAGCTAAGATTAAATCAGAGCATCCTACGTTCGGGATAATGAACGATTCCCGCCTTGAGGATTAGAAAGGCTAAACCTGTGAATGAGCGGGGGGTCAATACCCAATTTGGACAGCAGTTCGACTCTGCTCGGATCCACTAAAAATAATTAACAAGTCCACCAAACAGTTTAATGTTTAGGTGGATTTTGTTTTATAAGAAGAATTCAGAATCCAGTATGTATTCTGTACGACTCCTTGGCGCAGCCTCTTCTCTTTTTAGGTTGCGCCAACGAATCCGCGTCCATTGCGCGTCTGGTAGAACAGTGTCTATCTAAATAATATTAGTTTAAAACCCTACTTCGTCCCCCTACGCGCTCTTCGGGAGGGGAGCGTTTGCGTCAGCAAATGCGGGGTGGGGTTCTTTGTTTTTGATTTATGCAAGAGACTCCATGAGCATTACCATAACAAATGATTATTCAGTTGGGATAAATAATCGAAATATATTATATAGTGAGCATTCAATTTGGCAAAACCAAACTAAGATAGGGGTTGCTGAAAAAAAAGAAAAGGTTACAGTCTCTAGATTATCAGACCAAAGAAAGATATTCAGGTGCAAGAGTTGAGGGTAAAATAACCCAAAATCCTTGCATCACCGTGACTAGCAGGACTAAAGTGTGTCATTAGTAACCATGTACCGAAAGCAGGAGCAAACTACAATCCCACCAGAAAACTTTGAACTTCCGTTTGAAGGAAAATTATCAGAAGATAATCGTTGGGTAATTATGGCTGATTTAATACCGTGGGCGGAATTTGAAGAGGAATATTCTTCATTTTTTTCGGCAGAGATGGGAGCGCCAGCAAAATCATTTCGGGTGGCATTAGGCGCATTAATAATCAAAGAAAAACTAGGAATAAGCGACAGAGAAACAGTAGAACAAATTAAAGAAAACCCTTATCTACAGTACTTCATAGGAATATCATCTTATATTAATGAAGCTCCATTTGATCCATCTATGCTAGTCCATTTTCGTGAAAGAATTAGTGCAGACTTAGTAAACAAAGTAAATCAAGAAACTGTTAAAAGGATGCTAGAGACAACATCTTCGACTTTAGCAACTGAATCAACTGAATCAACTGAATCAACTCAAAAAAAAATAGAAGAATTAGAAAAAGAAGATAACACGCCGAAAAATCGGGGAAAATTAATATTAGATGCGACTTGTGCGCCAGCAGACATCAGCTATCCAACAGATTTCGAGCTATTAAATCAAGCAAGAAAACAGACAGAACGAATAATAGACCTTCTTTATGAACAGATAAAAGGTACATTAGAGAAAAAACCAAGGACTTATCGGGAAATAGCGAGAAAAAACTACTTAGAAGTCGCTAAAAAACGTCGTGTATCCCAAAAAGATAGGAAAAAAGCGATTAAAAAGCAGCTTCAATATATCAAAAGAAACTTATCTCATATTGACCAGCTAATCAGATCGGGAGCAACTCTAGAAAAACTAAGTACTAAACAATATAAAATGTTGCTTGTAGTTGTAGAAGTTTATCGTCAACAACTATGGTTGTATGAAAATAAAAAACAGAGTATTGATGACCGAATCGTTAGTTTAAGCCAACCACATATCCGCCCAATTGTCCGTGGAAAAGCTGGGAAAGCCGTGGAATTTGGGGCAAAATTATCAGCTAGTTATTTTGATGGGTATGTATTTTTAGACCATATTAGTTGGGATAATTTTAATGAATCAGGAGACTTAAAATCACAAGTAGAAGCATATAAAAACTATACTGGCTATTATCCAGAATCGGTTCATGTAGATAAAATTTATCGCACAAGAGAGAATAGAGCTTGGTGCAAAGGAAGAGGTATTATCATGAGTGGTCCTCCTTTGGGAAGACCACCAGCCAATGTTAGTAAAGAAAAAAAGAAACAAGATTTAGAATCTGAGAGAATTCGTAATTGTATTGAAGGAAAATTTGGGCAAGCTAAAAGAAGGTTTAGCCTCAATCGAGTGATGGCGAAACTTTCCCACACTTCTGAAACTGCAATTGCTATTACTTTTCTAGTGATGAATCTTTCTACTCACCTGTCGCGGGTGTTTTATGCTTTTTTATGTCTATTTTTGAAAACTGCACCTTTTTTGCAGTTCCGTATAACTGAAAATTATGATTTTATTAGTTATAAACAAGAAAAGCTTATCTTTGATTTTGCTTGAATAACTAGTCAACCCTTAAGATTGCTTTTTCATACTTTTTCAGCAACCCCTAAGATAAAGAGCTTTCCAAATTTCTGTGCTTTGTTTTATACAACTTTTTTAGAGTAATCCCAAAATATCTGAAAATATTGCCTAAATGGCAACATTGCTCTGCTGACTTCAGGTATTGTCAGTGTTGGGTTTATCCATTGTGGATTCTCTACTCAGACTTATCTATTAATTACATAAAGTTTGTATAAAGAACTATAACTAACCTAGTTGTAGTACTGAATATCAAATTTGCACTGTTATCTGCTCAACTTTATATATACAGGAGGAGCGAATTTGGTATACTAAATTCCTTGTATATACCAAAATCTACGTTAAAAGGAGAACAGAGTAAACATCTAAGCAAAAGAGAGTATAACGATGAAAAACTACGTTATAACCTCTAATAACACTCATTTAGGCTGCAAATCGCCAATAAAAGCGAAATATGTAGCTTTTCTGTAGTTGACTAGTGCTAGATTTAAGTTACTCTTAAAGCGGATCGCTTCTTGTAAGAATCTACCCTGACAGAAGTGTATAAAGATATAGTTAAATTTAGAAATTCTGTCCGAGATTTTTAATTTGCAAACTGAATAGTTTGATACGGCGCTCAAAAATCTGATCCACTACCCTAAACAAGGTAGTCAATTAGCGACTCAATATCATTTGTCTGGTAATTGTATTTAATAGTTTACAATACCAGTGGATGAGAAAATCTAAAGAAAATATAAAAGAAACTCAAATTACTGTGGTGTCTGGAGGACAAAAGTGTTTCTGAGACTAGCACATCAACATCGACAATTCGTCCAAGACTTGGTAATGAACCTGCAAGCCTTGGCGGTTGTATTAGAACGGCGGGGATATCCCGCATCCTGCTACACCTGTGGCGATCAAATGAATAGTGCATCATTTATGGTTAGCCTGGGTGATAACCACCTGATTCGGTTTTTGGTGTCCGATTACGGGATTACTTGGACAGAAATGCGGGATGACCGCGAATTAATGAAGCTAGAAGGTGCAGAGGCGATTAGCCAGTTGGACGATCTGGCTGATCTTGTCAAGCAATCTATGCAAACCGATACAGGCTCTAAAACTCTTGCCAAGAAGTATTAAGGTTGCAAAGGTCGATCGCTTTCTTAGAAATTGATTATCGGTAATTGATAATGGTGGCTTAGTTGGCGATCGCTCCTACCTGTTCTCCATTACCATTAAGTGATTGGCTCGTGGCTGGCCCATCGCATATTTTTTTGTATCTGCCAAAACTTCATGAGCCGGATTCTGAGCCTTTAGCTGGAAGGTTGGTAAAACCCACAAAATAATTAGTAATTACTAATTGATAATTCATAATTAAAAGGCAGGTAAAAAAAGTCTGCAACTATCAAGCAAGCAACCCTGTTTTGTTTGGATCTAAATCTACTTAACATAATGCAATTATGAATTTTTAATGAATTTTCTCGCTGACACATCAGCCAAACAGTTAAAGCCCATTGCCAATCAGAATAAAGGATGCCCAGTAGTACGGGTGATTAAAATTACTAACTGCGGCAACAGGGACATTATGACTTCTTACTTTCGAGTCCCCAGTAATTAATGAGACTTGAGCTTGGCGTAAAGCTTCAGTTTTAGTTAACTTATCGGTGGAGAGGATATTATAAAAAGCACTCATAAGTGCTTGTGTCCCACCATCATCTACAGACCACAATGAGGCGATCGCAGCTTTTACGCCTGTTTGTTGCATCTGATAGCCAAAGCCCAAAATTTCTTCACCGTTACCTAACTTGCCTCCCAAGCCGGTTTCACAGGCGCTCAACACTACCAAATCTACATCGGGGAGTGACCAAGTGGCGACATTTCTAAAGTTAACGCGATCGCCATTCCCGAATAAAATAAACGAATCTTCTGGTTTACCGACGACAAAGGCTGCATGAGTCGCTAAATGGACAATTGTATAATCATCCATTTGGGGTACAGTACCTTTGGGGCTAAAGGCATCGTCTAAAACCTTTGTAGTTTCAGGAACCGCAGCTGCTAGACTTTCTACTTCTTGCATTGCAAAAGGCAATCCAGCGAAAGCAACCTGTCGATTCCCAACTTTGATTTGATAATTCCAAATTTTGCCGCCTAGCTGTACGGCTAATTTGCTCTACCTGTGATTTCACTGAAGGACTATTGATAAATTCGTTAAATTTATCTAGAAGTTGTTGTTGATTTAAGACTAATTTCTCTTTTTCTCCAGAGTCGTACCTTAATTTTGCATTTGTGCTTACTTGATTCTTGTCTGCGTATGCCATCCCAAAACCTAGTAAACTAAGTAGAGTCAAAGTAACAACGCCCACATACCGAAGATTAGGCTGCATAACAAAACACTCCCTATACTCGGAAGGTAAATATTAAATCAATAAGTTCGGCAGTGCAATTAATTTTTATGCTATTCAATAATTTGGAAAATTTATTTATAGGTGCTGAGGAATTTGAAGATGTCAGAAGAAAAACCTAGCCAATCAAAACTACCACCAACCAGCGCTCTTGACAATCCATCAAGTCCTGAATTTGAGAATTGGTTTGAATATCCTGTCAGAGTGCAACCTCACCAAACTGATTATGCCGGTCTTGTCTGGCACGGTTCCTATATAGCTTGGATGGAAGAAGCACGGATTGAATGCTTGCGATCTATAGGGATTGAATTTGCTGATTTAGTCGCTATAGGTTGCGATTTACCAGTAGTAGAACTGTCGGTGCGCTATCACCGTTCAATTAAATTGGGTATGGCAGTGTTGGTAAAAACGCGCATGGCTGAGGTGACTGGTGTACGAATCAATTGGGATTATGCCATTGTCTCAACTGATGGGCAACAATTGTACGCCACTGCCAAGGTAACTTTAGTAGCTTTAGATAGCGAAAGAGGTAAAATTATGCGTCAGTTGCCGGCGAGTGTTAAGGATGCACTGGCTAAAATTTCAGCATTAAATAAAAATTGACCAATAAAAGTTGCAGACACCATTTGCTTCAATGTTGAAAATTTTATCCAGGCTATTTCGTTCTAGACATAAACCGCCCGGAACTTTAGTTCTGGGCTAATAGCCCAAGTCCTCTAAAGACGACTAAAAGCCTTTATTAGTCGTCGTTAGACGACTTTGACTATTAGCCTCAGAATAAATTCTGAGGCGGGCTACGATGAGAATGAAATAGCCCTAAATTTTATCTATTCCTTTTTTGTAATTCACCTTTGTTAACAAAGGTGAATTATTAATTTTTTACTTGCCGTTTTGAAACTGTGATAAAGTTTGCGTAAACTGCATTATGTGATGCCAAATATCTTGTGGGGTAATGCCAAAACTAATGTTTAATAAAATCAGGATTGCGGCAATAGTTAATGCACTACTCAAGGTTGCTTTCAACAACTTCCACAATATTATGAAGATAATCCAAGCTACAATTAACGTAGCAATCATAATGTAGAAATTCCTTAAGAATAGCCCTTATCTGAGAAGGTATTTATTCAGAAAGGGGAAGTTTTTATCGGAAGTAAAAATTATTAGTACTACAGCTATTAGACCTAATTTTGAATAGATACTAAAGCTAATATTTTTTAACTGTACTAATGATATATTAACTGAAAATAAGACAATGATTCAGATAAGATGTAATTTATTTGGCAATTTGGCAGAATTCTTGAAAAAATTTTCTATGGAGATTTTGGTATCAATAATTACAATGTGCAGAGGTTATATTTTTTGAAGGATATGAGAATAGACAAAAATGAATTTAGTTGTTAGCCTTCAGCCTGATGCTAAAGGCTAAACGAGAATTGGTCAAGAGCCAGAAAATCTGCCTTTTGGGTATCTGGGTAAAGGTGTTTATCGCAAAGAAATTATCCGCGAGTGAGTTTCTAACTTTTCAGTCGCTGTTAAAACTTCTTGTCTTGCCCATTTATCTGCTGTCAAAATGTCATCTAAAGAGGGATTAGAACGGTTATCATTTTGATGGCGATCGCACACCCATTCGATACACCGGGGAATATCTAAAAACCGAATTTCTTCTGATAAAAATAAAGCTACAGCTTGCTCATTTGCGGCATTTAACACAGCTGGCATCGAACCACCAGCTTTACCCACAGCATAAGCTAACTGCATACAAGGATACTTTTGGTGATCTGGTTCACGGAAGGTTAAGTTTCCAGCTTTGACTAAATCTAGTCGTTCCCAGTCAGTGTAAATGCGATCGGGCCAAGATAGCGCATACAGCAAAGGTAAGCGCATATCCGGCCAACCGAGTTGGGCTAAAACTGAAGTATCTTGCAGTTCAATCAGTGAGTGAATAATGCTCTGGGGATGAATGACAATTTCGATATCGTCATAATCCAACCCAAACAGGAAGTGAGCCTCAATTACTTCCAATCCTTTATTCATCAAAGTAGCAGAGTCTACTGTGATTTTACGCCCCATCGACCAATTAGGATGCTTGAGGGCGTCAGCAACGGTTACATCTGCTAACTTTTCTACATCCCAGTCTCGGAAAGGCCCACCAGATGCAGTCAGCAAAATTTTCCGCAAGCCTCCCTTTGGTACACCTTGGAGGCATTGAAATATTGCGGAATGTTCGGAATCGGCAGGGAGTAATTTTACACCATGTTTTTCGACTAGGGGTAGAACCACAGGGGCCCCAGCAATCAAGGTTTCTTTGTTCGCTAAGGCAATATCTTTACCAGCTTCAATAGCTGCGATCGTGGGTAGCAAACCAGCACAACCAACGATCCCAGTGACAACGGTTTGAGCATCGCCGTAGCGAGCGACTTCTATCACTCCCGCCTCACCAGCCAGTAAAATAGGTTGGGGATCGAGGTCAATGATAGCTTCTTTGAGCGCTGGTAATTTATCTTCTGAGCAAATGGCTGCTATTTCCGGTCGAAACTGCCGAATTTGAGCAGCCAACATCTCTACATTGTTCCCAGCTGCCAATCCCACAATCCGAAACTGATCTGGGTACTGAGTGACAATATCTAAAGTCTGAGTACCAATAGAACCAGTGGAACCAACAAGAGTAATCGCTTTCACAATTGCTTAAGGATTTACAGACAACTCCCACTATAAATTGCCGGGGACTCTTTAATAACAGGAATCCTTATAATCGATACATTCACGAGGAGGAGGTGAGGGGCAGAAGGAAGGTGCCGGCGTGTCTCTATCTCCTCTTGTCCTCGTCCCTGCGCCAGCCTCAATCCGTTAATTTAAAGGTTTTATAACAGATAAATCTAAAAAAATGGATTAATTATTTGCCATGACAAATAAACAACAAGATATGATAAATCTCCTGAATGAAATGTACTGTAATATAAATTATTCTAGTCCAATAGATTACTTTTTAGATATTGAATTTCTAGATGGTGAAGATTGGGTACATCTGGAGCAAATAGAAGTTGCAAGATTAAATCTTATTCTTAATGGGAGAATTAATGAACTTAAATATACTGAAGATGAGCTTAGGGAATACATACAAAAAGAGCTAAAAGCCCTTTCTATACTTATAGAGTGATAAGTGTAGAAAGCATAAAGATGTCAAATGAGTTCTATATGAGAAAATTTCGCTCTCTGCGATCTATGCGTCTCTGCAATTGGTTAAGAAAGAATAAAACCACAGAGGCGCAAAGAAGCTAGTGCGTTGGGGCGTTCCCCCCGTTGTAGCAACTGGGGCGGCACAGAGAAATAAGAGTGCAAAGGTGTAAGTAATATTTAAGTGAGCTGCAAAAACCTAGACTTTTTTTGATACTATTTAAGACCAGACTCTTGAAATATTTATTGACGTATGAGCAAAGGTACCCTGTTTGATAAAGTTTGGGACTTACACACCGTTGGTACACTTCCCTCAGGACTGACGCAACTATTTATCGGGCTTCACCTAATTCATGAAGTCACCAGTCCCCAAGCCTTTGCTATGTTACGCGAGAGGGGTCTAAAAGTACTGTTTCCAGAACGGACTGTGGCCACAGTCGATCATATTGTGCCTACAGAAAACCAGGCGCGTCCCTTTGCCGATAACTTGGCAGAGGAAATGATCCAGGCGCTTGAAAAGAACTGTCAAGAAAATAACATAACTTTTTACAATATCGGTTCTGGTAGCCAGGGTATAGTTCACGTAATCGCTCCAGAACTTGGGCTGACTCAGCCAGGAATGACGATCGCTTGTGGAGATAGTCATACTTCCAGTCATGGAGCATTTGGTGCGATCGCATTTGGTATTGGTACTAGTCAAGTCCGGGATGTTCTCGCTTCCCAAACCCTGGCCCTCTCCAAACTGAAAGTCCGCAAAATCGCAGTTCACGGTACTCTCAACCCTGGAGTTTACGCCAAAGATGTAATTTTACATATCATCCGCTCACTTGGTGTTAAAGGTGGCGTAGGCTATGCTTACGAATTTGCCGGTACGACATTTGAGCAAATGAATATGGAAGAGAGGATGACTGTCTGCAATATGGCGATCGAAGGCGGTGCTAGATGCGGCTACGTTAATCCCGATCAAGTCACCTACGATTACCTCAAAGGCAGAGATTTTGCACCCATTGATGCAGATTGGGATCAAGCAGTGGCTTGGTGGGAATCCATCAAAAGTGATGCTGATGCCCAGTACGATGATATAGTGCTATTCAACGCTACAGAAATTTCTCCTACCGTTACCTGGGGGATTACTCCCGGTCAAGGTATTGGTGTCAACCAGTCAGTGCCTCAACCGGAAGAACTGCTAGAAGAAGACCGATTTATTGCTGAAGAAGCTTACCGTTATATGGATTTATATCCAGGTCAACCGATCAAGGGTACTAAAATAGATGTCTGCTTTATTGGTAGTTGCACCAACGGCAGAATTACTGATTTGCGAGAAGCGGCAAAAATCGCCAAAGGTCGCCACGTTGCAGAAGGAATCAAAGCCTTTGTTGTCCCAGGTTCTGAAAGGGTGAAAGAAGAAGCGGAAGCTGAAGGACTGGATAAAATCTTTCAGGAAGCCGGATTTGAGTGGCGAGAACCGGGATGTTCTATGTGTCTGGCGATGAACCCCGATAAACTACAAGGAAGACAAATCAGTGCTTCTTCCTCCAACCGCAACTTTAAAGGAAGACAGGGTTCCTCTTCCGGTCGGACATTGTTAATGAGTCCGGCGATGGTCGCCACAGCTGCGATTAAAGGCGAAGTCTCTGATGTGCGCGAGTTGCTGTAATTTTTTGTCATTTGTCATTTGTCATTGGTCATTTGTAGAAATTAACAGGCTGTCATTGAAATGATAGGTAAATAAAGTTTATGGTGAGCGAAGTTAAAACAGTTTCAGGGCGCGGTATACCTTTAGTGGGTAATGATATAGATACTGATCGCATCATTCCCGCGCGATATTTGAAAGCCGTTACCTTTGATGGGTTAGGTGAAGGCGCGTTTATTGATGACCGGACAGCACTTAAAGGTGAACATCCCTTTGACCAACCCCAGTACCAAGGGGCAAATATTTTAATAGTCAATAGAAATTTTGGCTGTGGTTCATCACGGGAACATGCACCCCAAGCGATCGCAAAATGGGGAATCCAAGCTTTAATCGGTGAAAGCTTTGCCGAAATCTTTTTTGGTAACTGTGTGGCAATGGGTATACCTTGTGTGACAGCCGATGCTGTTACTATTAAACAATTACAAGATTTAGTCGCTGCTAATCCCCAAGCCGCCGTAACAGTGAATCTGGAAACCTTGCAAGTACAAATTGGTGATTACACTGCCCCAGTTGCGATCGGTGAAGGGACAAGAAGCACATTTATTTCTGGAACTTGGGACGCTTGCGGTCAGTTGGTAGCCAATGCTGACCAAGTTCGGGTAACAGCAGCAAAATTACCATACGTAGGTTGGGGCAATTTTGCTGCAAGTTAAGATTTCCTCATTCTCTGGTTATCAGCCAAGGAATAAGGAAATTGTGTTGATTGCATCAAGAGTTTCTTTAGCTTCGGAGAGGGTTTCCCCCATGAGCAACTGGCGCACGAATTCCATTCGCTAGGGCAAACGTGTTTTTACACTCATTGAAATGCTCCCCAGCGTGATTGCGTCGTTGATATCAGGTTCAGTTAAACACTTATAATACCTGTAGGTTGGGTTGAGGAACGAAACCCAACATTTGATCCTTGTTCATGTTGGGTTTCACTGCCGTTCAACCCAACCTACATTGATAGATTTTATTATAAGTAATCACCCGAACTTGATATGATAAGCTTGCTCAAGGTTTTCAACCTTCATTATTTGAGTAAACCGCTCATCTGACTCCATCAAATAGTGCTGTTCTTCAACCCAACCTTTCTGGGATTTGTTGCTTAACCCAACTTGCAGTTTTTCTTAACTAAACTATATTATTTTATTAACTTATAGGTGCTGTGCAACGATAAAATCGTGCGTTCATTAGCCCTACGCTTCACCTCCACTGAAATTAACTCTAGAACGGAAATATTCAATCAGATTAAAGTATTATATTTTACTCGTTAGATAAATACTTATATTTAAGACTAAATGCAAAAATCCATGCTTTAGCCTTCAGTAAAAACCCTTGGTTATTAATAGCATGGTTCGATTAGCCATAGCTACTTTTAAGTCGTAAAATTTTAAATATTTAGATAAAACCTCACTATATTTGACAGGTAAATACTCGCTTATTAATACTGACAAAAAAAATAAATTTGTCATTAAAGCCACAACATAAGCACGGGTTTGCATTTAGTTATCATTTGTTGTTTTAACTTTATTTAAAGTTATATAATCGGCTGAAAGCTTCTTTGTAAAGGTATTTACGAGCGATATACTATCTTACTTATAAAAAATTGCAAATTTCATAGTGAAGAGGTTCTCTAAAAATAAATATTTTGCATAATAAAATAAGAACGGATCTTTGATTAATACTTAGCGGCTAAAAACTATAAGTTTTGTAGCTCGTAGACAAAAACTAGTACTTTCATACTTTTCTTAGAAATGAAGTACTAGTAACTCATTGTTTGCTTAAAAACTAAGAATCAAGAGGATTAATCATGGCAGTAACTTGGAGTCCATTCTCACGGCCAACTAATGGAGCAGATACAGGTACTAGTGATACTGCTTCTGATAACTTCAGTGGTTTTGGTGGAAATGACACCCTAATTGGTGGCGCTGGAGATGACACCCTTAATGGTGGCGCTGGTAGTGACTTGCTACTAGGTGGCGATGGGATTGACTTGCTAGCCGGTGAGGGCGGAAGCGATACCATAATAGGCGATCGCGGCAATGATATCTTCATTGGTGGAGCCGGCGATGACCGACTCATTTGGAACAACGGTGACGGTAGCGATAGAATTAGCGGTAACGCTGGCGATGATGTGGTTGAGGTCAACGGCGCAGGAGGTGCGGGAGACACCTTCCGTCTAGAACAAGATGCTCAAGGCAGAGCAATCTTTGATCGGCTTAACCTAGTTCCTTTCACCTTGACTGTAGACACCGCAGAAAGCTTTGAAGTCAATGGTGCCGGAGGCGATGACATCTTTGATGTTAACGACTTGACACAAACTAGTATAAGTGCAGTCAGCTTTACAGGCGGTGGTGGCAATGACTCCCTTGATGGTAGCGGCACATCTACACCTTTAACTGGCTCTGGTAATGTTGGAAATGACACCCTAATTGGTGGCGCTGGAGATGACACCCTTAATGGTGGCGCTGATAGTGACTTGCTACGAGGTGGCGATGGGATCGACTTGCTAGCCGGTGGGGGCGGAAGCGATACCATAATAGGCGATCGCGGCAATGATATCTTCATTGGTGGAGCCGGCGATGACCGACTCATTTGGAACAACGGTGACGGTAGCGATAGAATTAGCGGTAACGCTGGCGATGATGTGGTTGAGGTCAACGGCGCAGGAGGTGCGGGAGACACCTTCCGTCTAGAACAAGATGCTCAAGGCAGAGCAATCTTTGATCGGCTTAACCTAGTTCCTTTCACCTTGACTGTAGACACCGCAGAAAGCTTTGAAGTCAATGGTGCCGGAGGCGATGACATCTTTGATGTTAACGACTTGACACAAACTAGTATAAGTGCAGTCAGCTTTACAGGCGGTGGTGGCAATGACTCCCTTGATGGTAGCGGCACATCTACACCTTTAACTGGCTCTGGTAATGTTGGAAATGACACCCTAATTGGTGGCGCTGGAGATGACACCCTTAATGGTGGCGCTGATAGTGACTTGCTACGAGGTGGCGATGGGATCGACTTGCTAGCCGGTGGGGGCGGAAGCGATACCATAATAGGCGATCGCGGCAATGATATCTTCATTGGTGGATCTGGCAACGACCGACTGATCTGGAACAACGGTGACGGTAGCGATAGAATTAGCGGTAACGCTGATGATGATGTGGTTGAGGTCAACGGCGCAGCAGGTGCGGGAGACACCTTCCGTCTAGAACAAGATGCTCAAGGCAGAGCAATCTTTGATCGGCTTAACCTAGTTCCTTTCACTCTGACTGTAGACACCGCAGAGAGCTTTGAAGTCAATGGTGGCGGAGGCGATGACATCTTTGATGTTAACGACTTGACAGAAACTAGTATAAGTGCGGTCAGTTTTACAGGCGGTGCTGGCAATGACTTCCTTGATGGTAGTGACACATCTACACCGTTAAGCGGCTTTGGTGGTAACGGTAGTGACACCCTTTATGGTGGCGCTGGCGATGACAGCCTCTATGGTGATGCTGGTAATGACTTCTTAAGAGGTGGCAATGGTAATGATCTCCTGACAGGGGGTGGTGGTAGCGATCGCTTCGTGTTCAACTCAGGCGCTCAGTACAATAATGCTGCTCTAGGTGTAGATAAAATTGCTGATTTCAACCGTGCTTCTGATAGAATTGTCCTGGATCAGACAACTTTCCTTGGACTCAACAATCTATCTGATATTCAGATAGTTGCTAATGATGCAGCAGCTGCAACTAGCTTTAGACTCATTACTTACAGTCTTGGAACTGGCAATTTGTTCTTCAACCCAAACTTGAGATCACCAGGCTTTGGGACAGGTGGACTGTTTGCCAACATTGATAACGATAACAATCCATTCACAGCAGCGCCAGTATTGGCAGCTACGAACTTTGAGATTGTTGGGTAATCATACAGAATCTAAACATGTCTGCAAGCTTGGAGCTAGATCCCAATAACCGCAATCATCAGCATTGCTAATTAGGGATAATGAATCCTCCTTGTACTTCAAGTACTGGGAGGATTCTAATTTATCTTTTGGATTTTGAGGATTTTAAACCTAGCTACTACAGAATCATAGAAATTTCTTATCTAATAAAAATTAACATTTTGATTAAGTTGTGTTGATTTTACGCGAATAATTCTCAACTATTTTACCAATTTCTTCTGTTTGAGGGGTTGACTAAAAACAGTCACTTTTGATATCCTCAAATTACTCGATAAGATTAGCACCAAGTTTAACTTTTTTCACTTTTTAATAATTACGAATTACTTTAACGTGCATCGCCAATCAAGACAAATGGCGACCAATAAAAAGGATGACGATGGTCTGCAATTAGCTTTAACTTAGCTTGTTGCAAAGCTTCCCCTTTAGTCATACCCTGCTTGAGATTCTGATAAAAATCAATCATCAATAGCTGAGTTGCTTGATCATCAACCGCCCACAAACTTGCCATCACTGCTTTAGCACCAGCCCGCTCAAATATATAAGCAACACCTGCAATTCCTGCGTCATTCAAATTAGGATCTACAGCAGTTTGACAGGCACTGAGAGTAATTAATTGTGTGCCTTGTAAACCTAAAAGAGCAGCATTAGCAATATCTAAAGGTTTGTCAGCAAATAGTAACGTATTATTTTTTAACTTGACTTTTTTGCAATCTTCAGTTTGAAAGCAGCCGTGAGTTGCTAAGTGCAAAAAGGAAAAGCGCAATGCTTGGGATCTAAAGTTTTCCAAGGTAGCTTTTTTATTAATATAAACTTCACTATCTGGCAGTATTTCTTTAATCTTTCTGACTTCTGCTTCTGCACCTGGGAGATTTTGCGGCTCACTGGTTACTGGATTACCAAATGCTAAAACAGCTAGTTGTTTGCGAGGGATGGCATTTTGCATACCTAGAGACTGTAAGGAATTATTGGAAATGCGAGTCAGATAGTTTACAGGATATTTTTGGATCAGAAATTGCTTAGTTTTATTGTCGTAAAGAGTCTCAAAAGGTAAATGGCGCAGTTGACCAGTAGCAATAATACTCAGTTGTTTAGGTGATAAAGCTTTAATCTCGCCTTCTATAGGGCGAATGAGAATATCATAAAGTTCGCCGCCGGTTTGAAAGTAATCAGAATCACTATCGTCTTGTACCTGTTTTAAGTAATCGGTAATAAGTTTATTAAGCTTAGTGGGTTCAATAGATTTTTTAATAACACTAAAATGACCTTTGGTGAAGATAAAAAAGGCAACATTATTAGGCATATCTGCCACATTAGTTAGCAAAACAGGTTGAACTACAACTGTTCCTGCTGGGATAGAGGATGTAAGATTTTTAATATCTACGGGTGTAGTTTCCAATAGTTCTGCCACTTCAGGAAAACGGTAGGATATATTTTCGGCTTCTAAATAAACTTCTGCTTCTAATTGCCGAATCTTTTGGGGTAGGCTTTCGGAGCGATCGCTTTGCAGTTGTTGTCGCAGTGCTTCCAATTGCTGATTTTTTTTACTCCAGTCATCAAGGCTCTGCTGTGCTTCTGGGTTGGCAACTTTGGCATTAATCAGGCGAGTATAATCAGCAAGATCGGCTGTGGTGAATAGGTTAACCCATTCAAAAGCTTGAGCATATTTTTTTTGATTAATCAGGACATTGACTAAAGCAGCAGCATTTCCACCGTTTTGCTGTAAAAACTTTTGGCGATTTTCCCGTTGCAAACCCCGGCGCATTTCTAAGCTTATTTGAAGAGATTGCTGCAAATTAGTAATGGCTTCTGTTGGTCGATTTGTCTCTTGGAAGAGTACACCAATATTACCCAAGCTGACAGCAACACCTTTGCGATCGCCCACAGCACGTATAAGGGACAAAGCTTGGTTGTAGAATGAGAGTGCTTTTTGCTTTTCTCCTAATATGTCGTAGGCTGAACCGATGTTATTAAGGGTAGCAGCAACGCCTGCGCGATCGCCCACAGCACGCAAAAGGGGCAAAGCTTGGTTGTAAAAATCGAGTGCATTTTGCTTTTCTCCTAAATCGTCGTAGACTGCACCGATGTTATTGAGTGTGAAAGCTTCACCAAAGCGATCGCCCACAGCACGCGAAAGGGGCAAAGCTTGGTTGTAAAAATCGAGTGCATTTTGCTTTTCTCCTAAAGTGTCGTATACTGCACCAATGTTATTGAGTGTGCGAGCCTCACCAGAGTGATCGCCTACAGCACGCAAAAGGGGCAAAGCTTGGTTGTAGAATAAGAGTGCTTTTTGCTTTTGTCCTAAATCGTCGTAGACTCCACCAATGTTATTGAGTGTGACAGCAACGCGTCCGCCATCGCCCACAGCACGTATAAGGGACAGAGTTTGGTTGTAGAATGAGAGTGCATTTTGCTTTTCTCCTAAAGCGTTGTAGACTAGACCAATGTTATTGAGGGTAGCAGCTTCATTAGAGCGATCGCCCACAGCACGAGATAGGGGCAGAGCTTGGTTATAGAAATCGAGTGCTTTTTGCCTTTCTCCTAATTCATAGTACGCTAGACCGATATTATTGAGTATAGTGGCTTCACCTGCCTTGTCGCCTATAGCCCGTCTTAGGGGCAGAGCTTGGTTGTAAAATTCGAGTGCATTTTGCTTTTCTCCTAAAGCGGAGTAGACTGCACCGATGCTATTGAGTGTAGTGGCTTCACCTGCCTTGTCGCCCACAGCCCTCAATATGGGAAGAGCTTGGTTGTAAAATTTGAGTGCATTTTGCTTTTCTCCTAAAGCGGAGTAGACTATACCGATATTATTGAGTGTAGCGGCTTCACCTGCCTTGTCGCCCACAGCCCGCAATATGGGAAGAGCTTGGTTGTAAAATTCGAGTGCTTTTTGCTTTTCTCCTAAAGCGGAGTAGACTATACCGATATTATTGAGTGTAGTGGCTTCACCTGCCTTGTCGCCCACAGCACGCCAAATCGGCAGAGCTTGGTTATAGAAATCGAGTGCTTTTTGCTTTTCTCCTAAAGCGTTGTAGTTAAACCCAAGTCCAAGCAGTGCGGTTGCTTCATGTTTCTGGTCTTTGAGTTCTCGCGCAATGGTTAAAGCTTGCTGTAATATTTGTATTGCCTTTTGGTACTCCTGTTGCTGTGTCAGTTTTGCCCCTTGCTCTAGCAGTCTTTCTGCTTCTTGGGCTTGCGAGTTTTGAGTCTGTCCCCAGGTGGGTTGAGCCATCAGTATTACTGTTAAAGGCG
The DNA here is from genome assembly GCF_003113895.1 of Nostoc commune NIES-4072. NCBI lineage: Bacteria > Bacillati > Cyanobacteriota > Cyanophyceae > Nostocales > Nostocaceae > Nostoc > Nostoc commune. Next base: position 3,060,622 of record NZ_BDUD01000001.1, on the reverse strand, counting down.
TTAGACAAACACCCAAAGCCAAAAAACTGCTGATAAATTTTTTCATAAAATAACAGGTAGCTGTTTTTCATTGGGTTTTGTGATTATCAACATCGTGATGTTTGTCAGAAATGTCGCAATGTTTCGTATTAATATCGTGATGTTTGTCAGAAATGTCGCAATGTTTCGTATTAATATCGTGATGTTTGTCAGAAATGTCGCAATGTTTCGTATTAATATCATGATGTTTGTCAGGAATGTCGCAATGTTTCGTATTAATATCGTGATGTTTGTCAGAAATATCGCAATGTTTGTGAGGAACATCCCAATGTTTCTTGTTAATATTGTGTTTTTCGTTAGAAACGTCAAAAAGCTTAGGGGCATAGATATTACGTCCCTACAGATGAATTGATTCAGGCTCAATAAGGTGTTGCCAGAATAGTAATTGTTCTTTGTGGCGAATTGAACTGGATTTCATCTACTACATATTGCCGATTTTTCGCTACTGACTGAATACCCCGCAACTGTGCTGGGGAAACTACAGGTGGTTTGAGCTTCACCACCGCTTGACCCTGAGTAGAATTTTTTACGGTAAAATTATTTATAGGTATACCACTCCAAGTTACTAGTTTACCTGTAGGACGATCACGCTCACCCCGAATAATTGGACTTTTATTACTTCTGTAAGCCAATGCCTGCTTTAAAAAACTTACTCAAACCTACTTAACCTTAATTAAATAGACTTAATGTTTTCTTCCTGCTTCAACCAAGGTAGTCGGCTACTTCTTGTCCACAGGCGTTAAGTTTGGGTCAAGCCAACCCTACTTTGCTTAAAGGTGCATCCCTCAAATTAATTGAGGCGTTCTCATCACGATCTTGAATATTGCCGCATCCACCACATCTATAAACACGCTCACTCAGTCCCATCGGTTGAATGTGGTGGCACTTGGAACACATCTTCGAGGACGGATACCATCTATCAACCAACTCAACCCTAGTCGCGTAAAAAGGTTGCTTGTAAGTCAACTGTCTACGAATTTCGTAAAAACAGTTATTACTCACAGCGCTGGCTAGTTTATGGTTAGCAATCATGCCTGATACATTCAGATCCTCGATCCTAATGACAGCAGCTTTACGACTTATGTCAGTGGTCATTTTTTGAGTGGCATCTTGCCGAATGTTGGCAACATGAGCGTGTTGTGTTGCCAGTCGGACATAATATCGTTTCGCTTTATTTGATGCTTTGATTTTCAGCTTCTTATTGCCAAGGACTTTATTACGATTTCGCCACTGCAATTTCCCAAGCTTGATTTTCGCCTTTTTGGTAGTGACAGGCATATCGTAAAAAGTACCGTCAGAACAAGTTGCTAAGACTTTCACTCCTAAGTCAACACCAATCTTTTTAATTGGGTGAATTATTGGTGGAATCTTCTCGGCATCCAACACAAACGCAACGAACCATCTATCTGCGGTTCTAGAAACAGTAAATGTCTGGGAACTACAGATAAAATCAATTCGTTCTTTTAATCTAAGTTCCTTTAGTCCGGGTAACTTTATAATCTTTCCAGCATTTATTACAACTCGGTTAGTAAATGGCAGTGCTGGTTTACCTTTTTCGAGATATATGCCAGCAGTTTTGTAAACACTAAAGGAGTCACCTTTTTTCTTGGACTTCTTCTTTGGGAAATCTCCTAACCCTTTACGCCACTTCGAAAAAGCATCCTTCAAGTCAATAAATGCTGACTGATACACTGTGGACGGATACTCTCTCATCCACGCATATTCAGGCTTTTGCATTGTAACTTGAGTTAGAACTTTCTTGATAGCATCAATGCGTTTGGAGTCAGAAGCTTTTACGTCTTCAAAACTCCAAGATGCAGTTAGCAGTTCTAATCCATAGTTGTAAACAAACCGCTTAAAGCCAGCATTGCCACGCATCAAGGAGGTTTCAACCTTATTTAGTTTTAATTCTCGCTTGATAGCAAACATAGCTAAACTTTTGCAAACTTATTTACTTAAATAAGTATATCCTACTTTGAACAAGGATCGACACCTTGAGCAATTAACTTTACTTTTTGCTTATATTTGCGTAATCCGTATAAACGACTGGAAAAGCAATGCACGATTGACAACAAATCTTGAACCAGTTCTTCATGGGGCGATAATGCTTCACTGTTAGCTACTACAACAGTTCCGCCTCCCCAGACAATAATTTGTTCTACCAAGTCAAAACCGAAGCGGCATAGCCTATCTTTGTGGGCTACATAGACCGATTTAACTTCTCCTTGAATTGCCCACTGAATAATTTGGAGAAACTTTTTGCGCTTAAAGTTAAGTCCACCGCCTATTTCTTCGATTCTGTCAGTGACTACTACGCCATTAGCAACACAAAACCCATCCATAGATTCAACTTGACTAAGCAGATCATCTTTTTGCCCATGTGATGAAACACGGCAATAGATAATTATTCTTGTTGGAAATTTGCCGGACTTCAGGTTTCGAGCTAGTGCTAAGTGTGATTCTGTGTAAATTCTTTGATTGCCTAGCGTCCTTTCCGGGGTTAGTTTCCCTTCTGTCTCCCACCGCCTTAACGTCGATGAAGAGACACCAATTAATCCGCCAAACTCTGCAACCTTCCACATAAACTTGTCTAAAATACCTAAATATAGATAAGTTTAGCAAAGTTTTCTGCTATTTAGTTTAACTCTTCCTTGAAAACTACTCTTGCAATTTGGCTCAGGGGAATTGTGGCAGTTTTACCACTACGCTGAATTGATAGTGCTTCTCCTTGTGCATCAATCCCTGTTATCTGGCCACTATTTGACTCACCCCGTTTAAGGATGACCTCTGCTAACTCTGGTAACGCTACTGCAAGTTCTAATTCATCTGCGTTAACTGGTGTCTGTGCCAACAATAAATTTCTCGTCTTGACATCCTGGCTAATTACAGCTTGAATGTTTCCTGCGATCGCTGCTGCCATTACTAGGATTGCCACAACCCATCCCTGGAAAAAAGCTTTCATGGCTTTAACAGTATATTTGACTATGTTTAAGTTTCTCATTAAACTTCAAAGGCGTATACCAAATTTCCATACAATCAATCACTAAAATCAACTGATTATTTACTTATAACAGTTTGCAGTTGAGTGGAATACAGACCTAACCCCCAACCCCTTCCCTACAAGGGAAGGGGAGTAGATTCAAAGCCTCTCTCCTCTTAGGAGAGAGGAATGGAAGTGAGGTCAAAATATATTTGTTTCCCTTATATCGCTCATCTCCCCTATGACCCAAACCCCCAACCAAGAAAGCAATATTTTAGGTAAATTCACAAGTGTACTTGGCTTGCTGGGTGCGGCGCTTTTCTTTGCAGGTTGGATTTACCGTTGGTCATATTTCTACTTTTTTCAGCTAGAAGTCAATACTCTCGATTTACCTGCACAGTCTTTTCTCATAGTTCCCCTACAAATATTTTTCGGAGATGGTTGGACAATATGCAAAAGTGCGATCGCTTTTTTTCTAGCTGCGATCGCAATTCAAGCTACATTATGGTTAATTAAAATCATCAGCGATACGGTAGTCTCTGCAAACCAATTGTTACTGAGTCGCATCAACTCTGCAACTCAACGCAAAAGCTCATGGACAGCTAAACGGCTTAAATCTCTAGCTGAATTTAGTTCTGGGCAACTGCGCTCAGTTGATTTTCTGCGATCGCTAGTCAATGAAATAGTCATAGTATCCTGGGTATTAATTGTGATATTTTGGTTAGCTCGTTGGCAAGGCATTGCAGATGCACGACGAGACGCTGGTCAAAACTCCACTTTACCTGTTGTAGCTTTAATTACACCGGAAGAAAAGTTTGCTGTGGGACGCAAACTTGATGATATATTTGCCGACCCTTCATTAAAAGGTTATCGCATTATTGGCGATCGAGGTCTATTCGATGACTTGCGAGGCAGAGAAGATAATGATCTCAGCAATCCAAAGCAGCCGAGAGTCTGGCGCTTACTCTTAGAACGTGGCGGCTGGATTTATTTGTTTCGAGCATTGCCCCCAAATGCAAAATCTAATGAGCTACCGTCAGTTTTGGCGATTCAAGAAAGTGATAAGGGACATATCATAATTCGCAGTCCAGAAATTTCTAAATAGCTTTCAATATTTAATCAACTTCTCTAAAGCGATTTGCAAATCTTTTGTCAAATCGCTCACACCTTGTCTAGCCGCCAAGCGATCGCCCTGACAATTTTTCCAGCGTTCGGTTACTGAAATTGGCTCCCCTACAGTGATTTGTGCCTCTCGCAAACCTAACCGAGGTCGCCCCGGAAGTGTTGTATCCTGAATTCTAGAAAGCATATCGTATACAAGCAAAGCTGTTTCTGCAAACCGTTCTGCCGTCGGTTGTTCCTGAATATAAGTAGCTGTGACTGCAACAAAACTTTCCACTATCCGCATGTGGCGCATTCGCAAGTCAGCTTCTTGAGCAATCCAGTCTGCCAAACCGCGTTTAAAGGGTGGTAAAGCATTAATATCTGGCAAATCTTCCCGATAAATGTAATTCCAGCCAGCCTCTTCTAAGCGGCGACAGCGATCAATGGGATTCCCCTGTGCTTGAACTCCAAAATATTGCTCGGCAACTTGTAAAGCCTTATCCAGTAACCGATGAAGCCGAGCAACCAATACCTGATTATGACTAGCAGATTCATCAATTGAGATGGTTTTTGGGATGTCTTGATGATAGAAGCGACGATAAAATTCTTCCATCTCGGTAATCAGATATTCAGCCAACCTACAGAGGCGTTGATAGTAAATATCTTCGCTCTCCCCCTGCTGAATTTCCATTGGCGATAAACCACTATCAGCTTCTAACTTACTTAAGAGCCAATCCAGTTTAGACCAAGGTGGCTCAACGTAGCGATATTGGATAGCGATCGGCACAATAATTACAGTCTCAGTCCGATTAGCTTTTTGCAAGTCTTCTACACACCAGAACCCCATTTGAGCAACACCAGGTTCTAAGGGGCTAACAATACCACTATGACCATTAGTACCGCCTTCTGGAGCCACTGCGATCGGTATTTTGCCATTAGTAAATAACTCCCGTGCTGTTTGAATAGCTTGGCGATCTAGTCGCCTTCCGCGATGAACCGGCACACCTCCTAACCGGGAAAACAACCAACCCAGCCACTTTCCAGCCCAAACCGTCATACCGCGATCGTAGAGAAAATAGCTGTGAACAAGCGATCGCAGTGTAATACCTTTCTGACGAGCAACCTGTGGCACAATGCGGGAAAGCAAATACAGCATACACAGGGGATCTTCCACCTCTGGGTGGCGAAATGCCAGCAAAAAGCGAATTTTTCCAGCCTGGAATTGTTGATAAAGTTCAGCTAATACCTCAACATTCTTGGCTTCAACACGGACAATACCAGCCGTTAGCCAAGGACGAGTGCGAAACCGTAGTGCGATCGGCAGTAACCACCGAACAATCTGGAGTACCAACGGGTTCAACCGTTGAGGAATAAATTTTAGTGGTGGTTGAGTAGACTGAATCGATCTAGGCAAGTCGCTCTCCAGATTGTATTTCTAGCGATTGTACAACGTGGGATATTGGTTTTGCGTCAACCCAAAGATTAAGTCTATGCGCCAGAAGCCACTTGTTGATAAAAATTAGTTTTGATGTTTAGGAAAATTTCGGAATAAATAGACCAATACTGCTAAATTCAATACAAGAATCAATACTTTTATAAGAGAAATCCCCTGAATTAATTCATAAATCTCTGGTGGAATACTGATACCGACAAGTCCCAACACCAAGACATGTGCCCAACGCTTTTCGTACCATAAACCAACGGCTTCAATACTAGTAACAATAGCATAGACTCCTGTTCCAATACCGCTAAATGCCAAAGTTCGGGGATTTAAATTGAGAACTTTCTTTAAAAGCCAATCAATAATTATCGATTTACCTTCTAAAACATAGTTTTCTGAAAATACCTCTAGAGCTTGATAATTTTTTAATGTCAATAATAAAGCGATCGAAGTAACCATAAGCAGCAATGCGGCAAATGATTTGTAGAGAACAATTGCCACTAATCCCAATGGACGCTTTTGCAAACAACCTCCTAAGTAGATAAATTCCAAATTTTAATTAACTGGCTCTGAATGATCCAAACTTAAACGCGAGCATCCTAATTTTGCAAGAACATGAATGCATACTAAAAAACTCGATTCTAGGTAAAATTGTACTACTTTGCCCCTAGTGTCAGCTATGCTATACTTACTGCTGATTGTAGAGATACTGATAAACGACAAAGAGATAAATCTTATGAAGATAGTTTCGTCATTTTTTCTTACTACTACAATTACGGTTATTGGTGTGTCCACTTCTGTGGCACAAGCAGCCATTATCCAGAATGGGGGATTTGAAACAGGAGACTTTACAGGATGGACTACTTCTGGTAGGGAAAACGCATCTTATTTACTAATAAAAACTAAGAGAGATTTCAAAATGACATAGATAATTGTAAAAATTCATTAAATGATAAATAAAATAAATGAAGTATTCTCAAAAAGCATAAATTACCTTATCTGAAGCTGAATGATTATTTATTTATACTAAAATAGCTCAAGATTCGAGTTTATAAAGCTATGTTTCTTTAGAGGAAAAATGAAATTCTTCCTAAATATTCAAATTTAATTTCTGATATATTAGTTTATGCTAATGCTAAAACTCTTGCTAAATAATTGTTATCCAGCCCAGCGAGAAACTGTTTATTTTTTATTCCACGTTTGACGCGCTTCTCTTGACCTAAAAGGTTGACTGCAATATGTCTGAGAATTGCAAAATTCTGTGGAGCATTATCTTTTCTAATGCGACAGTCATCTTCCTTCAAGGCGACATCTAATATCCAATGTAATGAATTCTCAATTCCCCAATGACTGCGAATAGAATTACCAAACTGTTTAGCATTTGATTCAAGGCTACTGATAAAATAATGGGTTTCAACCGTTGTTTCACCATTTAATGAACGGACGGATTCTACCATTCCAACACTATTAAATTTTGACCAAACTGAATCTTACGTAATTGCGGATTTCATGGCGACCATGCCCTGTTTCTTCTGTTTTATATGTGCTATGTGCAATCCAGGGCAAACGCATCTAAAGTACTCTTCACTCTGACCAAGATTAAGACCCAACGAGAAATCAGTATTTTTGGCTTGATTTATTTTCCAAGGCTCAAAGCGATATCTACGACGGGCTGCGCCTACGCTAAAATCTTTGTCAATAAATAGGGATTAATGAGATTAATTTTGAGTTTATTGAGAATATACTAGCCTTATTGACATGATGCGGCCGCCCTGACTTTCAATTTGAATTGCTATACAAACTTTTACTCTCTGTGAAAATATGTAATTATACTTGCACTGTCAAGCAAATACATATATCCTATAAACCAGCTACCAAAAAAACCTGCTTAATTAGTTTTTCAGATATGAAATTCTCGTAGCTACTCGTCAATAGAGCTTTAACTGTGTTTTTTGAAGGTCAATAATCTTTTTACTTCTCTATTTCACCAATACAAATCGCAGACCGATCTGAATTAGGTAACAGTTATCAGTTAATAGCTATTAACTGATAAATAGCTGTTGAATTTTTGCTAAATCTATCCTATGTAAACAAGGAGAAAATTATGGTAACAACTCCCAGAGAGACTGCTAGCAGAGCTTTTGAAAAAGCAACACGTCGTGTCCAAAAGTACGTTAACAAAGCCAACTCATTAAATTTACAAACAACTGGTTCAAGATCAGTAGAAGCTTGGTTTTTAGGCCCCAGAGCAGAAAATGCCGACCTGCTCAAAGAGTTGATATTACAGGCGATTGACTCTCAGGCTGCATGGAGAAATAGTTACTTCCCTGAAGATCCAGCCCATATTACTGATGAAATTAAGAACTCACCAGATTACCAACAAGCAGTGGCACTTCTCAAAGAAAGTTATGATGACTTATTGGAGCGAATGAAGAAATCTGTTCCTTTCTTCAGCCTGCGTTATCAGGGACATATGGGTTGGGATACAACTATTCCTTCAGTAATTGGCTACTTCGCGGGAATGTTGTACAACTCTAATAACGTAGCTTTTGAAGGCTCTACAGTCACAACAAAATTAGAAATTGAGGTAGGCGATGATCTTTGTCGAATGTTAGGATATCATGTCCCATTCAATGAAGATGAAACTAATGAACTACGAGCTTGGGGGCATATCACTTGTGGGGGAACCGTTGCTAACATAGAAGCTATTTGGTCAGCCAGAAATCTGAAATTTTATCCGATCTCACTCAAACAAGCCTTATTAAATGATGAGACTTTGCGTACTGTAGCAGACCAAATAAAGATTAATGCTTACTCAGAAAGTTCTCTTACATGGACTGAGGAACAACTCATCAACCTCGACACTTGGCAACTGTTAAACCTCAAGGTTGATGATATCTTAGGCTTATCTACTCAAATCACGGAAAAATTAGTTAGCCAAGGCGTTGAGGAGAGCAAAGCATCTAGCATCTTATCTAGTGCCTTATCCAATTATTCTGTACAAGATTTAGGCATACAAGAATTTTCTCGGCGTTATCTACAAGATATTAAACCTCCTGTATTTTTCGTCCCAGGAACTAAACATTACTCATTCCCAAAAGCAGCAGCAGTTTTAGGAATAGGTGCTGCTCACATGATTGATGTGGAAGTTGACGAACACGCGAGAATGAGGCTTGAGCCTATAGAATCTCGGTCTGATCAAGATGGATTAAAAGGCTATAGCTTGAGAGAAGACTTAGAATATTGTCTAAAAAATCGCATTCCTGTCTATACGGTTGTTGCCGTTATTGGTACTACCGAAGAAAGTGCAGTTGACCCTCTCAAGCAAATCTTGGAGCTAAGAGAAGAATTTAGCCAAAAAGGATTACAATTTACAGTTCATGCAGATGCGGCTTGGGGTGGATATTTTGTTTCCCTCCTACGAACCGATGCAGACTTTGGTCTACCCTCTCCTAAAGATACAGCACCACCGATTTCTACTTTGAGTCCTTATGTTGAAGAGCAATTTGCCGCTCTTCCCCAGGCTGACTCGATTACTGTAGATCCTCATAAATCGGGTTACATCCCTTATCCAGCAGGAGCGTTGTGCTATCGCAACTCGGCAATGCGGAATTTAGTTACCTTCGTTGCTCCTTATATTTTTCATGGAGAAGCAGAACCAACTATTGGCATTTACGGGATTGAAGGTTCTAAACCAGGAGCGGCTCCAGCAGCAGTATATTTGAGCCATCGGATCATTCGACCCACCAAAGATGGTTATGGTCGGTTTTTAGGTCAAGCTCTTTACAGTGGCGATAAGCTCTATGCTCGACTGTTGTGTATGCCTAAAGAGGAAGATCCGTTTACTATTGTGCCTTTGACTCTAATTCCTAATTCGATTCCCGGAAATACAGAAGCAGAACAAATTGAATTTATTCGTCAAAGAATTGATGGTAGAACGAATGAAGAGATTGAGCAAGATGAAGAAGCAATGGTTGCACTTAAAGAGATTGGGACTGATTTAAATATCATAATCTACGCTTTCAATTTCAAAATCAATGGTCAACTCAATACCAGCTTAAAGAATGCTAACCTGCTGAATAAACGGTATTACGAAAATCTCAGTATTGATGAAGACGATGATCTTAACAATTATCCGATGATTGTCAGTACTACTGATTTTACCTCAGAAGCTTATGGTTCTTATTTTATTGAACATTACAAGCAGCGTTTAGGGGTAACTGGAGAAGCAAATGAACCTATTACTGTTATCCGTACTGTAGTTCAAGACCCGTGGAAGACTGAAACGGCAGAAGGTTCATTTATCGATGAGATTGAAGGAATAATTCGTGAATCGATTTTGAAAGTAATTGAGGATATTCAGGACGAAATAGAATAACGTTTTTTTCCAAAATAAGAGATGATTGCAGGAGCGATCGCTTTTAGTGATTTCATCTTTTACAAGCGGTCTCTTCACCAATTGCTGCATCATCTCTTACAAGTCCCAGGGGAAACGCACCTTATTTCCTAACAAAAACTAATAAGGATTTCAAAGTCATCTATACAAGTGCAAAACTTGACAAAATTATAAACAAATATTAATTCGGGAATTGCTGTAATTTCATTTGATTTCTCATCCACCTTTACCTGCCCTAACACTAACTTATTTGTAGTTGCCCACGCACTTACCATTTGTATTGCATTTTGCTCTCTGCTTTTATCATGAGAGCCACATAAAATTTTACCGTCAATTGCTACTACTTCACCATCCGTTATGATCTGAATTGACTTTATCCAATTTAAGAAACATTCCTGAAATCTCTGTGAATTCAATTGTGCAAATACTCGTGCAAATGTATCATGCGATGGAATGCCATTTGATAGCCCTAAAAACGTTTTCAACCACTCATATTTCGTGCAGCCATACAATTCAATTGCCACCCAACTATCTGCTCCACATATCACTGCACACAAGGCAATTGTGAGAATTTCAATTAAATTGTGTCGCTTCGTGCGGTCTATTCTTGGGTCTTCCATTAGGGCAAAGTGGTCAGCAATCGTAATTTTGGGCTTGAGCTTCACGCTTTTTTAGGGGCTTTCCTCTACTTCTAGAATGACTTTATCATCAAAGCCTCATTGCTCAACTTTCATCCCATCAGCGATCGCTACCTTTCTTAGACTCTTTAGTATATGTGTACTATATTTAGATGCGTTTGCCCTGACTACTTCTGGTTTGAGTTACAGTGGAGTTGTCCTTTCTAATATTAATCTTCCTTCCCACAGTGGAAATTACTTTGCCTCATTAGGCCCTACTGGAAGTATCGGGTTTCTATCACAGAATATCCCTACAAAAATTGGTCAGACTTACGAACTCAGTTTGTTTCTAAAGAATCAGAGCCAGGGTGCATTCCCAAATCAGTTTCAGATATTTCTTAATGGAGATAACATTTTCAATCAAGTTAACATTGACCCTCCTGATTACACCAAATACTCTTTTAACTTTATAGGAACAGCAGCGTCTACAGAATTGAAATTTGGTGTTCAAAACGATCCTGCACATTTATTTTTAGACGATGTGAATGTTATTGCCATTCCAGTTCCTGAACCCCTTTCACTTGGTGGTATAGTAGTTGCTGGTGTTATCGGGTTGTGGATGAAGCGTAAGTAAAATTCATTTGCAGTCACTTTTGTGATGATTTATGGCACGAGTGCGGGAATTGCGATGGATGCAAAATTGTAAGGAATAGATAGTTTTCTAATGGACTGTTGCGATCGCACTCCTAAACCCATGACCAGATTCAACCTTAAAAGTCGGGGAACTCTTTTAAGGGCTGGTAATCAATATCGATTCAGCCTGTTAGCTCCTCTGCCTCGATAACTTGATATGAAACTGTAAAAGCATAATCAATGGAGATTAGCGGACTCGAACCGCTGACATCCTGCTTGCAAAGCAGGCGCTCTACCAACTGAGCTAAACCCCCATAAAGTTAAAATAGTAGGTAAGTTTGGTTGTCGAGCTTATTGTAACTTATATTGTTCCATTATCAAAGGGATGAAGCCAGAAAATATCCAAGTTGTTGCAGCACTGTATAAATTTGTTAGGCTGCCAGATTTTGCCGATAAACGAGAGCCTCTGCTGTCTTACTGCCAAACGCAAGGTGTGAAGGGGACAATTTTGCTGGCACAAGAAGGCATTAATGGTACAATTGTCGGTTCGCGTCAGGCGATTGATTCTGTTCTCTGCTTTTTGCGTACTGACCCTCGTCTAGCAGACCTAGAATACAAAGAGTCTTATACCAAAACCCCCCCTTTTGAGCGAATGAAGGTGCGGTTGAAGCAAGAAATTGTGACTTTGGGATTGCCTGAAATTGACCCCAATGAACAAGTTGGTACTTATGTTAGTCCCCAAGAATGGAATGATTTAATTTGCGATCCAGAAGTAACCGTGATTGACACCCGCAATGATTATGAGGTGAATATCGGTACTTTTCAAAGAGCAGAAAATCCTCAAACTAGCTCATTCCGGGAATTCCCCGATTATGTGCTACGCCACCTCGACCCAACTAAACACAAAAAAGTTGCTCTGTTTTGTACAGGTGGCATTCGCTGTGAAAAAGCCTCATCCTTCATGCTTGCCCAAGGGTTTGCAGAAGTCTATCATCTCAAGGGCGGCATTCTCAAGTATTTAGAGGAAGTTCCAGCACAGGAAAGTTTATGGGAAGGGGAATGTTTTGTCTTTGACGATCGCGTAGCTGTCAGTCATGGCTTAGAAGAAGGAAGTTGTGAGCGATGCTTCTGTTGTGGATATCCGATTTCTGAGTCAGATAAGGTATCTCCAAAGTATGAACAAGGTATCTCCTGTCCCTATTGTTTTGATAGCCTCACCGATGAAAAAAGAGCGCGTCAGCAGGAAAAATGGCGGCACTATCAAACCCAAGTTCTTAATTCTAAAAATCGGGATGAGGGTTAAAACAATTCGCAATTCGCAATTCGCAATTCGCAATTCGCAATTACGTTTTGTAACGGGGATTTAGACCCCGCCACAAAACTTGCGGCTTGTTAGAAGCCGGGGACTTCAACCCGCCGAAGTTTGTTAAAGAAGAATTCAGAATCCAGAATTCAGAATTCAGGATTTAAGGGCAATATTACTGTAAATGTAGTACCGACTCCAATTTGACTTGTGACGCTAATTAGACCTCTATGAGCATCAACGCACTTTTTAAATCTGAAAATATAATCAATTTTTTGCAATATGCGAATTTTGCGATGTATTAAATTTGCTTGCAATCTCAACGTGGAACAGCTGATAATTTCTAGATAAAAAACCTTAAGAGCAATATCTATGCTCTTTGATACTTAGGAATAAAAAACAAGGATCTGTATTTAAAGAGACTTACCAAAAAAGTATATGTTGATTCAATCTTCATAGGAATCTGGCAGTGTAAAATATGTTTGATAGTTTACACTAAGCAAATATCACTTGCATACAGACGCAAAGAACACAGAAAAACTCTCTGCATTCTTTGCGCCTCCAGATTATTTTTATCTTGGGCGTCCCAAAGTAGTGATATATAGAACAGCTTCATCAGCAGGGATACCCAAAACTTCATTTACTTGGTCATCAAAGAAACCACCAATACCACTAACGCCTACATTCAGATGTATGGCTGCTAAATTCAAGCGTTGTCCTAAATGGCCTGCATCCAGATGTAAGTAACGGTAAACGCGATCGCCATATTGTGCGATCGCAGCTTTTAAATCGGCTGTATGGAAAAGCACTGCGGCTGCATCCCGCCCTAATTCTTGCCCCAAACAGAGAAAATGTAACTCTCTCCGAAAGTTTTTAAAACGAATTTGGCGTAATTCTTGGGCTTTGGGTGCGTAATAATAACAACCTGCCTCCAATCCTTTAACTCCGCAAACAGCGATAAATGTTTCTATTAAATTCAAATCAAAGTAGTCTGGAGAAATATCTAAACTTTGGTCGATGTAATTTTGTGGTTGGTAAGTGAAATCGAGTAAAGCTTTTAATTCATCGAAAGTTAAATCATCACCATTATAAGCGCGGGTAGAGCGTCGCTTATACATAGTAGTTTCTAGCTCTGACAGCTTTTGTCCCCAGTCTATAGGCGCAGTGTTGGTGGGAATTTTCAAACAGAAAGGAAAGTTATATTTATCCTCCAAAGATTTTTCTTGTTTGATAGCTGGTAGATTAAGATTGCCAGTTACACCTGATTGGATCTGGGTGTGTCGATGGAAATATGTCAGCAATTCACCATCGGGAATTTCGGGATAACTGGTTTCGGTGGTGGAAGGTAAAGCAGTGCATCCCAATGGCAAATTTTGATTGATATCTAACAAGTCTGCCAGAGGTAAGACAGCGATCGCACCTTCTTGTTGCGGATCAATATAAAGCAGATCGTTTACCGATTCATCCACAAAACCGCCGATTAAATGAGGGCGAAAGTCAGTAATCGCACCAGCTAACTCGATATTACCCAACAGGTGTCCCGTATCTAGAAAAATCCGCCGATAAGCCCGATCTTCATAGCGCCACGCAGAACGATAGAAAACCGCAGTCACAATAATTGCTAGTTGAGTATTTTCTAGAGAAGGATGCCAGAAACAAGCTGCTTGCAGATTTTGCCAAACATCACTTTCCCAATAATGCATGAGAGAATGAGTTCGACACTGGTAATTATATAGACCGGGCGGCAGTAACGCCGTACCACGGGAAACCACATACACCTCAGCCGGGTACAACCCGCCTGCGCTAGGAGCAGCACGTAAATATACCGCACTACCCATAGAAGGCATTCTTGCTGTCAATCCATAGCTGCGAAACAGCAACCGTGAAAGTCTTTGCCACCACTGAGCATCTGGGTTATTAGCAAATCCCTCTGTTTTTTCTTGGATATAGGGTTTGAGATCAAAAGTAGAGCCAATTTTGTACTCTTTGAAAGGTACTGGCTGTTTCGCCCAGTCTAACTGCTGACTTTTAGAGGCGAGAGTCTCAGGGTTGTATTTAGTCCGTTCGTGGTAATGCTGGGCAATTGATTGGTGTAATTCTGGCATAGTACTTTTAATATCCTTAAGGCATCCTTTTTTTGATCTTGGCATTCTTCAGCCTCATTATTTCGTGTCAATTCGTACAATCCTCAGACTCACAAAGTGGTAAATGGTAACAACTGCATTGGGGAATGGGCTTACCGTGAACGTAGCCGAACGGGAATGGGGGAGGTAGGCGCTAACACCAAGCGTATTAAACTATAAACCTTTATATTGAAGATTATGTGGCGCTTCGATTCATGGCAAACCAATGTACTTAATCTGTCAAATTCAATACTAAATCTATGCTGATTAATCGCAAGAGGATCGCAGACTATGACCGAGACAGTACAGAAACTTAGGCTTGAACTATCTCAGCTATCTATGCAAGAGCGTGCAGAGCTTGCTTACTTTTTGATCCACTCTTTAGATCAAGATGTTGACGATAACGCAGAATTTGCTTGGGATGTTGAGTTAACGAGAAGGATGGAAGAGATTAGTAGTGGAACAGCTTATGGTGAAATGTCAGACAAGGTATTTACTGAACTGCGAGAAAAGTACTCGTGAAGCAGATTATTTTTCACAGTGAAGCTAGAGCAGAGCTAGATAATTCAGTCGCATACTACGAGAAGCAGAAGGCTGGCTTGGGGCTAGATTTCTTATCTTAAGTGGAGCAGGCTATCGGCAAAATTCAGCAAAATCCAAGCATAGGAGCGCCGTACAAAATTGCCGAGTTGCGTCGCTACGTCCTTCAGTGTTTTCCCCATCTCATCTTCTACACGTAATTCAAGGAGTTTATTTGGGTGGCTGCAATAGCTCATGGAAAGCGTAAACCAGATTATTGGAAGAAACGACAGGTTGAATGATGCTTTAGAGGGCAAAAAATAAACTTATTAATTTATCTTAACTTTTCACAACCCTCGAATTGCAATTTCCAACCCTTCACATACACCGCTTAGAAAATCTAAGTTCAAAGTAGCGATCGCATCACTAGCTTTGTGATAATGGGGATTTCGTAAGAATGCCGTATCTGTCACCATCATTGCCGGATAACCCAAATCCCAAAAAGGTGCATGATCGCTAAGTCTGGTTTGAGGAACTATTAAACCTCCATTTGGCACGGGTAGCCATTGACTAGGTACGCCAGCTTTGCGAATATTACGGCTCATGCCAATTAAGTCAGGCAATGTTCGCAAATTGCCAATTAAAGCAATAAAATCGCCTCTGTCTGGGTAAAAGCGTTCCAGAGGAGGGGGGTAACTTTGGGAACCAGGCGTAGAATCGGTATAGCCCAGCATTTCTAGGGAAATCATTAAGCGTAGCTGTTGCTTTTGTTCGTGCAACAGGGCTGCATAATCAGCACTACCCAGTAAGCCGTATTCTTCCATGTCGAAAGCAACTAGCCTTAAGGGATATTTTACGGCTTGGGCAGCAAACTTTCTCGCTAATTCCAGCAACACCGCCACACCCGTGGCATTATCATCAGCCGCTACTGTTCCCGGAACCCCATCATAATGAGCGCCAATTAAAATCGGTGGCAAATCCTTTTTTTGTCGTCTCCCTTGGGAAGGTAAATTTAATATCAAGTTATTACAAGCTTTACCCCTGACATCAAAGGTGTGGATTTCCACACTCCCCCATTGGGAAAATTGCTGGCGGATGTATTCTTGGACAAAAAAATGTCCAGCCGTTGCCATGTAAGGATCGCGTTCTCGCGCGATCGCAGTTAGAGAAGTTTGTAATCGCTCTGTTAAATTCAAATGGTTAAAATAGTGGCAATATTAAGGTTTTCAGGCACTCAAACAAGCAAAGCAAGTATTAGTGAACTACTCAGACTTGCCTACGGCTGAAGTCTAAGCTTCCCAATTCATCGGGAATAGCCTCAAAAACTCTGTAGTTTTTTTGGTCTTACATTCCCTCCAAGGGCAGGAGTCCTGGTTCCCAAGACCCAAATCTTCTCTTGCGACACTTACCTATACAACTTGGTTTTCGCTTACGGCATTGGTGGTCAAGACAGCCAGTATAATACCTAAAAATTGGGGATTTGTCATCCCCCGCTCATAATCCTCATCTTTGGAGTACCTTGAAAATGGGGACTTTTGCGAAGTGTTAAGGTGCATTTAGAAACTTGCATAGGACTTACGCACACTCTACGAATTCTCGGCGCTCTTGGCGTCTTGGCGGTTCGAGAAATTAAGCTTTTTAGCAATTTTTGCGTAAGTCCTATTGCAGATACACTACATAGAAAGGATAACAAGAATTGAGGCTGCTTGGACATACCAATCATCGTCAATGCTATCCTAGTCTTGCAACTATCTGCTCTAGCTGAACTTCTTAGCTTATTGCCTTAATGATGACTATTATACCATTGAGGTGTTTTCATCCAATAGCATAAAGCTAGAGGTAGTTCCGCCCAATCATAATAAATATATAAGACACTTTAGGAGAAGAGTAACGCATGGGCAAGGTAGTCGGCATCGACTTGGGTACAACCAACTCAGTAGTCGCCGTTATGGAGGGTGGCAAGCCGGTGGTGATTGCCAATGCAGAAGGAATGCGAACAACCCCCTCCGTAGTTGGCTTCAGCAAAGAAGGCGAAAGGGTGGTTGGGCAAATGGCACGGCGACAAACCGTCCTCAATCCACAAAATACTTTTTTCGCAGTGAAACGCTTCATTGGGCGTAAGTATGGCGAACTTAGTCCAGATTCCAAGCGTGTACCCTACACCATCCGCAAGGACGAAGTAGGTAATATTAAAATTGCCTGTCCCCGGCTCAATAAGGATTTCGCCCCAGAAGAAATTTCGGCAATGGTGCTGAAAAAATTGGCAGACGATGCTAGTCGCTATTTGGGTGAACCGGTAACAGGGGCAGTAATTACAGTACCCGCTTATTTTAACGATTCTCAACGGCAAGCAACCCGCGATGCTGGCAGAATTGCCGGTTTGGAGGTGCTGCGGATTCTCAATGAACCAACTGCTGCATCTTTGGCTTATGGATTAGATCGGGGTGACACGGAAACTATTTTAGTCTTTGACTTGGGTGGCGGTACTTTTGACGTATCGATTTTAGAAGTAGGCGATGGCATATTTGAAGTTAAAGCTACCAGTGGAGATACGCAACTTGGTGGTAACGACTTTGACAAAGTAATAGTAGATTGGCTAGCAGAGCAATTTCTGGAAGCCGAAGGGGTAGATTTAAGACGCGAGAGACAATCTTTACAACGTCTGATGGAAGCGGCGGAAAAAGCCAAAATTGAGCTTTCTGCTGTCAGCGTCACCGAAATTAACTTACCTTTTATTGCTGCCGATCAGGAAGGCCCCAAACATCTGGAAACTCGTCTAACGCGTTCTCAATTTGAAGGCTTGTGTGGTGATTTGGTGGGGCGATTGCGGACACCAGTGAAACGCGCCCTCAAAGATGCCGGACTCTCATCGAGAGACATTGAAGAAGTGGTGTTAGTTGGCGGTTCTACACGGATGCCAATGGTGAAGCAGCTAGTGCGGGACTTAATTGGCATAGAACCTAACGAAAACGTCAACCCTGATGAAGTAGTGGGAGTGGGTGCAGCAATTCAAGCAGGAATTCTCGCAGGCGAACTCAAAGATGTGCTGCTTTTGGATGTCACACCCCTTTCTATGGGATTGGAAACCATTGGCGGCGTGATGAAAAAACTCATTCCCCGCAATACCACCATCCCAGTCCGTCGTTCTGATATTTTTTCCACGTCCGAAAATAACCAGAATACTGTGGAAATCCACGTAGTCCAGGGCGAACGGGAAATGGCAGCAAACAACAAGTCTTTAGGACGTTTCAAGCTGTATGGGATTCCACCAGCACCACGGGGAATTCCCCAGGTTCAGGTGTCATTTGATATTGATGCTAACGGGATTTTACAGGTAACAGCCCTAGATAGAACCACTGGGCGAGAGCAGAGTATCACCATTCAAGGCGCTTCCACGTTGAATGAGTCAGAAGTGAATCGGATGATTCAGGATGCTCAGAAATACGCCGATGTCGATCGCGAACGTAAAGAAAGAGTAGAAAAGCGGACTCGTTCAGAGGCGTTGATTTTCCAAGCAGAACGACAGCTTAGAGAAGTAGCACTGGAATTTGGTATGCAGTTTGCCCGAAACCGCCGCCAAAGAATTGATAATATTTGCCGAGACTTAAAAGAGAGTCTTAAGGAAAATAGCGATCGCGGTATTGATCAAGCATACGCCGATTTGCAAGATGCTCTCTATGAGCTAAATCGGGAAGTCAGGGAAACTTATGCTGAAGATGAGGATGACGACTTGTTTGGTACAATCCGTGACATCTTTACTGGTGATAAAGATAAAGAACGCGACTTCCCCAGAGATACATATCGGGAACGCGACTCATACAGTAAGGACTATGGCAGAGATTACGGTAAAGATTATGGCAGAGACTATAGTCGAGACAGTCGTTCCTCTTATGAAAGCCAAAGCCGTCCGCCACGCAAATCCCGTCCCAGCTACCAGGATAACTGGGATGATGAAGAAGACAATGATTGGTTGTAAGAAAAGTTAGGAGTTAGAAGTTAGGAGTGAGGAGTTAAAACAATTCGCAATTCGCAATTCGCAATTCGCAATTACGTTTTGTAACGGGGATTTAGACCCCGCCACAAAACTTGCGGCTTGTTAGAAGCCGGGGACTTCAACCCGCCGAAGTTTGTTAAAAGTGAGGAGTTAGGAGTGAGAAGTGAGGAGTTAAAAATTAAATCTTTCAACTCCTAACTCGTGTACAGATGCGATTAATCGCGTCTCTACTCATAATTAATCCAAAATCTAAAATCTAAAATTTAAACAACTGACTATGCAAAATTTGCCTAATTTCCGCGATTATTACGAGATTTTGGGAGTATCTAAAGACGCTTCTGGTGAGGAAATTAAAAAGGTTTATCGGCGTTTAGCAAGACAATATCACCCTGATCTGAATCCGGGTAACAAAGAATCTGAGGAAAAATTCAAGGATATTGGCGAGGCTTATGAAGTCCTTTCAGACTCAGCCAAGCGATCGCAGTACGACCAGTTTAGCCGCTACTGGAAGCAAAAAGGCTTTGCAGGCAACAAACAGACGCCAAAGGCTAAAACCTGGCAGACTGGTGCTAGCGATCGCAACGGCAATCAAGACGTAGATCCAAGCCAATTCTCTGATTTTGAAAGCTTTATTAATCAAGTTATCGGCGTCAAAAATAAAAATACAGCAAGTAAGTCCAATAATGGCAATAATACCGATCCGTTTCGTTCCCCCAGAACAAAAGTTGCCTACACAGTTAGCCCCCCACCTCGAACTACCCGTCGAGATATAGAAGCCAGATTAACGCTCCCACTAGAAAAAGCTTATCAAGGTGGTAATGAACGCATTCGCTTAGAAGATGGGCGATCGCTAGAGGTTAGTATGCCTCCAGGTATGGTAACAGGTCAAACCATCCGTCTGCGGAACCAAGGTGTTGGTGGTGGCGATTTATACTTAAAAATTACTGTTACTCCTCATCCATTATTTAAGTTAGATGGTTTAAATATCCTCTGCCAAGTACCAGTTACTCCCACAGAGGCAGTTTTAGGAGGACAGGTAGAAGCACCAACTTTGGATGGGCCTGTAAAAATGACCATTCCTGAAGGAGTTAGGTCTGGTCAAAAATTCCGGCTAGGAAATAAAGGCTACCCCAGCGATGATGGCAAACGTGGCGATCAATTAGTAGAAATTCAAATAGTTACCCCAAAAAATATTAGTCAAGAAGAACGAGAACTCTACGAAAAGTTACGGCAAATTGAAACTTTTAAACCCCGTGCTGATTTACTGAGTTAGGGAAGCTATCGCATATCCAGCTATCTACCAAAATAATTTGTAAGTAATGCTATAAATCCCTTAATTTATCAATGGAGAAAAAATGTAATCAATATTTTAAGCTTTCTTATTTATTCGTAGGGACTTAACTATGAATTACGAATTATCTTGAAAAATAGTTTCTATATCTTGTGAGCCGTGCAATATACGTGCAATTTCTATGCCTTTGTCTATTGGGCTATAAAAAATTAAATAATTTTTTACCGGAAAACTTCGCAAAAAAGGTGCTAATTCAGACCGTTCTCTGCCCATTTGGGGAAATTTAGCCAGTTTTGGAAAGCTTTCTCGCAGAGTATCAAAAAGTTGATTAGCAGCTTTTAAATTATTTGGCGCTATATATTTCCAGATATTTTCAATATCTTGCGCTGCTTGGGTAGAAATCCGAAATCGACTCATACAGAATCGCTGTCAGCCAATTTTTCGTGGCCTTGTGCTTTAATATTTGCAAAAAAAGCCGAAAGTGACTCGTCATTATATTCAGTATACTGACCGCTCTCAAGTTGCTTAATCCCAATGTCAATCTGACTGCGTAACGCTTCTAACTTAAATTTTTCGAGTTCTTCCTCAAGACGAGCGAGTTTATCTATCATTTGCTGAAACGCTTGCGCTTCATGTACCACAACCTCCGCTTTCCCGTTTACAGTTAGTACAAGTGGCGACTTTGTGGACTTGATCCGCTCTAGATAATCCTTGGCATTGCGTTTGAAATCGGTGAGAGTTTGAATATTTTCGAGATTAATTTTGATATCCATCGCATCTAATTCAATGCTTTATAAAATATTTTATCAAATACTTGACCTGCTCTGTCTTCTTCCGGCTTCGCCAATCACAAAAGATTTAGAATATAAAAAATATCTTTGAGCAAGGTGACTCAAACAGCCGTGAATGACAACGGGGCAATGCCACAAAGCAGTAAACCAACTTATTACTCCCTGCTAGGACTGCATCCCTCGGCATCGGTAATCGACATTCGTCGTGCTTATAGGCAACTGAGCAAACGGTATCATCCTGATACTACAGATTTGCCTACTGCGATCGCCACTCTCAAATTTCAGCAAATCAACGAAGCCTACGCGACCCTTAGCCATCCAGAACGGCGCTTAAGCTACGATTTCAAAATTGGCTATTCTCGCTTTGCGGTGATTCAACCACCTCCTGACTTAAACCGTCCCGTCTCGCGTCATGACTGGTCAAAATCAGCTTACCTCGATCCTAGCGATCGCCCCCTCTCATCTGGCGAAATTTTTGCTTTATTTATGCTGGTGTTAACATTTGTAGGTTGTCTGATACTAGCAATTGCCATTGGCTTAACCCGTGGTGAGGCTGCGATCCATTCGCCTTTGCTACAGCCAACTCCATCTGTACAACATCAAATTAACCATGTATTGCAACTAATTACCCCTATAGTAATTAAAAACTAAAAAACTTCCTAATCAAAAATCCAAAATTCCTATGCCTCTTCTTCCCTCTGATACCCCCTTATATAATCATCCCCTGCCACAAATTGAACAGTGGCTAAAAGACCAAGGCTGTCAACAAGACGACACACAGAGGCATTGCTGGCATGTACAGCGCCCTAGTTGGAAAGCTGAACTGTGGCTCGATGTTGAGCAAATCGTAGTGCGATATGTCCAATCTGGGGAAAATGGGCAAGATATTCAACGTTCATTCAAGTATTCTCTGAGTCGGGATGATGTAGAACAAGCGGTGTTTTCTGGGCCATAGATATCGCTTTTAAAGAAAAATATAGGGCGATCATAGAAACAATAGTGAGTGACAAGAACCGCTAATTATGAATCAATGCCTGAGATTATCTGGACATCCTATCTTCGTTACCGTGCAACCGGAAGAGGCTTTGATCTTGATCTGATTGAAAATATCCTACGCTTCTCCAGCGAACGATATTATGATGTAGAAACCGATCGGGCGATCGCAGTTGGAAAGCATGGTGAACAGCTAGTTTTAATTCCCTATGAACAAAGTGAAAATACAATTACACCGATTACAATTCACGCCACAACTCGACAACAAATTCGATTTCGTCTAAAAACCGGACGGTTAATCACAAATGTCTAACATTAAGCAACAATTGCCACAAATAAACTATTTCAAAGAAGAGGATATTCTTCATCTGCTCATCTCCGAAGAGCCAGAATCAGCAAGTATTGAAATTAGTCCAAATGTGACTGCTGAACTGAATGCAGCCGGAGAGTTGATAGGCGTGGAAATTCTCAATGCCAGTAATTACATCCGAGATTGTATTTTGGAATCTGTTCAAGGTAAGCTGTTGAACTTGGTTCGCAGCAAAGTATAACCAGGGTTCGCCGATCGTGTAGTGCGATCGCCAATCTTGTAGCTTCGCTAACGTATCCTATAGACTTAATAAATGTACTATTTTATACTTTCCCGAATCGCCGTTCGCGTTGCTGGTAGGCACATAAGGCGCGGTGAAACTCAGTCCGGTCAAAATCGGGCCAAAGAGCATCTGTGATGTAAATTTCTCCATAAGCCATTTGCCAGAGAAGGAAATTTGAAAGACGCATTTCTCCACTGGTGCGAATTAACAAATCTGGGTCAGTAATTCCGGCTGTGTACAGGTGGCTTTCAAATACCTGTTCATTAATTTCATCGGGTTGTAGCAGACCTTGCTGGACTTGTTTTGCGATCGCCTGACAAGCTTGTAATATCTCTTGTCGTCCGCCATAATTAGTTGCTACTGAAAACCGAATACCACCATTATCTTTTGTTGCTTCCATTGAACGGGATATTTCTTGTTGGAGCGATCGGGGCAGAGCCTGCAAATTTCCCACAAACTTAATTTGCACATTCTCTTCGACCATTTCTCGCAATTCTTGGCGCAAAACTCTTTGAAACAGAGTCATTAAAAAATCCACCTCTTCCTGCGGCCTTTTCCAGTTCTCCGTTGAGAAAGCATAAGCCGTCAGCGCCTGAATTCCCCAATCCTGACAACAGCGAAGTAAGTCCTTAAGAGCATCTACTCCTCGCTTATGGCCCATAATCCGAGGTAAACCCTGACGTTTAGCCCATCGACCATTGCCATCCATAATTACCGCAACGTGCTGCGGCAATAGTTCTCGTTTTAAGTCAGTAGGCAAATCTTGCAGTTTAGTTTGTTGTGCTGTCATTTTTTATCTCGAGAAGCGGTCGATGGTAATCTGAGTAAACGTGAAACCAGTGCTCGTGTCTTGCCACCTATCTGACGAATAAAACTCAACAGACCGGGAGCTACAGCTTCCCTATCCACGATTGGGGACAAAAGAGCTTCTAATGATTCTTTCAGTTTCCTAATCGTTAGGGGTCTATTTAGGGTTCCCCGTTCCGCTAAGGAAATGGAACCCGTCTCTTCAGACACAACGACACAAATGCAATTTTCGACCCGCTCAGTAATTCCCATTGCCGCCCGGTGGCGTGTTCCCAACTGGCGCGAGGCTGTGCGTCCCGAAAGTGGTAAAATTATACCCGATGAGATGATCCGTGAACCACGAATTAATGTTGCCCCATCGTGTAACAAAGTCTTCGGCTGAAAAATTGTCTGGATTAGTTCTTTAGAAACCTCCGCATTTAGCTTTACTCCTGGCACAGAAAAATCTCGCTCATCAATTGGCCCTGTGGTTTCCACAATTAGTAAAGCTCCAATACGGTTTTTTGACAATTCTTTAACAGCCTCAACAATTTCATCAATTACACTATCAGATTTGGGGATTGCCAGCCGATCAGGTTGAAACAGCTGGCGGAACTCGCCACGCCCCAATTGTTCCAAAAAACGCCGAAACTCGGACTGTAAAGCAACTGCCATCGCTACAGCACAACCTATTACCAACTTTTCCAATACAAAACTTAGCAGAGGTAGTCCTAATCGGCCACTTAGTGCGGAGGCTAGCATTAAGATAATGAATCCCCTCACCATCCACAGTGTTCGGCGCTCACTAATAATAACTAGTATCATGTAGGTCAGCGCCAGCACTAACACAATATCCAGAGTCCCAAGTAGCAAGGACTGTGACCATCCCAGGTTTATCAGCCATTGCTTCCACCAATCTCTCATGACATCTGGATTACACTTTTGCCTCTAATTACAATTGGGAGTTAGGAGTTAGGAGTTAGGAGTTATGAGTGATGAGTTATGAAAAAAACTTTAATTGACAACTCATAACTTAAAATTCACAACTCCTAACTTTTAACTATTAACTCCTAACTCTTGATTTTTTAGCCTTTCTGGTAGGCGATCTTGTCGAATTAAGTCTTGATAAGTTTCACGTTGCAAAATTAAATTTGCTTCGCCATTCGCCACCACAACTGCTGCCGATCGGGGCAAGCGGTTGTAGTTAGATGCCATACTGTAATTGTACGCACCAGTTCCCATAACTACGAGAATATCTCCTGGTTCAGTCTTTGGGAGGAGAGCATTTTTAATCAGAATATCTCCTGATTCACAATGTTTACCAGCAATTGTGACTGTTTGGGTTAAAGGTGAAGACATTTTATTGGCAACTACTGCCCGATAAACCGATTGGTAAGTAATCGGGCGGGGATTATCAGACATTCCCCCATCGATCGCTACATAGGTACGAATTTCTGGGATAACTTTGGATGAACCAATAGTATAGGCAGTGACGCAAGCTGTCGCAATTAGCGATCGCCCCGGTTCACACAATAATTTTGGCAAAGGCAGATTTTCGGCTACACAAGCTTCTTGAATTACTTCACAAATCGGTTTAACCCACTCTTCAATACTAGGGGGATCGTCTGATTCTATATACTTAACACCTAAACCGCCACCGACATTTAACTCTGTCAAATGTAAACCATACTTCGCCGCATCACGTAACCACTGTACCATCAGAGCCGCTAAATCTCGATGCGGTTGGCGCTCAAAAATTTGGGAACCGATATGAGCATGTAAACCTACGCAGTTAATGACAGATTGTTTACTGACAAAAGTAAATAATTCCTCTAACTCATTTGGATCAAAGCCAAATTTACTATCTAGTTGGCCCGTGCGGATATATTCATGTGTGTGACATTCAATACCCGGAGTCAAGCGCAACAAGAATCGAGGCTGTACCGAGGTGGAATTTGCCGTTTTGACAATTTCTACCAAAGTGCGTAACTCGTGCCAGTTATCTACGACAATGGTGCAACCGACTTCTGTGGCAAAAATCAGTTCTTCACGAGATTTATTGTTGCTATGAAGATAGATTTTCTCAGGATTGACGCCTGCTTGCAGCGCAGTGTAGAGTTCCCCCCCAGATGCTACATCAATTCCTAAATCTTCAGACGCGGCGATCGCACAAACTGCTAAACAATTCCAAGCTTTTGAGGCGTACAATACTTGAGATTCGCCCTTGTAGTACTGCTTGAAAGCATCTCGGTATTGCTGACAAGCCGAACGCAGGGTTTCTTCATCTAAAATATATAAAGGTGAACCAAACTGCTCAACTAGGGTTGTAACATCACACCCACCAATTTCCAGGGAGTCATGATTATGGACTCTGGCAGTTAAGGGTAAAAGTTCCTGATTAGGCGATGGATTTGCCTTGGTGTCGTACCTTTGAGGTAAATATTGACTTCCAGAATGTTGAACCCCAGTGGGGTGAGTCGATACCATAACTATAAAAGTTTTCCTTGTTTAAATTACGGGCTTTGAGTTTGTCTCCCGATTCCCAGTGTACAAAGGGTTTGTAACGTTATTCAATAAATGTGATCTCATTAGACTTAGAAATTAAATTACTGACATTAGAAAATCTCAGTGCTATTCTGGAACTCGATCAAGCCTGTTTTGGCGGACTTTGGACTCTAGACGGCTACAAACGAGAATTGGATAGTCCCAACAGCGATATACTCGGTTTATTTTCTCCTTCCTCTAGCACAAGTTTGCTAGGAATGGGTTGCTTTTGGTCAATTTTAGATGAAGCCCACATTACAATTTTGGCGGTTCATCCTCAATATCACCGTCAAGGTTTGGGTGCGGCTTTATTATATTCACTCATTAAGACAGCTTGCGATCGCAAAATGGAGCGAGCTACCCTCGAAGTCCGAACTTCCAACTTGGCGGCAATATCTTTATATCAAAAATTTGGCTTCAAAACAGCTGGGCGGCGGCGGCGCTACTACCAAGATAACGATGAGGATGCTTTAATCCTTTGGCTGCCAGATTTACAACACCGCAAATTTAAAGCAACTTTAGACCAATGGTATTCCATTGTCAGCGATCGCCTCGAAAAATCCTCTTGGCACTTACTTTTTAAGTAAGTAGGCGAGAAAATTCATAACTATATCATTGCAAACGGAGCGAATTAAACTAAGAGGATGTTTTAAAACGGTATTTTCCTCTAAGGATAAAGCACGGCGAAGCATCTCAGTATATGGCTGAAATCGCATTTTTTTCGTCGCACTTGACCTGAGCCAGAATGGTAAAAATATACCTTCTGGGACTTTTAAAACATCCTCTAAAGTAATCTAGGACTTACGCACACTCTACGAATTCTCGGCGCTCTTGGCGTCTTGGCGGTTCGAGAAATTAAGCTTTTTAGCAATTTTTGCGTAAGTCCTAATTTAATTTTGAATTATTAGGGCTTGCGATCGGCTTCAGCAAAAAAATGTAACTTTGCCGCACTTATTTTTATTCAAATATTTTATCTAAAAAATAGATTTCATAAGTAAATCATATATTAATCTTTTTTACTTGATATTAAAAAATATATATGTTAAATATAAATGTTTGGGATTAAGTCAAGAAACCCTTAATCTAAGCAGTGAACTGTTTGTAATAAATCCCAAAAAGGCTGGTGAACTAAAGCTCCTCAGTACACTAGCCAGATAAGAGTAGTCAATAGTTAACAATTAGCCCATCAACTCAAGTCATAGCTTCAGGATGTCTATAATCTGTTATACAGGCATCCAAAAGCTTTGCCTGTGCTAAAATCAGCATACCGGCACGACCGCAGATGATGGGATAAAGCCATGTTTGAGCGCTTCACAGAAAAAGCCATTAAGGTAATCATGCTGGCCCAAGAAGAGGCCCGCCGTTTAGGTCACAACTTTGTCGGAACCGAGCAGATCCTCCTGGGTCTGATTGGCGAAGGCACTGGAGTGGCTGCCAAGGTGCTGAAATCAATGGGCGTCAATCTCAAAGATGCCCGAATTGAAGTTGAAAAAATTATAGGACGGGGATCAGGCTTTGTTGCCGTGGAAATTCCGTTTACGCCACGGGCAAAGCGAGTTTTAGAACTCTCCCTAGAAGAAGCACGCCAACTGGGGCATAACTACATTGGCACCGAGCATCTGCTGTTGGGCCTAATCCGCGAAGGGGAAGGCGTCGCAGCCAGGGTGCTAGAAAACCTCGGTGTGGATCTATCTAAGGTAAGAACCCAAGTCATCCGCATGTTGGGAGAAACTGCCGAAGTTTCACCAGGCGGTTCATCCGGGCGCACAAAAACCCCGACTCTGGATGAATTTGGCTCAAACCTGACTCAGATGGCAATAGATAATAAGCTCGATCCAGTGGTGGGACGCGCTAAAGAAATTGAGCGGGTGATCCAGATATTGGGTCGCCGAACTAAAAATAACCCAGTGCTAATTGGGGAACCAGGGGTTGGTAAAACAGCGATCGCTGAAGGTTTAGCTTCACGCATTGCCACCAAAGATGTCCCCGACATCCTCGAAGATAAACGCGTCGTCACCTTGGATATTGGTTTGCTCGTAGCAGGAACCAAGTACCGGGGTGAATTTGAAGAACGCTTGAAAAAAATCATGGATGAAATCCGCTCGGCGGGTAATGTCATTCTCGTGATTGATGAGGTACACACCTTAATTGGTGCGGGTGCAGCAGAAGGTGCGATTGACGCAGCGAATATCCTCAAGCCAGCTTTGGCTAGAGGTGAGTTGCAGTGCATCGGTGCTACAACCCTAGATGAATACCGGAAGCACATCGAGCGAGATGCAGCGCTAGAGCGACGTTTCCAGCCAGTAATGGTTGGTGAACCTACAGTTGATGAAACAATTGAAATTTTATATGGTTTGCGCGAACGCTACGAGCAACACCACAAACTGAAAATCTCCGACGAAGCATTAGTGGCGGCGGCGAAGTTATCAGATCGTTACATTAGCGATCGCTACCTCCCAGATAAAGCCATCGACTTAGTTGATGAAGCTGGTTCTAGAGTGCGCTTGATTAACTCCCAACTGCCACCCGCAGCCAAAGAGTTAGACAAAGAACTGCGTCAGATATTAAAAGAAAAAGATGACGCGGTGCGCTCTCAAGACTTTGACAAAGCTGGGGAATTGCGCGATCGCGAAATGGAAATCAAAGCCGAAATCCGAGCGATCGCTCAAAGCAAGACCAATGCAACAGGCACAGAACATGAAGAACCTGTAGTTACAGAAGAAGACATTGCCCACATTGTCGCTTCTTGGACAGGTGTACCGGTGAACAAACTCACCGAATCTGAATCTGAAAAGCTGCTGCACATGGAAGACACCTTGCATCAGCGTTTAATTGGTCAAGACGAAGCTGTGAAGGCAGTTTCACGGGCAATTCGCCGCGCTCGTGTCGGTTTGAAGAATCCCAATCGACCCATAGCTAGCTTTGTCTTCTCTGGGCCTACTGGCGTAGGTAAAACCGAGTTAGCGAAGTCCTTAGCTGCTTACTTCTTCGGTTCTGAAGAAGCAATGATCCGATTAGATATGTCCGAATACATGGAGCGTCACACCGTCAGCAAGCTGATTGGTTCCCCTCCAGGTTATGTTGGCTATAACGAAGGTGGTCAGCTGACCGAAGCCGTGCGGCGGCGTCCTTACACCGTGGTGTTGTTCGACGAAATCGAAAAAGCCCACCCCGATGTATTCAACATGCTGCTGCAAATTTTGGAAGACGGACGGTTAACTGATGCCAAAGGTCGCACGGTGGACTTCAAGAACACCTTGCTGATTTTAACTTCCAATATTGGTTCTAAGGTAATTGAAAAAGGCGGTAGCGGTATCGGCTTTGAATTCTCCGAAGATGCCAGCGAGTCAACTTACAACCGAATTCGCTCTTTGGTGAACGAAGAACTCAAACAGTACTTCCGTCCAGAGTTCCTCAACCGACTCGATGAAATTATCGTCTTCCGTCAGTTGAGCAAGCCAGAAGTGACTCAAATCGCCGAAATTATGCTCAAGGAAGTATTTGGTCGTCTAACCGAAAAGGGTATCACCTTAGAAGTCACAGACCGCTTCAAGGATCGTTTGATTCAAGAAGGTTACAGTCCCAGCTACGGCGCAAGGCCATTACGTCGGGCAATTATGCGCTTGTTAGAAGATAGCCTAGCAGAAGAAATTCTGTCTGGTCGGATCAAGGATGGCGATACAGCCTTAGTTGATGTGGATGAAAATGGCGTTGTGCAAGTTAGTTCTCAACAGCGCCGGGAATTGTTACCCCAAGGTGTTGAGTAAAATTTAGGGTTTGGGATTTAAATCTCAAATAGAAAATTATAAACCGGTAGAGGGATTCAAACCTTTATCGGTTTTTTATTGTTAATAAAACTTATTAAGCGGGAATACTATTAAAAGTATGACCGAGAAATCATCTACATTTCAAAAGGAAAAAATATGACAGTTGGCTTAATAAAAGATTCCAGTACACTAACTAAAGTATTCGCTGGAGTTATTGCAACCTTAGTAGTTATGTTGTTGTGGCTAAGTTACCAGTATATTCACATTGTGGCTGGTAATTCAGTAGATGTTGGTGAGCCAAGTTCAATAGTAGTACGTCAAATTAGAGATGTGAGTGAGTTAACTACAGCAACATTTGAAATGGATGCCGTAGTACCTGTAACAGAAAAGGGTTTTTTGATTCTAGAGAGCAAGTTGCTTTATGTTGCTCATGGTAGTGTAAGAGTTGGAGTTAATCTCAATGAGTTTCAGACTGATAATGTCAACCTTGAAGGAGATCAAATAACAGTAACTTTGCCTCCACTCAAAATTCTTGATAGTAAACTTGATTTAGAACATTCTAGCGTCTACTCTTATGATCGTGGTTTTTTAGGTTGGGGGCCTGATGTTGTAAATTTACAAGCGCAAGCCCAGCGAGAAGCCATCAGCAAAGTTGAGAAAGCTGCTTGTCAAGATTGGTTGATCAAAGAAGCTAGCGATCGGGTAGAAAAAACTGTTGATCATTTACTAAGTCAAGTGTTGAAAGATAAAGGATACAAAATAACTGTAAATACTCAATTACCTGCTGAAGGCTCATGTGGAATAGCCAAGTAGACTTGCCCTATCCCCCGGACAAAATCTAGTGAAGAATAACTGGGAATATTAAGCGTAGGCATCGCCAGGCAAAGATTGTGTTTTCAACCAGGATTTTTTGCATGATTTTAAGCACTATTACTTATTGACAAATGGTTTATGACCTTAACCTATGAGTGATGGAAAACGGTAAAGTATTTATTGCTCTACCGTTTTTATTTAAGAGGTTTTTGGACATCCATCATCAATTACAATTTTCATCTGGAGTAATACCAAAAAATATTATATATTCGTATTATACAGGAGAAAATTGTATGCAAAAAAATACAAAAAATACAAGTGTTACCTTGGGTGAGCATTTTGAAGCGTTTATCGCCAATCAAGTTGACAGAGGTCGTTTTGCAAGCGCCAGTGAAGCGATTCGAGCGGGACTGCGCCTTTTAGAAGAGCGAGAAATAAAACTTGCCGCTTTGCAACGAGCATTGACAGAGGGGGAGAACAGCGGATTTGCTGACTATTCTCTCTCAGGATTGCTTGCAGAACTTGATCGTGAATAGCGCATGTCAGCATTTCGCCTTACTGAATTAGCCACTCAAGACTTGCTATCAATCGGTCGCTACACCCAAAAAACATGGGGAACTGAGCAGAGAAACCGTTATCTTGCTATCTTGGACGATTGCTTTCATCTCTTGGCACGAGAGCCACACATAGGATTTAAAATTTTAGCTTGATCGTTAGCATATTAGATTGATCGAATAAGCACTAAAAGGTATTCCAAGTTATGACCTTCAGTGATGTAGTTGAAGCAATTAAAAGTCTTTCCAATGAGGAAAAGTTAGAAATTCAACTGTTATTGCAGCAATATCTACGGGAAGAAAGGCGTGAAGAGATTTATCAAAATTTTCAGGCGGCGCAAGTAGAACAGCAAAATAGTGAACTAAAGTTTTCCTCAAATATTGATGAATTGAAACAACTGATAGAAGAGTGATGTTAAAAGTAAGTTTCAATTCTTCATTTAAACGTGCTTTTAAAAAGCGAATTCAAAGGAATGTAGATTTAGAAGTACGGTTTTGGCAAAAGTTGGAGCAGTTTACAGCAGATCCATTTGATCAGGGTTTGAAAACTCATAAATTGTCAGGTAAGCTTAAAGACTTATGGAGCTTTAGTGTAGATTATGACGAAAGAGTAGTTTTTTACTTTACAGATGATGGGGATGCTGTGTTTGTAGATATTGGTAGTCACGATGATGTGTACTAAGTAAAATCTATTAATAAATTGAAATGCTTTTGGAGGATGAAAATTTAGCATTTGATACAGAGTTTGTTGGTACACAACAAATTGTAATCCAGTAGATTATGAGCAAGATCCCAATTTTGAAACCACAAGAGGTTATTCGGATACTAGAAAGCCTTGGGTTTGTAGAGGTGCGTCAAAAAGGTTCAATAAGCAGTTTCGCCACGAAGATAGTCGAGGAACAACCATACCTTTTCATAAGGGACGTGATATTTCACCTAAATTACTACGACAAATCGCAAGTGACATTGGTTTGACTGTTGAACAAATGTTGGGATAGCAGTCAAACTAATACTTACCTCTAGCAGATAGCCGAAACTTCTGGTGCTGAGTCTAGCGACATTATGAAAATGTTCTTTGTTATTATCTTTAGCTCAACTACATTGCAGTATAGCTTGGTAGTAGAATTAGTATACAACATGATCCAAGGAGCAAGAACATGCAAAGCATACTTTTAAGCCGCGAAGAAGTTGGACGACGTGCGAAAGAATTATATGAAAATAGCATTCGTCAACAAGTAGAACGAGAAGAAAACATCGGTAAAATGGTGATTATCGATATAGAAACAGGTGAATACGCAATTGATAAAACAGGCTTAGAATCGGCACGATATTTACGTAATAAAAACCCATTTGCTCGACTTTTTGGTATTCGCATTGGTTATAAAGTCGCTGTTTCCTTCAGTAAAAGCTTTTAGCCTCTAACATTTTTTGTCTAAGAGCAATCTGCTAATACAAGATTGTGAACTATAGGCATTGCTTATCTATGTTTTTAGGCAGTATTTTTTAGGTACTAAAGTCAATAGCTACTCGTCAATTAGCCACCCACGCTCTATACCGTGTTCAATTCCGCCAGTCCAATCCATTTTCAGATGCTTCCGCACTTTATGGAATAGATGTTGAACTACAACTGGATTAATTGAATTTTTAACATATTTTTCTTCATATCTAAATTCTCGGTCAGTGTTTTTCTGCTGACGTAGTACGTAAATCTGGTCAACCTTGTACTTCCGAAGATTGACATCACTGGTCAACTTGATCCACTCCATAAGTACAACATATAAACTATTTGGATTTCTTGCCTTTAAATCCTCTGCTGCTCGTGATGAACCTTCGAGCATAGTTTTATCGAGATATGTCTTACATTCAATTGCAACAACTGGAATATCGAAAATGTGCGTTTCGGTGTTTCCTGTAACTGTAACTTCAGAGTAGTTTTCCGGTTCCTCTTTAAGAAGTGGCAGTATTTCACCAGGATTTTCATCTTTCTCCGGTGGGATTGCTGCTTCAAATGATACTTGAATCGTGGCTCCAATTACAGGGTAAGCGCATCTAATTTTGTAGCTCTTGATACAGACAAAAAGCTTAAAACTCTATCTGAATATCAGTTTTTCATTCAAAATAGGACAAATTGTCGTAAATGATTGAAAAAACATGGGTCAAATAGCTTTTTATGTTTTTTGACCACATAAATACGAAAATGTCAATCCCACCCCTTGGCTCAGTGTAGTAATTTTGAACTTATTTGTGCTTTGGTTGAACCCCAAAACCACCGTGTCAATAGGGTTTGAGATGCGCTAACCCTGGCTCCAATTACAAAGTCATGATCTTTCTTTTCAATACGTGCATACGGCCGCTTCAGCATCTCAGAGTATTTTGGCGGCACAAAGAAAATATCTTTGAACGTATGTGATTTACCGATAAGAGCATTTTCTCCAAAGTCTCTGACTAAATCTTTAAACAGATAATATAAAAATTCCTCCAACACGCTAGAGTGAAGGTTCGATCGAGAATCAAACTTTTCAGCATAGTGCTGCTGGTCTAAAAAATCCTTATATTTTGATAGAAATTCTACCCTAGTAGCAATAATTGCGTCATCTTGATCAGTAGGTGTTGATGTCGGGCCAGCTAATTCGAGATTAGCAGAACGCCACTTATCATACTCATTTCTAATTTCACTGAGATATTTTTTACTCTCAACATCTCTATATTTTGTGCGGTGATTCTCCTTTTGTTCAAGATTAGAGCCGTGAACTAAAGGGTTCCTATCGCTTTTGGGCATAGCTCTAATTTCTCTTGAAGATGAAGTGCGATCGCTTTAGCAAGAATAGGTGGTACAGCATTACCTACCTGATTGTACTGGCAAAGAAACTTCTCGTCGAATCTCTCTTCTCGATGTAATAACTTGTGAGATACAACAGTCTTCTTCCCTAAAAAACGATAAGTGTCAGGAAAAGATTGAACACGTGCGCCTTCACGGGCTGTTAAATTGCGATGCTGGAAAGGATGAAGAAAATTGGCGTAAAACGAAGCGGCTATTGTATGTGATGGTTTATATGGATTTAAACGCCGGTTATTTTGGTCATAATTTATCTCAGATAACTCACCATTTCCACTACGCCGTCTAGCCCCATGCTCTTTTGGTGCGTCTGAACTTGATTCACCCCATTTAATATGTTTGAAACGTTCTACAAGTCTCTGGGAATGATCCATTGCAACATGATTATAAAGTATTTGACTGCCATTCCTAATCCAGATTTGATAGTTATTGAGAGGTTCTGAAATATAAGGTTGTTCCTCTTCACCCTCCCGTGCATTCAGTGGTGGTAAATCTGATATAGCATCCCACAAGCTTATGGCAGGAAGTAGGCCCATGCAGGCAAATATTGATAATTGAGAGCTATTTATATGCAATAAATCTAAGGAGTGTGTTTTTGGAGGAGTGCCTAATTCTTTTCCTGTTTTATTTCCAACAATAAAAATACGCTCCCTAATTTGTGGTACACCATATTCAGCAGCATTTAATGACCATATTTCTACTAAATATCCTAGATTTTCAAAAGTTTCTTTAATAATATCTGTTACCTTTCTACCTTCAATATTTTTGCGCGAAAGTAAACCTTTAACATTTTCCATTACAAAAGCTTTAGGTTCGAGAAAACATATCCACTCAGCAAAGTGAATGAATAAACTATTTCTAGGGTCTTTAGGATCTTTTTGTGCTGGCCCGGCAATACTAAAGCCTTGACATGGAGGGCCACCAATAACAACATCCGGTTTGAAGTGACAGATATCTTTAACGCTACTTGCAGTGTTTAAATTACGGATATCCTGTTGAATAACTGTCATCTTAGGGCGGTTATGGCGCAGTGTATCACAAGCCCAGGCATCAATCTCAACCGATAAAGGAACAGAATAACCTGCCATCTCAAAACCTAGACCAAAGCCGCCAGCCCCAGCAAACAAATCAATAGTGATAGGTTGTGCTGTTAGCATAGACTCTTAATGTGGTTACTCATCTGGTTTACCTTCTAAATACTCTAAAATCATACGCTTGTATCGCTTTGTCAACCTGCCACACAGTTATTTTAGTCAAAATATCTTGGCTATAAGTAGTTTTTAGTATTCTGGCATTTTGAGCGATCGCACCATATAAACGCCTTTTTAAAAAAGTAACCAAACTCCCATTGCATAATCTGGGGTAAAATACCGCCTTACAGTCTTTGAGATGATTATCCCGATTTGAGATATGCGTCTATTCCGAGAAAAAGAATGGTTATTTAGCCTACTAGTAATATCTCTAGTTCTATGGCTGATATTTTTAGGGAACTCCCCTTTACGAGACTGGGATGAAGGGACTGTGGCACAGGTAGCCCGTGAAATTTGGCGTACCCCATTTGGTTCAATGCGTTGGCTTTACCCCACCTTGGGAGGTGAACCTTATCATAATAAGCCACCCCTGATGCACTTACTAATTGCTTGGACTTACTCTA
This sequence comes from Nostoc commune NIES-4072, assembly GCF_003113895.1. Classification (NCBI taxonomy): domain Bacteria; kingdom Bacillati; phylum Cyanobacteriota; class Cyanophyceae; order Nostocales; family Nostocaceae; genus Nostoc; species Nostoc commune. Next base: position 3,024,851 of record NZ_BDUD01000001.1, on the reverse strand, counting down.
TCGGAGGCGTGAATGAGTTGACAACACGTCTACCGGGTGCAGTGTTAACTGCCTTGGGTGTGCCTTTGCTTTACTTGGTGGGATGTTTGCTTTTTAACGAGAGTTTACCAGCTTTGTTTGCCGCTTTAGTTTATCTGACGATGTTGCCTGTAGTGCGTCACGGACGATTAGCAATGCTAGATGGCGCAACTATTACCTTTTTCTTGCTTTTGTTGTTTTGTTTGCTAAAAGCGCGTCAAAATCGTCGGTATGCTCTCGGTGTGGGATTTTGTCTAGGGTTAATAACTCTAACTAAAGGGATGATAGTTTTGCCGCTAGGAGCGATCGCTTGTTTATTCCTCATTGCAGATCGGCAGTTTGCTTTGTTAACCAGCCCCTATTTATTAGTGGGAATGTTGTTAGGAAATGCACCTGCCATCGCTTGGTTTGCTGCTCAATGGCAACATTATGGCGAAAATTTCTTCCAAGTGAATTTTCAAGCACAAACCTTTAATCGCCTTACACAATCTGTTGAAGGTCATAGTGGGCCTCTCTGGTACTATTTAATTGAGATAATTAAGTATAGTTTTCCTTGGCTATTATTTTTACCGGGAGGCTTTTATCTAGCTTGGAAAAAACGTCATACTTCCTGGAGTCGCCTAATTATTATTGGTACAGTTGTTTACTTAGGAACTATCTCTTTAATGAGAACTAAGCTCCCGTGGTATGTTATGCCTGTATATCCATTTTTAGCTTTGGCAACTGGTGCTAAACTTAGTGAAATTTGGCAGAATGACCATTTTAAGGGACGAATGACAATATTTCTGACTATTATTTCTATTGCTGGTTTAGGAGGTTGTGTTTACTTTTTTATTAAAAAAGAACCTATTTTAATAGTCATGAGCATTGTTTTGGCAATAAGTATGGGCATCGCAGCATGGCTAGTTAAACAGCGCGATCGCAACTTTATTCCAGTATTATTTTCTGGGATGTATTTAGTTTTAGCACTGTTGATGAGTTCGCAATCATGGATTTGGGAATTAAATGAAGCTTTCCCTGTTAAACCAGTCGCGGAATTAATTCGGGCAAATGTTTCACCAGGAACCCAAATTTATACTTCTTTTGCTTATGATCGTCCTAGCTTAAATTTTTATAGCGATTGTAAGGTAACTGCTACAACTATGCCAGTTTTACAACAAATGTTATCTAATAAATCTTATTTGCTGTTAGACGATGGAGCTTTACAACAAATAAATTTAACTGGGAGTAAAATCATAGGAACAGCTAAAGGATTTACACTGATTTCACCATAAGTTAAACATCTGGATATTTTAAAAAGTAAAAGGCAAAGAGAAATAAAATTTATTTACTACGAGCCTTCGTTTGTTATTTGAATAGTGGATTGACTAGATTGAGCTAGATAAATACCTACTAAAACTACAGCGAAAGTCGCCCAATCAAACAAACCTACCTGTTCTGAAAAAATGAACCAAGCAAAAATCGAAGACAAGGCTGGATTGAGGAGAAGGGTAACGGCAACGACACCTGACGATAGTCTACTGAGGCTATAAGTTATAAGTCCCTGACCCAACACTTGGCAAAAGAGAGCTTGAAAAATAATGAAAAACCAACCCATCCAAGAATAAGGAAACAATCTCTCTTCGATGAATGGAAGGATAGGTAACATAAACATTGTAGTCACGCCACAACGCCAGAGCATTATGGTTGCGGTAGTAAATCGGGTTTGCAGTTGTTCTATCAGCAGCAAATAAGTGGCAATAAAAATCGCGGTTAGAAATGCTAGTGCATCACCAAGTATTTGGTCAGTTGCAAATTGCATCTTATGAAGTTCAAAGGCGATCGCTCCCCCCAACGCTATCACCAAACCAATAACAAATCTGTTATCGAAGCGCCGACCTAATAACAGATACCCAGCCGCAGCAACAAATAAAGGATTCAAATTAGACAGTAAAGCCACGTTAGCAACGCTAGTTTGACTCAGCGACCAAGCCCACAACAACAGGGAGGTCGTTGCAGCAGTTCCCATTGCCAATAACAACCACACGTCCTGTTTTGTAAAAGGCTTCTGTTCTATAGGTTGACGATCGGATTGTTTGCGACGCAAAGCCTCAAGCCCATTCCACAGCCCAAAGACGACTGCGGCGATCCAACTGCGATGAAACCCTACAGCATTTGCACCAATTTCTTGTTCGCATAATTTTGCTAGAGATGGTGCCAAAGATATGGGAATTAGGGCAACAAATAATGAGACAGCTCCTAGTAAAGCTGGTGTTTCAAAAAATTGCTGCTTTAATAACAACAGTTTGGTCGTCATACTTTTAATGAAAGTGTTAACTATAGTTTTGACTGATTCCTGAAACGGCAAATTAACAACAGCTTGGCTAGATATGGCTAAGTATAAACCCATTAAAACTACAGCAAAACCTACCCAATTTGAGAAAGTTAATTTTTCCGAAAATATTATAAGAGCGAAAATGCCACTAAATACTGGCTCTAACAGATGCACCAAGGAGACAACCACAGAAGAAAACTTGGCAAGGCTATAGGTCAAAAGCCCATGACCTAAAACTTGGCAGACTACGGCTAGAGAAATCACCCAAAGCCACCCACTGACTGTAGAGGGAAAAACCTGATCTTGAGTGAACAAAAGTATAGGTAAGATGACTAAAGCCGCGATCGCACTGATCCACAACTGGATTGTGGCAGGAGAAAATTTGGTTCGTAATTTTTCTACGATTAGCAAATATCCACTTAAGAAAACCGCAGAAGCGATCGCTATCTTCGTTTGATTGGATACATTCATTCGGAAATTTAAATATATGGATCAAACCCTCTAACCAACCCAGCGCTCTTGGGCAAATCCTACAGCTATTTTGGCTAGTAATGTCACAAAAGCCCCCAATATTAAATATCCCTGACGAGGATGGCGAGATAGCAGCACACCAATAGCTATATTCAGAGGCACTATACCGTATGCAAGGCGGCTCAAAGAGATAGTACCTCCAGAAGCTAACAGCAAAGCAATACCGCAAAAGCCATAAATAACTGTAACTGCGCTCAATTGTGTGTGTAAACGCCATAATACATAGCCACCACCCAAGACCATGAACAAGTTGAGTAAGTTATTGATCCACTCTTCACTTGCCAGAATCAACAAAAATAAGACTAAAGCATAAAAGCCATAAAATAATGCAGAACTAAAACGTTGACGGAAACGCCATAAAATATAGCCACTGACAACAATTGCGCCAAATAACAATAGATACCAGGGGTCTGGAATGCCACCAGAGGGGTTTTGAACCCAACCATATTGCCAATTATTTGTGCCGACTACAATTTGCATGAGCATATTTAACCAACCCTGCCAATCAAACCCCAAAGTTGGCCGCCATCCGCGTTGTGCTTCGATAAAAGCTAAAGGATTGCCAAAATAAATCGCACAATACAAACTGAATAGAAGTATGCCAATAGCGGTACTAAAACCAGCTATATAGGCAATGAGTGGTCGGCGTTCTTTCCAGGCTGCGATCGCAAATGCTGGAATTAGTGCCATACCTGTAGGACGTGTTGCTGTCGCCATCGCGCCCCAAAGGGCAGTCCAGCCATACTGCTTTTGATCAAACGACCGCAAAGCCGATGTACTCAAAAACAAATACAGCCCCTCGGTGTAAATTACCCCCGTAAACATGGAAGATGGATACAAAGAAACTACAGCAGTCGTCCACTGCGCTGCATTGATGCCATGATTCTCTTTAATCCAAAAGTACAAACAGTAAAGGGCTGCGAAAAATGCCAAGTTGTTGACTAACGTACCTGCTAATTCAAACGGCAAGCCCAGTTTCATCAAAACCCAAATGCTTAAGGGAAACAGAGGAAAAAAAGCCAGATTGTGTTGCTTACCGTCATTTACAAATTCATATCCAGAAGTAGCGATCGCTCGGTAATGCATACTATCCCATGCATCAACAACCCCCCAGCCAAAATGGGGCAAAAATTCTTCTGCTGGTAACGGTAGTTTTGGCGCAACCACCAACATAGTAGTCCAAATGAAGATTCGGCTAGCAAGCCATAAGGCTGCCGGAAACAGGAAATCATTTTTCCATAAAACTTTTTTTCTAACTATCTGAACTTTAACCATAATCTTGAGTGCTTCAACAAACTCCTTTATCCATCCTTTTACATATAGCTGCAAGACAGCAATTTATGAGTAACATTTTGCATATTAAATCTTCCACCAACATCATTCACAAACTGGACAGATTACTAATCAATTGAAATTATTTCTTATTTGGTTACTTTTGACAATTGTCTCGGAATTTATCTTTAAAATATACTTGTCTATTTGTATGGAAATTGAGCAGCTTTAGGGTGTATTTTAGAGGATGTTTTAAAAGTAAGTGGATACTGTAATAAAGCTCACAGGGTCTATGCTGAAATTTGGAGAAACCAGCACCCTGTGGGCGAATGAGTAAAGCATACTGTAGCAATCTGACATGATTAGGACTTACGCACACTCTACGAATTCTCGGCGCTCTTGGCGTCTTGGCGGTTCGAGAAATTAAGCTTAGGACTTACGCACACTCTACGAATTCTCGGCGCTCTTGGCGTCTTGGCGGTTCGAGAAATTAAGCTTTTTAGCAATTTTTGCGTAAGTCCTAATGATAACAGTGGGAATTAATTACAGATTTTTTTCCCTTTGGGATTCGGGGAGACGCTGCACGTAGCTTGCTTCCCCGGAAGGGTACAACGCTCTTACACCCGCGCAAGGCACTGGCTCCTTTTTGATATCATGTCCGGCTGATTAGTTATAATTTCCGCATCTGTGCAAAAACCTGAAAAAGACATCTGGTGAAAATGATTGTAGAGACGTTGCATTGCAACCTCTCTACAAGGGTTTCAGGTAACGCATAATTAATTTCTGGAGATGTCTTTCCCCTTCCCCCTTCCCCTTTTCCCCAAAACCCGACAAGTATTGAAATGGGTTTTATAATCTAGATGCAAAGATGTAAAAAATTTTATCCTTTTCAACAAGGATATGTTAATACAATACCAGATAATTGCACTACCAGGTTATGCCCATAGATTTACGGGAATTTTATCAGGCTAGCGATCCCAGCAGAACTCTGTTTGTCAACCATAGCTCTGATAGCAAATATTACATAGATTTTTCCTCAGTCCGAGGTGGTGATATTCTTGGCAAGCTGAAGCAGAAAATTACTTTTTTTAAACCAAATGAACCCACTTGCACGTTATTTACTGGGCATATTGGTTGTGGAAAATCGACAGAACTATTACGGTTACAGGCAGAACTGGAAAAATTAGGCTTCCACGTAGTCTATTTTGAGTCCAGTGACGATTTGGAAATGACCGATGTCGATATAGCTGATGTGCTGCTAGCGATCGCTCGTCGTGTAAGTCAAAGTCTTGATAAAATTACCCTGGAGTCACCCAACAAGTTTAATGAGTTGCTGCAAGGTGCTTGGAAAGTCTTAAACTCCGAGGTGACCGGGGCAAAACTTAAGGTTCCGGTGCTTGGTGATGTCGGTTTATCCGCAGATAAAGAAAAGGTTTCTCTGTCTGTGGGGATTGGTGAAATCACTAGCAAGATGAAAAATGACCCAACCCTGCGAGAAAAACTCAATCAGTATTTAGCACCGCAAAAAACTAAACTGCTGGAAGCGATTAATCAAGAATTATTGGAACCTGCCGTGGCTAAACTCAAACAGCAGGGTAAAAATGGTCTAGTGGTAATTGTCGATAATCTTGACCGCATAGATAATCGTGCCAAACCTTGGGGTCGTCCGCAGCAGGAATACTTATTTGTTGACCAGGGTGAGTTTTTGACCAAGCTGAATTGTCATCTCATCTACACCATGCCTTTGTCATTGAAGTTTTCCAATGATTACGGAATGCTGACCCAGCGATTCCCAGAAGACCCCAAAGTGTTACCAATGGTACCTGTACAAAAGACTGATGGCAGTGTTCATACACAGGGAATGTCACTCATGCAGCAGATGGTACTAGCAAGAGCTTTTCCTGATATAACACCAGAGGAGCGTTTAAATAAAGTTACCGAGATTTTTGATAGTGCGGCTAGCCTAGAGCGGTTGTGTCAAATAAGCGGTGGTCATGTGCGGGACGTGCTGAGGCTGCTAAATACCTGGATTATGGAAGAGATGAGTCTTCCCCTAACCCGTGAAACCTTAGAGCAAGTTATTCGTTCTCGGCGGAATGAAATAATGTTGCCAATTTCTGATGATGAGTGGCAATTGTTACGTCATGTCAAAGAAAGGAAAAAGGTAAGTGATGACCACGGATATCAAAAACTGATTCGCAGTCGGTTTGTGTTTGAATATCGTGATGGTGGCCAGTCTTGGTTTGATGTTAATCCCGTATTGGTTGAGGCGAGGGAGTTGCAATGAGGAGGCAGGAGGCAGGGCGAATGGAATTCGCGGCTATACAAACAAAGTCCACCTCCGTGGACTAAGGAAAAATTGAGTGTTTGAAACCCACGGAGGTGGGTAAAGCCTCTTGTAGACGCGGTTTCTAACCGCCCTTTTAACTTATGACAGACTCGCAACCACCAAAAAATGATCATGTAAACAGCGATGTCTACGACGGGCTACGCCTACGCTCTCTGGCACAATTAGCTTGGGCGATCGAATCCTCTGTGGGACAGTTTAAGCTGATTTTGGCACGGTGTAATTATGCAAGAGAGCGCGATCGCTTAATCTCCAGATTGCGAGAAATTTGTCAAGTTGAAATTCGTGTCTTGGCAGTGCAGCAATCTAACAGAACTCTTTATACTGCGATTCAGGAAGAATTTGGCGAAGAAATGCCAGCCTGTGTGATGGTTGTGGGTTTGGAATCAGTGCAGAATTTATCTGTGATGTTAACTTCTGCGAATCAGGTGCGAGAAGAGTTTCGCAAGAATTTTGCTTTTCCCTTAGTGTTGTGGATTGACGATGAAATCTACAAGCAACTAATCCAGCTTGCGCCAGATTTGGAAAGTTGGGCAACTACGAGAGATTTTGCCATATCAACACAGGAATTAGTAGATTTTATCATCGAAACGGCTAATCAATGGTTTAGTAATAACTTAAAATTTAGCGTAGATGTATATATCAAATTAGAGAATGAGTTAGAAGCGGCGCAAAGAGAATTACTCAAAAACCCAGATGTTTATAATTTAGAAATTCAAGCTAATTTAGAATCTTTGTTAGGTTTTATCAAACAGATAAATAATCAAAAAGATTCGGCGTTAGAGCATTATCACAAAGCTTTAGAACTTTGGGAGCAAAATCATAATTTAGAACGACAGGCAACAATACCTGACTTTTTACCTCATCCTCGACGAAACCTAACCCCCCAGCCCCCTTCCCTACAAGGGAAGGGGGAGAATTCAAAGCCTCTCTCCTTGCAGGAGAGAGGTTTGGAGAGAGGTTTTTCAGATCCCATAAAACGACAGGCAAAAATCCTCAGTGAGATTGGCTTTTGTTATTATTTAAAAGCTTTTAAACATCAAGATATCAATCATCCAGATTGGCAAGCAACTTGGCATTATGTCCAAGAGTATATAAACTTTATTAGCCAGTTGAGAAGTCCAGATTTAATTGCTAATGCAGTAGTTAAATTCGGTGATATCTTACGAGACTTGCAAAAGTGGGAAACGTTGCAGAGTCTTTCAGAACAAGCTTTAGTAGTACATCAAAATAACAACCAGCTAAGAGAATTAGCCAAAGATTACGGTTTTTTAGCTGAGGTAGCTTTAGCTCAAAAAAACTGGGTCAAAGCAAATCAGCTTGTTCAGCAAGCCTTAAAGGTTTTTTCTACTATTCCCAATTTGGAATCAGCAAATACATCAGGAATTTTAGCTGATATTCTCGAAAGAGATTCAAAATCAAAAGATTTGAGTTTATATCAGTTTATTTTAGGCCGTTCTCACTACCATTTGGGTCAAACTCAACAGGCAACTCTTAGCTTAGAAACGGCTAGGGATGTGGGTAATCCCCTAGAAGATATCAGGCTTTACTTGGATATTCTCAGATTTTTGCAGCAGCTTTACTTTGAGCAGAAAGAATATCTCAAAGCATACAAAATCAAACAGCAACGGCGTTCCATTGAACAGCAATTTGGCTTGCGGGCTTTTATTGGTGCGGGTAGGTTAGAAGCAACAAAACAGGCATTTGTAGAAACATTACGCTCAAACTCTCCCCAAGGAAATATTGCCCCAGAAATTGCTGCATCTGGTCGCCTCTTGGATGTAGAACGTTTAATTGAACGCATGGGCCGCCCTGATTATAAGCTGATAGTAATTCATGGGCAATCGGGTGTCGGCAAAAGTTCCCTGGTGAATGCGGGACTAGTGCCAGCTTTAAAGAATAAAGCGATCGGTGTTCAAGATTATATGCCGGTAGTAATGCGTGTTTATACCAACTGGGTGGAAGAGTTGGGGAATCTTTTGGGAAGAGATGAGGGGGATGTAGCTTTAGCTTCCCGCAGGGTGGAGGATGAGGAAGATGAGGAAGGATTAGAAGGTCAACGTCGAGCCTCAGAAGGTCAAAGTCGAGCCTCAGAAGGTCAAAGTCGAGCCTCAGAAGGTCAAAGTCGAGCCTCAGAAGGTCAACGTCGAGCCTCAGAAGGTCAACGTCGAGCCTCAGAAGGTCAACGTCGAGCCTCGGAAGGTCAACGTCGAGCCTCAGAAGGTCAACGTCGAGCCTCGGAAGGTCAACGTCGAGCCTCAGAAGGTCAACATCGAGCCTCAGAACTCGGAACTCCGCAATATTTAATATCCAAACTTAAAGAAAACGAACAGCGCAACCTCCGCACGGTGTTAATTTTTGATCAATTTGAGGAATTTTTCTTTGTTTACACCGAACCTGCACAAAGGAAGCAATTCTTTGAGTTTCTGGGAGAGTGTCTGAATGTTCTATCGGTGAAAGTTATCTTATCGCTGCGGGTAGATTACATTCATTACTTGCTAGAGTGCAATGATTTGTCCAGCCTCAAGATTATTGGCAATGACATTCTCAGTAATAACGTGCTTTACAAGTTGGGAAACTTTTCACCTACTGATACGAAGTCAATTATTCAGCGTTTAACTGAAAATACTAGTTTTCGCTTAGAACCTGCTTTAGTTGAACAACTCGTGCAAGATTTAGCCGGAGAATTGGGCGAAGTTCGTCCCATTGAGTTGCAGGTTGTGGGGGCGCAACTGCAAACGGAGAATATTACAACTCTGGCAGAATATCGGCAGCGTGGTACTAAGGGCGAATTGGTTAAGCGTTATTTAAATGAAGTTGTTAATGATTGCGGTGAAGAAAATCAGCAAGCAGCAGACATATTACTGTATTTGCTCACGGATGAAAAAGGAACTCGCCCCCTAAAGACTCGCGCTGAATTGGAACGCGATTTGATGCCGTATTTATCGGAGATCCCCCCAACCCCCCTTAAGAAGGGGGGCTTTATTCTTTCTACCCCCTTCTTAAGGGGGTCAACCCAGGCGGGGAGATCAGAAGCTAGGGCGGAACAAGCTTCTGAAATCAGTAAATTAGATTTAATATTAGAGATTTTTGTCCAATCTGGCTTAGTGGTTTTATTACCAGAAAACCCCGCCGACCGTTATCAACTGGTACATGACTACATCGCCGCCTTTATCCGCCAGCAACAGGAACCGAAGTTAAAGCAGGTGATGGCGGAACTGGAAAAAGAACGAGAACAAAGAAAACAAAGTGAAGTAAAACTTAATCGTGTTTTCAAACGCGCCCTTTTTGGTTCCATAACCGCAGGTTTAGGATTTGCTGTTTTAGCTGCGGCAACATTCCAGTGGGCAGTAGAGGCAAATGTTAGTCAAATTAACGCCATCAATAATTCTTCTGAAGCCTTTGCTGTCTCTGGACAATATCCAGATGCTTTAATAACAGCCTTACAGGCAGGTAGCAAACTCAAGCATACACTTTGGGCGCAGCACAGAAGCGATACCCTAATGCACACTGTATTAACTCTACAGCAAGCAGTTTACTTAAAGCCAAATGAGAAGAAAGAAAATCGTGCGATCGAGGTGAATAGTTTAGAAGGTCATAGCAGTACAGTCATT